>NZ_JAYURN010000112.1:0-82952 GCF_043756175.1 Flavobacterium sp.
TAAAATTAGTATTAGAGAAGCATTATTCTTGTAACTATGTTAGTCTTGAGAAAGGTCTAAATGAATCTAACATTCGTAAGTGGGTTGGGTTTTATAGACCTTTCTCAAGACTAACATAGTTACAAGAATAATGCTTCTCTAATACTAATTTTACACATTCAAGTTTAAATGTATAATCATATTTGACTTTTCTTTCCATAAAAATACCCCCAAATAGTATCTAAACTTTTGGGGGCAGTCTAAAACTGTGATTTTTTTAATTTTTAATACACTAATAGGATAATGACTTCAACAATGAAGTTAATTGTTCAACAAAAATTAAACTTTGAAAAATGAAACAAATTATCACACATTTAATTCTGCTTTTTTCTATTACCACTTATGCACAAGATATTTCAGGTAAATGGAGTGGAATTATTGAAAGCGGAAAAAGCGAACCAGTCGTTTTTAATTTTACTTTTGAAAAAATCGGCGAAAAATATTCTACAATAATAGATATTCCTGCGATGAGGACTACAAATCTTAAACCTAAAGAAACTGTTTTTTCAAAAGCAGTGCTAGTTGTGGATGGATCTAATTTAGGGTTTAGATACCAAGGCAATTTCAATAAAGATTTATCACAAATAGAAGGAACATTTACAGAAGGATTAAATGCTTTGCCATTGGTTCTAAAAAAGGTGCAAATTGAAACTGAACATACTTTTAAAAGACCTCAAGAACCAGTAAAACCATATCCATATATAGAAGAAGAAATAACATTTTACAATAAAGAAGCAAACATAACTTTATCAGGAACACTTACACTTCCTAGCAAAACTGGTAAATATCCCATCGTAATATTAATTAGTGGCAGTGGACCGCAAGATAGAGATGAAACTTTTTATGAACACAAACCATTTTTGGTGCTTTCGGATTACTTAACCAAACAAGGAATTGGTGTACTTCGTTATGATGATAGAGGTTTTGGAAAATCTACTGGAGACCATAGTTTAGCAACCACCAAAGATTTAGCATCAGATGTATTGAGTGCTATTGATTATTTAAAATCAAGAAAAAATGTAGGTAAAATTGGTTTAATAGGACATAGCGAAGGTGCTATTATTGCCCCAATGGTATCCAATCTTAACAAGAACGTCGCTTTTATTATTATGCTGGGAGGTTCAGGAATCTCTGGAAGCGATGTTTCCTTGTTCCTTGCAAAAAAAACAAGAGGTTTTCCTGTACAAGATGAAGTTGCCTATGAATTGGCAATTAAAAAAGCGATTAAAATAGCTGCTGCAGATAAAGATCTAACTGAAATTAAAAAAGAATTAAGAATTCATTATAATGAAGCAATTGTTCCGATGCTTAAACCAATAATTAATTCTGACTCAAAAATTGAAACAATTATTTCAAATTTAATAGAAATAAGAACCACTCCTTGGAACAGGTATTTTTACAATTACAATCCTGCAAATAAACTCGAAAAAATCACTTGCCCTGTCCTTGCTTTAAATGGAAGCAAAGACACGCAGGTTGAACCAAAAATCAATCAAGAAGGAATCAGAAACGCCTTAACCAAAGCAAATAACAAAGATTTTACTGTAAATGAAATTCCAAATCTTAATCATTTATTTCAAGAATGCGAAACAGGTGAAATGAATGAATACAGTACTATAGATCAAACAATAGCTCCATTTGTTTTAAAACAATTATCAGATTGGATATTGGCTCATAGTAAGTAATTTTGATACTAACTAATTTAAGAGAATTTAATGGATAAAAAAGAAAAATTTACAACTGCCATAAAAACTAATGAAGGTATACTATATAAAATATCTTCATTCTATACAGATACTATTGATGATAGAAATGATTTAATACAGGAAATTATTTATAATCTATGGAAATCATATTACAGTTTTAATCAAAAATCGAGTTTTAGCACTTGGATGTATAGAGTGGCTATGAATGTTGCAATATATAATTTAAAAGTAGCAAAAAGGAAAGTAACAACAGTACCAATAGAATCAAAAGATATAGAGTTTAATCAGGATGAAAACCATCATTTTGAGGAAAAATTAAACCTATTGAAGCAACATATAGACAATTTAAACTTATTAGATAAAGGAATTGTAATGCTTTATTTGGAAGACAAAAGTTATCAGGAAATTGCAGAAATTATCGGAATATCTGAAAGTAATGTTGGAACAAAAATAGCACGAATTAAAGAAAAGTTAAAAAAAAAAATAAAAAAACAGGATGATTATGGAATTAGATGATTTAAAAAAATCTTGGAGCGAAGCATCAAACCAAGTAAGAATAGATAACAAAATGATTGACCAAATTACCAAATCTAAATACAAAACAGGTTTAAAAAAAATTATTTATCCAGAAATCATAGGGATTTTAATTTGTATTCTTGCCGCAATTTATATTGGATTACATTTTGATAAATTAGATACAAATCTCTTGAAAGGCACAGGTGTTTTAGCAATTATAATCTTGGTGATATTACCTGGAATTAGTTTAATGAGTCTTTTACAATTCAATACTATTGGAGATTTAAATAAACCTTATTCAGAAACGTTAAAAGATTTTGCGACTCAAAAAAATCGCTTTCATAAATTGTTTAAGATAAATAGTACGTTATCTTATTTATTATTAGTGACTGTAATTGTTTTACTTTCTAAACTTTTTGGAGAAAATGATATTACTAAAAGCAAGTATTTCTGGATTCTTTCTTTTTCATTAGGTTATATTTTCTTGTTGTTTTACTCTAAATGGGTAGCAAAACATTACACGAATTCATTAAAACAAATAGAAGATTTGTTAAATGAATTAAAGCATTAGACAGAAAAACAGCCTACAACAGCAGTTTGACGCAATTTTGGTTTTAACCAAACTTTAAAGATGGTTTGGCATTTGGATGATTTGGCAAATCCGAAAATAGGACTAAATTTAGGCCCTAAATCCGCTGTGGTAGTGGGACGCTATAAAACACCCTTGAGCGGAACTAACCGCTCAAATATATACTAAAAAAAACAATCTCATTTTTGAAAATGTGAGTATAAAACTTTCGTTTTGTAATATAAAATCTTATTTTTACGAGCGTGAAAAAAATAATTGCAATATCGTTTCTATTTGTATTCCTGTGTGCCAATACAGAAATAGGACAATTATTGAAAATTCCAACGTTAATACATCACTATTTTGAACACCACGACCACGAAGACGAGCTCAGCATTTCATTTCTTGATTTTGTAAAAAGTCATTACAATGACAACAATAAACATTCGGATACTGACAAACATGACGAGCATCAAAACTTACCTTTCAAAACAATCAATACAAACGTAAATACGGTTATTGCTTTTGAAAACCAACCAACCATTTCATTCAGAAAACCAATCAGTATTGCTATAAACAATACTGTTCCTTACCACCGAGAATTTTACACTTCCGATGTCTTTGCCTGCATTTGACTTCCTCCCAAATTGAGTTAATGATTTTTTTTATAATACTTAATTAAAAATATTCAAAACCATTTTTGATTAGATATTAAAATGCTATTTGCTATTTATTTGTAGTGAATAGTGCTTTTATCAATTTCATTAATTTCAAATTTATGCTGAATAAAATCATAGAATTTTCTATAAAAAATAAACTAATAATTGGTTTACTTACTGTTGCTCTTATTGGTTATGGCATCTATCAATTTACCAAATTACCCATTGATGCCGTTCCTGATATTACGGACAACCAAGTACAGGTAATCACTTCTGCACCATCTTTGGGCGCAACCGATATTGAAAGATTAATAACCTTTCCAATCGAACAAGCCAATAGTAATATCCCGGGACTGAAAGAAATCCGTAGTTTCTCTCGTTTTGGCTTATCGGTGGTAACGATTGTTTTTGATGATGCAACCGATGTGTATTGGGCAAGACAACAAGTAACCGAAAGGTTAAGTGCTGTAAAAGACCAAATTCCAAATGGCATTGGCGACCCATTTCTTTCTCCAGTAACCACAGGCCTGGGAGAAATCTATCAATATGTGGTTCGAGCAAAAGCAGGATTTGAAAAAAAATACGATGTTACCGAATTAAGAACCATACAAGATTGGATTGTTCGCCGTCAATTATTAGGAGTGGAAGGTGTTGCAGAAGTCAGCAGTTTTGGTGGTAAACTAAAGCAGTTTGAAATTGCTATAGACCCAAATAAACTACAATCCTATAATATTACGATTGCAGATGTATTCACAGCTCTGGAAAAAAACAATCAAAATACAGGTGGCGCTTACATAGAAAAAGGTCCAACTGTTTTATATATCCGAAGCGAAGGATTAATCAACACAATCGAAAACATAAAAGACATTTCTATTAAAAATACCAATAGTGGAAGTCCTTTGTTCATTCGTGATGTTGCCGATGTTCGTATTGGTAGCGCCATTCGCTATGGCGCAATGACTTTTAACAAAAGAGGCGTTCAATCTGGCGAAGTTTCAGGGGCAGTAGTAATGATGTTAAAGGGTGCAAACAGTAATATTGTTATCAAAAACATTAAAGAACGAATTGCACAAATTCAAAAAACATTGCCCGAAGGTGTTATCGTAGAACCATTTTTAGACAGAACAAAAATGGTCAATAATTCAATTTCTACCGTTGGCAAAAACTTAATTGAAGGTGCTATAATTGTACTTTTAGTATTAATCTTTTTTTTAGGAAATATAAGAGCTGGATTAATTGTGGCTTCGGTTATTCCGTTAGCAATGTTATTTGCTGTAATTCTTATGAATATTTTTGGCGTAAGCGGAAATTTAATGAGTTTAGGCGCATTAGATTTTGGACTTATTGTAGATGGTGCGGTAATTATTGTCGAAGCTTGTTTATTCAGTTTACACAGTCGAAAGCAAGGAGAAATTACGCAAAACCAAATGGACGGTGTTGTTTTAGAAACTTCAGTAAGAATGAGAAATGTTGCCGTTTTTGGCGAGTTAATTATCTTGATTGTTTACATTCCAATCTTCACCTTACGAGGTATTGAAGGAAAAATGTTTTTGCCAATGGCACAAACAATCGCTTTTGCTTTGTTTGGTGCTTTTGTTTTGTCATTGACTTATATTCCTATGATGACGGCTTTATTTTTGAATAAAAAAGTAACACATGAACAAAACTTTTCGAATAGAATGATGGCAAGATTAGAAAATTTCTATCAGCCAATTTTAGAAAAAGCATTAGCAATGCCAAGAAAAATAATCGGAACTACATTAGCATTATTTGTTTTAGCCATCATTACACTGTCTTTTATGGGTGGCGAATTTATGCCATCATTAGAGGAAGGAGATTTTGCAGTAGAAACCCGAGTGTTACCAGGAAGTAATTTACAAACCTCAATGACGGCTATTTCACAAGGTGCTAAAATATTATTAGAAAAATTCCCAGAAGTAGAAAAAGTGGTTGGCAAAACAGGAAGTTCCGAAGTACCAACCGACCCAATGCCTATTGATGCTAGTGATATGATGGTTATTTTAAAAGACAAATCCGAATGGACATCAGCATCCACTTTCGATGAACTATCCGAAAAAATGGCAAAGGAACTCGAAGCCGTTCCAGGTGTTTCTTACGGTTTTCAATATCCGGTTCAAATGCGTTTTAATGAGTTAATGACAGGAGCAAGACAAGACGTTGTTTGCAAAATATTTGGAGAAAACCTCGATACTTTAGCATTATATGCCAACAAATTAGGGAAAATTGTAAATACTGTTGAAGGCACTTCCGACCTATATGTAGAAACTGTTACAGGAATGCCACAAATTGTAATTAATTATAATCGCCCAGCAATTGCTCAGTATAATTTGAACATCGAAGACATTAATAAAATAGTAAACACAGCGTTTGCAGGACAAAGTACAGGATTAGTTTATGAAGGTGAAAAACGATTTGATTTAGTCGTTCGTTTGGCTGGTGAAAAAAGAAAAGATTTAGCCGATGTTCAAAATTTATTAATTCCAACGCCAAATGGTTCTCAAATTCCATTATCACAATTGGCAAAAGTAGAAAATACAGAAGGTCCAAATCAAATTCAACGTGAAGATGCAAAACGTAGAATTGTAGTTGGTTTTAATGTTCGTAGTCGTGATGTACAAAGTATCGTCAAAGAATTGCAAGACAAAGTAAGAACAAAAATCAAGTTTCCAGCAGGTTATTATCCTACTTATGGCGGTGCATTTGAAAACTTAAACGCAGCTAAACAACGATTATTAATTGCAGTTCCTATTTCATTAATCCTCATTTTTATTTTATTGTTTTTTGCTTTCAAATCAGTAAAACAAGGATTGTTGATTTATTCCGCAATTCCGTTATCAATGATAGGTGGAATATTCTTTTTAGCATTGCGAGGAATGCCTTTTAGCATCAGCGCAGGTGTTGGTTTTATTGCTTTATTTGGTGTAGCAGTTCTCAATGGTTTGGTATTAATAGCCGAATTCAACCGCATAAAAAAATCAGGCGAAACCGATTTAAAAACAATTGTTCTTCAAGGAACAAGAATACGTTTGCGACCCGTTTTAATGACTGCGCTTGTGGCATCATTAGGATTTTTGCCAATGGCATTAAGCAACGGTTCGGGTGCAGAAGTTCAAAAACCATTAGCAACAGTAGTTATTGGTGGATTAATTATTGCTACATTCTTAACTTTATTTGTCTTACCAATTTTATATATAATGTTTGAAAAAGGAATTAAATTAAAACCAAGAAAGAAAAATTCAATAGCAACAATCATTGTATTGGGAATATTTTTTTCTTTTCAAAATACCAACGCACAGGAAAAAATCTCTTTGGATAAAGCCATTGAAACTGCATTACAAAATAATTTGGAAGTTAAAACCCAAAAACTCAACTCAGACTATTTACAAAAAATGACCAAAACTGGTTATGATATTCCTAACACAGGAATTATTAGCGAATACGGTCAGTTTAACAGTAATGCGAATGATCTAAAAGTGGGTGTTTCGCAAAGTATCAAGTTCCCAACGGTTTACAAAAGACAAAAGCAACTTTTAGTAGCACATGCCAAAACAGGCGAATGGAATGAGGAATTGCAAAGAAAGGAATTGACCAAACAGGTTACAACGGTGTTTTATGAAATGGTTTATTTGAAAGAAAATGAAAAACTATTGCAAAAAAGCGATAGTATTTATGCTGAATTTTTAAGAAAATCGACACTTCGTTTTGACAAAGGCGAAAGCAATATTTTAGAAAAAGCAACTGCCGAAAACCAATCGGGGCAAATCAAAATACAATTACAAGAAGTACAAAGCGATTATAAAACACTTCAAACACAATTCAAATATCTTTTGAATGACGATAAAGATTTTGTGCCGTTTTCCGATAAATTTAAAATGACTTTTGACGAAAAATTAGCAAATAACACAATTATAAATTACCCAAGTATTAAATTATTCGAGCAAGAAGTAACCATTAATAAAGCCGAAATTGCATTAGAAAAATCAAAAAAAATGCCTGAACTCATTGGTGGTGTGTATTGGCAAACATTCAAAGCAAATACTAATTTTCAAGACAGTTACAACGGTGTTTACGGACAGTTTGGTGTTGCTTTACCCCTATTCAATTCATCTTTTAACAACAAGAAAAAAGCATTAGAAATCAATACTCAAATCGCCGAAAATGATTTGAATAACGAAAAACTAAAACTGCAAACACAGTATCAAGAATTGCTTCAAAAGTATAAAAACCAAAAAGCAATTATTGACTATTACGAAACAAAAGCATTAAAAAACGTAGATTTAGTAACCAACGCAGCTAATAAAAAATTCATCAATGGCGACATTAATTATTTAGAATGGGTTATGCTTATCAATCAAAACACAGAAATCCAAAATAATTATATTGAAGCCGTTAGAAAGGGAAATGAAACCATAATTAATTTAATGAACTTAACATCAAAATAAAATGATCAATATAAAACAATCAATACAAGAAAATAATAAAATTAAAGTGAATATCGTCATTTTCTCTTTTCTATTTTCTTTGCTCTTTGTTCTTTTTTCTTGTGGAAACAAAAAATCCGACGAAGAAACAACCGAAAACGCAACTATAGAAAACACAACAACACTTACCGATGCACAAATAAAAAATGCTGGTATTCAAACAGGAAAAATCGAACAAAAAGAAATTTCTGCCACATTAAAACTGAACGGCAAAATAGATGTACCACCACAAAATTTGGTTTCCATCAGTGTTCCAATGGGTGGTTATTTAAAAAGCACCAAATTGTTAGAGGGAATGTATGTAACCAAAGGGCAAGTTTTGTGCATTGTTGAAGACCAAAAATACATTCAATTACAAGAAGACTACCTTTTAGCCAAGGCAAAAATTGGTTATGCCAAAGCTGAATTTGAACGTCAAAAAGATCTCAACCAAAGCAAAGCCAGTAGCGATAAAGTATATCAACAAGCGCAATCCGAATACAATTCACTAGCTGTAATGGTACAATCCTATGGCGAAAAATTGAAATTTGCAGGAATAAATCCAAATAATGTTTCAGTAAACAGCATTTCGAAAAGCATCAATGTGTATTCGCCAATAAGTGGTTATATTTCTAAAGTCAATGTAAACACAGGTAAATATGTAAACCCGAGCGACATTTTATTTGAAATTGTAAATCCTTCCGATATTCATTTAGCATTGACCGTGTTTGAAAAAGACATTAATAAATTGTCAATTGGTCAATCTTTAATGGCTTACACCAATACCAATCCCGAAAAAAAATATCCTTGTAAAATCATATTAATTGGCAAAGATTTTACAGAAAATAGAAGTACAGAAATGCACTGTCATTTTAATAACTACGATAAAACACTTTTACCAGGCATGTATATGAATGCCGAAATAGAAATAAAAAGTCAACAATCTAATGTATTACCTTCAGATGCCATTGTAAGTTTTGAAAACAAAAATTATGTTTTTCTAGCCAAAGCAAACAAACAATTTGAAATGAAAGAAGTAACTGTTGGAAATACAGAAAATGAATTTACTGAAATTCTTTCAGACGATTTGAATGACGCAAGTATTGTAATAAAAGGGGCTTATGCACTTTTAATGAAAATAAAAAATACAGAAGAAGAATAACAATTTAGTAAATAAATAAAAGGGCATCCTATAACACATGCTAGAACTCTTGCCCGTTTTTTTGGTAAATTGTTCGTTCCGTTTTCATAACTTCGTTTTTTCTAATGAAAAAAACTCTGTTCTCAAACCGCCACGAGTGGAAAAAAATCGTATTATTAATTCTTTTTTCTAAATTATCTTTTTCTCAAAATTTAGAGAATGAGAAAATAAAACTTACTAAATATAAATTAAAAGTTTAGATACATTTATAATAAAGACGATTTGTGGACAAAAATGTATTTAATTATAAACGGAAAAGAAAAATTAATAAAAAAACGGAAATTTAAAAAATAACGACAGCTAATAAGAATTCCTATGTAAAGCACCATAAAGTCTTCAACAACTTTCAATACAGTGACTTACCCCAAAATTGCGAAAAAACAATATTAAAAATAAGATCATCAAACAAAAAGATAAATTATTCAACCATTTTGAAAAGTACATCAAATTAAATGATGAACTAAAAGTTGCACTAATTGACAAGATAAGTTTTGTTTCTTTTAAGAAAGGCGAAATAGTTCATAACGCAGACAAAATATGCACAAAATCCTATTTTATCCAAACAGGATTGTTCCGTACTTATTTTATTAAAGAAGGAAAAGAAATTAGCGAATATTTTCCAGCAGAAGGAGAATGGAGTAATTCGCCTAGAAGTTTTAGAACAAGAGCATTGGATATATACTATATTGATGCTATAGAAGATACTGATGCATTATGTTTAGATGTAAATGATTTAATGTATTTATTTGAACATTTTCCAGAAATGGAACGCTATGCTAGATTATCAATGGGAACAGTTTTTGGTCACTTTATGGAAAGAATAACTTCAATGCGATTTACAACTGCAAAAGAAAAATACATCCACTTTATTGAAACTTATCACGACATTCATCACAGAATTCCACTAGGAATGATAGCTTCCTATTTAGGAATCACCCAAGAAACGCTGAGCAGAATTAGATCTGAAAGATGATTTTTTGATATACATCAAAAGTTAATAAGTTTATTTGCTTCAACTTTGTGAAAACTTTAAAACTTTAAAAAATGAATATTTTAAAATTATTATTTGTAGTACTTTTCACAATTAGTTCAATTTTTATTTATGCACAAGATACAATTAGAACAAAAAATGTTGAGGCCATTTTATATCTCGGAAAAAACAAAAAACAACCTTTAATAGTTGGGCTTGGTGGCTCAGAAGGAGGAAATGCTTGGACAAGTGATTATTGGAAAAAAACTCGAGAACAGTTTATAGAAAAAGGTTATGCCTTTTTGGCAATTGGTTATTTTGGTTGTAAAAACACTCCTGCTATTTTAAATAAAATTGCAATTGATGATGTACACAATGCCCTACTTGAAGCTTCAAAAAACAAAAAAATAAATAAAAAGAAAATTGCCATTGTTGGTGGTTCTCGCGGTGCAGATTTAGCACTGTTAATCGGAAGTTATTACAAAGACATAAAATGTGTGGTAGGTTTAGTTTCAAGTCATGCTGTTTTTCCTGGACACACTCGAGAATTTAATTCTTCTTGTTGGACATTTCAAGGAAAAGAACTGCCTTTTATTCCTGTAAATGACGAAGCAGTTCCATTTTTGATTAAAAGAAATTTAAGAGGCTCCTTTGAAGCAATGCTAAAAGACACTATTGCAGAAGATAAAGCGTTGATAAAAATTGAAAACATACAAGGCCCAATTCTTTTGATTTCGGCAACTAAAGACGAAATTTGTCCGTCGACACCGATGGCCGAAAAAATGATTACAAGATTAAAATCATTCAATTTTAAATATAATTTCAATCATATTCCTATTGATGGTAGTCATTCAGAATCAATAAAACACTTTGATTTGGTTTTTGATTTTTTAGAAACAAATTTTAGGAAAAATGATAATTTAGGACTTAATTAAAGATTTTTTTGTATTTGGAAGTTCGGTTTCAAATCGATATTTTTGGTTAAACAAATCCCCAACAACAGCCAAACATTAAAATATTGACAAACATTAACTTTTAAGACATATAAAATGAAAAAAATAATCCCTCTTTTATTTTTATTTATCATTTCTTGTTCAAAAAATGAAGATTCAGTTACAAACAATCCTAATGGGACATTGGTTGATCGTGATGGTAATACTTACAACACTTTAAAAATAGGCAACCAAACATGGATGTTAGAAAACTTAAAAACAACTAAATATAACGACGGAACGCCAATTCCTAAATATGAATTTCCAATCACTTTGAATAGTACCGCTTACTATCAGTGGGCTAATACAGAAGATTTAAACAATGTATTTCTCGAAGATTTACCATTTGATTACTATGGTGCAATGTATAATGATAATGTATTAGAAAGTGGGAAACTGGCACCTTCTGGATGGAGAATACCAAACAAACAAGATTTCGGAATTTTAGAAAATTATCTAAAAACACATGGATTTAATGACAGTGAAGGTAAAGCTTTAAAATCTAAAACAGGATGGCATCGTGCTCTATTTGGTAACGATAACGATGCCATTGGTTTTAAAGGCCTACCAAATGGGTATGTAGATATTTTTGGAACATCTATAGCAAGTGAAATAATATGTACGTGGGCTACATCAAATAAAAATTTAGGTAATTTTAGCAGAACAGTTGTAAACTTAGTTAACGATGAAAACACTATTATTTATTCAGAAAACGATATAAATATGGGTGCAGGAGTTCGATGCATTAAAGAGTAAATTCTGGACAAACTGCAGTTTTAAGAAATTAGAGTCATGAGACTTAATTTGAAAAATTGAAGTTTAATAATGATTTGACATCTAAAAAAAAGAAGTTATAATTTAGTCCAATTTTAGCTAAAGAAAATAAACTTAGATTTATATAGTTTTTCATTCAAAACTCAAACCGTAGTTGAACGACTATGGTTTTTTTAATTTCCGTATTCAAATTAGCTAAAGAAATACCGAGTAATCGCACCGAATCTTTCATACGTTCTTGGTATAATAATTCTTTGACCGTTTCAAATATAATGCCTTTATCAGACACAAAATAAGGTAAGGTTTTACTACGGGTTTGTTGGGTAAAATCAGAGTATTTTATCTTTAATGTAATGGTTTTTCCTGCAATTTTGTGCTTTTGAAGCCTTTTTTCGAGTTCAGCAGCAATTCGTTCCAATCGTTCTGCCATAAATATTTCGGAAGTAAGATTGGTATCAAAAGTATGTTCGGCAGCGACCGATTTTGTAGTTCGATTTGGTTTTACTTCACTGTTGTGAATGCCACGCACGATCTTGTAATACTGAGCACCACTTTTGCCAAAATGCTCCTCGAGATATTCAGAAGTTTTTCTTTTTAAATCTTTTCCTGTAAAAATACCGTGTTGGTACATTTTTTCGGTAGTTACTTTCCCAATTCCGTAGAATTTTTTGATATCTAAAGCTTCCAAAAAAGGTTCGATTTCTTCTGGATTTATGGTTTTTTGCCCGTTGGGTTTGTTATAATCGGAAGCAATTTTTGCCACAAATTTATTAGCCGATATTCCTGCCGAAGCCGTTAGACCAACTTGTTCGAAAATGCGTTTTCTAATTTCTTGTGCAATCAATGTGGCGCTAGGATTTCCTTTTTTGTTTTGGGTAACATCTAAGTAAGCTTCGTCGAGCGATAAGGGTTCGACCAAATCCGTATATTCATAAAATATCTTTTGAATATTTTTAGAAATCTCTCGGTATCTATCAAAACGTGGCGGAACGAAAATTAAATCAGGACAGTTTCGCTTGGCTTGTGCGCCGCTCATCGCACTTCGAACACCAAACTTTCGGGCTTCGTAACTTGCTGCCGAAACAACACCACGAATTTCGCTTCCACCAACAGCCAATGGTTTTCCCTTTAGATCAGGATTGTCCATTTGCTCGACCGATGCATAAAATGCATCCATATCGATGTGGATTATTTTTCGTTGTGGATTATCGGACATGGTACAAATTTATAATTATTTCACAGAGATTCACAGAGAAAGCACAGAGGTTCACAAAGTTTGTTTTTAAAAAATAGATTCCAGCCTTCGCGGAAAGACAAAGTTCTTGCTATGAATGTTCTTCGAAATTACTGTCTTTCACGCGAAGGCAGGAATCCAAAATAATGGTTTAGTTTGTTTCTTAAAAATCATATCTTTGGCACCTGAAACCCATAGCCCAGATTACTTCACTACACATTTATTTTAATAGGAGTTCAGTGAACGTTGTTTGCAACGGAAATCCTTTTGCTTTTTTCTTTAAAAAGGAAAAGATTGTAACGAATAGCTGGGCACGAGCGTCAGCTAACTGGCGAAGCAAATAGCTCCTAAAAAATGATAGAAATAGAACGTAAATTTTTAGTTTTAAATAATGATTTTATTGCTTTGGCTGTTGCCAAAAATAGAATCGTACAAGGTTACTTAAATTCTAATCCTGAGAGAACAGTTCGTGTAAGAATTAAAGGAAGTAAAGGTTTTTTGACTATAAAAGGCAAAGGAAACGACTCAGGAACAACAAGATTAGAATGGGAAACCGAAATCCCATTAGCAGAAGCCGAAAAATTATTGTCTATTTGCGAAAATGGTATAATTGACAAAATTAGACATGAAATTCCATCAGGAAAACACATCTATGAAGTTGACGTTTTTGCTGGAGAAAACAACGGTTTGGTTGTTGCTGAAATTGAATTATCTGCCGAAAACGAAAGTTTCGAAAAACCAAATTGGCTGGGTCAAGAAGTTACTGGCGACAACAGATATTACAATGCCTATTTGAGTAATAATCCTTTTGGGAGTTGGTAAAATTATTTTTTCTTCATCACTTCGATAGTTACCGATGTTTCTCCTCCGCCTTTATTAGATGTTATTTGCATAAATGCACGTCGGGATAAGTCTATTTCTCTACCTCTTACAAAAGGGCCACGATCGGTTACTGTAACAATGACATGTTTTCCGTTGCGCTCGTTTGTAATACGTAAGATGGTTCCAAAAGCAAATTTTCTATGCGCTGCCGTGAGTTTATTATTATCGAAACGGGTGCCACTTGCCGTACGTTTTCCGTGAAATTTTTTTGCATAATAAGAAGCGTGGGCTTTTCTTTTATATAGTTTATAAGTAAAATCACCTTCAATAAGTAGACTGTCTATCGCTACAGTGTCAACCTTGACAGTATCCTGAACTGGTCTTGTAGAAAAAGATTGCTTGTCGAATTTTTTGAACGAAAAATTAGAAATCAGTATCGCTGCTATTGTTGTGGTAATTACCAGAAAAAATTTATCTTTCATCATAATTTTAATTAATTATTATTACACACTTGTCAAATACCATACCCAAAAAGAAAAAAGTCTTAATAAACAAGACTTTTTTAAATTATTAGAACCACAATGACCACGGAATTTTACTTAATATAAGTAACAATCCTAGTCCATAAAAAATTGTAATTGCTTTAAACTTATTTTTACCTTCTAATGCTTTTTTATGTTTAGACCAACCTATCGTGATTAGTACGATGGCTATTATATTAGTTAATGGATGCTCTAACGAGGTTAGTCTCAAAGCGGCGTTTTTCATCTCGCCTAAAGCTGACAACCCCAAAGGCGACAGAAAATACAAAACCAACCCTACGGTAAGTTGTATGTGCGTCACTATAAGAGCAAATAATGCAATTTTCTTGTCTTTTGCGAAAAATTCTCTTTTAGATAAGAATCCTAAAGTACTATTTGCAACCGTTACAACTAGAAGTAATAAGGCTAAATATGCCCATCCTGAGTGAAATTTTTGAATAAATTCGTACATATTTTTTGTTTTAGTTTAAACAAATATAAACAAAAAACAGAACGAATTTAAATCTTAAAAAACAAAAACATAGCCCTATAAAACCTTAACAAATAATTGATGTTTTTTTGGCGCACTATTTGAATTAATTTTATATCTTTACATTATTATACATTTCGATGAAGAAAAACTACATTTATATTACATTTTTTAGTCTTTTGTTTTCGTTGAGCGCTTTAGCTCAAGACGGAAAGCAGTCTTCATTGGCAACAAAAACCCAAGAACAACAGTTTGATAATCTAAATGTATATCCCAATCCGACAGGAAATGGGCGTGTATATATTACCTCAAAAACTACCGAACCTAAAGATGTTGAGATTTTTGATGTACTAGGAAAACGTGTAATGCAAATCACAATTGTTACAAAAGAATTGAATGTATCTTCACTTTCCCCAGGTGTTTACATAATAAAGATTAAGGAAGGCGAACAACGCGCCACCAGAAAACTAATAATCAAGTAATTGACTGTTAGCTAATTTTTAAAATTTAAAATTTAATATTTTATTTACATACGTTTCTTTTATCTTGAAGAAATTACTTAGTATCTTTGTAGTCCAAATTTAAAAAATAGGAAAAATGAAAAAAATTTACTTTTTAGGAGCTTTATTAGCTTGTACTTTGTCTTTTGGACAAACAATTTTAAATGAAGATTTTAATTATACTGTTCCAGGAAACATAGGAGGAAACTCTGGAGTAACTGCTCCCTTAGACGGAATTGCAGTAAACAACTGGATAACACATAGTAATACTTCGGGAAACACAGGTACTATTGATTTGGTTTCTGGAAGTTTAAACTATACAGGGCTTCAAGTTTCTACTGGAAATAGAGTTTTATTACCAGGTTCAAATGCGACTGTGCCTAGAGATATTAACAGAGCTATCACTACTTCTGTAACTACAGTCTATTATTCTCTTTTACTAAATGTTGTAGACAATTCTCAATTAAGCACAACCACTCCAAACTATTTTACTGGAATTGGAGCCACTGCAGGTATTAGTGTAACTACGTTGGGAGCTAGACTTGGAGTTTATTCAACAAATGCTGGTGCAAACTTCAGGTTAAGTATACAAAATATATCTGGAGGAACTCCAACTTTTACTGACTTTGCAACAGACCTAGCATATGGGACCACTTATTTAGTTGTTGTTAAATATGATAGAGCTGCTATTCCAACTGTTGCATCTTTATGGGTTAATCCTGCTTCTGCAAGTTTTGGAGCAACTGAACCAGTAGGATCAGTAAGTAATAACTCAGGAACAGGGACATTTACTACTTTTGCTTCTGTTTTCTTAAGAAACACTGCGGCTACGCCAAAAGTTGAAATTGACGAATTTAGAATCGGACAAACTTGGGCAGATGTAACTCCTCAAAATTTATCTAGAAATGAGTATGGAAATATTAACGGTTTAAATATATATCCAAATCCTGCTAAAAACTTATTAAACATTACTTCTGATAGTTTTGAATCAAAAACTGTAGCAATTTATAATGTCTTAGGAAAAGTAGTTCTTTCTGCAAATGTGACTAATGCTCCAATAAACGTTGCTTCTTTAAGTAAAGGTGTTTATGTAGTAAAAGTTACTGAACAAGGTAAAACTGCTACAAGAAAATTAGTTATCGATTAATTCTTTTTTAAATAGATTAGAAAGCTCCAATTTATGTTGGAGCTTTTTTATTTTATGTACTTTTGTAAAAAAAAGACTTGATTTCTTCAGCCGATATATTTAGTATTTCAAATCAGAAGCAATTTGAAAAAATCGCTTTGAAAATTTTTCGTTATCAATACGAGAATAATTTGGTATATCATGAATTTTGTGATTACCTAAAAACCGACGTTCATAAAGTAAAAACGATACAACAAATTCCATTTTTGCCTATTCAGTTTTTTAAAAGTCATGCCGTTCTTTCAAATTCAAATCCTATTGAAGCTACTTTTAGCAGTAGTGGAACTACGGGAATGATTACCAGCAAACATTTAGTTACAGATGTTTCTTTGTATGAAGACAGTTACCGCAATGCATTTTCGCAATTTTACGGAAATATAGAAGATTACTTAGTTTTGGCATTGCTCCCATCGTATTTAGAGCGCGAAGGTTCTTCGCTAATTTATATGGTCGATGATTTGATAAAGCTGTCAAACAATTCTGATAGTGGTTTTTACCTGCACAATCACGAGGATTTAATTAAAAAACTCATTGCTTTAGATAATGAAGGACAAAACGTAATCCTTATTGGTGTAACTTATGCTTTGTTAGATTTGATTGAAAAACAGAAATTTGACCTAAAAAATACCATTGTCATGGAAACTGGTGGTATGAAAGGCAAACGCAAAGAAATGATTCGAGAAGAATTACACGAGCAACTTTGCGATGGTTTTGGTATAAATGCGATACATTCTGAATACGGAATGACCGAATTGCTTTCGCAAGCGTATTCTCTTGGAAACGGCGTGTTTGAATGTCCTAATTGGATGCAAATCTTAGTTCGTGATACAGAAGATGCTTTAACTTACGTTGAAACCGGAAAAACTGGTGGTATTAATGTAATTGATCTAGCCAATATAAATTCTTGTTCGTTTATTGCCACTCAGGATTTGGGCAAGAAATACTCAAATAATACGTTCGAGGTTTTAGGACGTTTTGATAATTCAGATATTCGTGGTTGTAATCTGATGGTTCTGTAAAAACAGATTTATACCGTTTTATCATTGAATTTACTGAAATAACAAACACATACTTTGTCATTCCGAGGAACGAGGAATGACAAAGTACTCAACAAATATGACAGTGTTTTTAAAGCTAAAATGGGATTATCTCACAATTACACCATCTACAAACAAAATTGGCACTTCTTCTAACGGATTATCGTTTGCAAAATTAGTTTTGAAAATAAATTTCTTGTCGTATAAAGTATTCCCAATAAAGTAAGTTGCCATAAACTCATTATTAAGTCTGAGGACACTTTTTTCGATCATTTCGACTTTTTTTACCGAAACTGGAGGAACTTCTACAAAAGCGTGACGAAGTGACGAAGTTTTTTTCATTTCTCCATCAATAGTTCCAAATGCTTTCGAGACTAACATGACACCATCAAGCTGAAAATCGGAATCATTTATAAGGTAGATATTCCATATTTTTTCCATAAAGTCATCGCTCCATTCTTGGATTGCGGCTAGGAAAACATTTTCTACGGTTGGTATATTGATGTCGGATTTCATTTTAGATTGGTTAGATTTTTAGACTTCTTAGATTTCTAGAAATAATGTTGAATTCACACAAATGTTTAGCCCAGATAGAAACGAAAAGCCTTTTGAGTCTCGTTGCATTTTTTTCTGACAAGAAAGGGCGACTGAAAGAAGCTCCTTTTGTGGCTTGAAAAAAACAAACGAGAAGAAAAAGCTTGTAGTGGATAGCTGGAATATGCTCCTAATCTTCGACAAGCTCAGATTGACAATTGATTATATATTTGACTTAAATTGCTCTAGGAAACGAACGTCGTTTTCGTAAAACATTCTGATATCACCTATTTGATAAAGTAACATAGCAATTCTTTCTATTCCCATTCCGAAGGCAAATCCGTTGAATTCGTCGGGTTCGATACCGCAATTTTTTAGAACATTGGGATCGACCATTCCGCAACCTCCTATTTCTAGCCAGCCAGTTCCTTTTGTGATACGGTAATCAGTTTCTGTTTTTAGTCCCCAATAAATATCTATTTCGGCACTTGGTTCGGTAAACGGAAAGTATGACGGACGTAATCGAATTTTCGATTTTCCGAACATTTCTTTTGTAAAATATAACAAAGTTTGTTTCATATCGGCAAAGGAAACGTCTTTGTCAATATACAATCCTTCCACTTGATGAAAAATACAGTGAGAACGCGATGAAACGGCTTCGTTACGAAAAACGCGTCCTGGCGAAATGGTTCTTATAGGCGGTTTGTTGTTTTCCATATAACGCACTTGTACTGATGAAGTGTGCGTGCGCAACAAAATATCTGGATTAGTTTGTATGAAAAATGTATCTTGCATATCGCGAGCTGGATGATATTCTGGCAAGTTTAATGCTGTGAAATTATGCCAATCATCTTCGATTTCTGGTCCTTCGGACACGTTGAATCCGATATTTGAGAAGATGTCGATAATTTGGTTTTTCACTAATGATATTGGGTGACGAGAGCCTATTTTTATAGGTTCTGAAGGACGTGACAAATCGCCATAGAAGCTTTTTATTTCTTCTTTGCTTTCAAGATCTTCCTGAATGGTTTTTACTTTTTCTTCAGCAATTGTTTTTAATAAATTGATTACTTGACCAAATTCCTTTTTCTGATCGTTTGGCACATTTTTGAATTCGGCAAAAATATCTTTAACCAATCCTTTACTTCCTAAGAATTTGATTCGAAATTCTTCGAGTTTTTCTTTATTTTGCGTCGAAAATTCTTTTGCTTCGGCAATGTATTCTTTAATCTTGTCTGTCATCGTTCAGGTAATAAAGGTGCAAATTTAATGAATTTTCACCAATTTATTCAATTAGTTTTTTCTCTAAAAAGTAGTTTACAATAGCATCTTTCATAAGCACCGATTGTTCTCCTGCTTTTAATGGCGGTAACTCTTCTTTTACTTTATAATGAGGCCAGCCGTCGTTATCGAAAAATTCGAATTCGTAGTAACCATAAGGCTCTAACAAACGACAAATAGCAATGTGCATCAGGTTTAGTTTTTCGTCTTTTTTATAAGTTTGATGAAATTTCCCTAATTCTTGTACACCAATTAAATAAATGATGGCATCTAAATCTAAATCTTCTCCTTGCGAAAATTGATCTGATAATATGTTTACAAGCTGTTCCCAGCGTTCTTTGAGTTGTATATCTCTTGACATTTTAATTTTATATTTTAGATTTCGGATTTGCTTCGCCAGTTCGCTGGCGCTCGGGTTAGATTTATTCTAAAAAACAAAATCTTTCTTGGCTGTAAAGATAGTGAGTTGTATTTGGAATAAACAATTTTGATATATTTGATAAAAATAAATTTATGGGGATTATTGATATTATTTTAGGAGCTTTATTGGTTTTTGGGTTTTACAAAGGTTTTAAAAATGGACTTTTTGTAGAATTAGCTTCTTTGATTTCGTTTTTTGTTGGAATTTTTGTTGCGATCAAATTCTCTTATATCATGAGTGATTTTCTCGGAAAACATGTTTCTTGGTCGCCTAAAACCATTCAAGTTTCTGCATTTATCGTTACTTTATTACTTGTTGTTATTGCGATTCATTTTCTGGCCAAAATTTTTACAGGAATAGCAAGTTTTGCTTTTCTGGGCTGGGCAAATACTTTGGCAGGCGGTTTTTTTGCTACTATTAAAACTGCTTTGCTAATTGGAATTGTATTGAGTTTGTTTCAAAAAGTGAATATAAATTACATGATTGTATCTAAAGAAACACAGGAAAACTCTATACTTTTTAATCCTTGTATAAAAACATCGGAAACTTTATTGCCGACATTAACGGATTGGTTTACGAATTTGAAAGAGAAAGTTGCAGATGATAAAGAGCTAGTATATGAAAATTGTGAACTAGAAAGATTCTTGAAAGATTTAAAAACTCCAAAACTCGCAAAAGAATTATTCGAAAATAAAGCTAAGAATGATGTCAGAGCTCTTGAATACTTTGAAAAATTAAAAAGTTTAGACAAATGTGAACGAATTTTCTATTTTAAAGTGATTACAAACTCATATGAAATTGCTGATGGTGCTTATGCAGAAGGTTTAGGATATTCTGGACTTGATTATATTGAAACAAATACTGTAGATTTTCTAAATTATTTTGAAAATGAAAAATTCTTCACTACGAATGATTTAAAAATTTGGGCTAAGATAATAATGTTAGAATTTTCTTTAGAATATGACAATGAAAAAAATACAAATATTTTAAACAAATTCATTTCAAAGATAAATCAAAATTGTAAAGATTGTAATACATCTCAAAAAGAAACATTAAAAAAGTTTAGTTATTATTTGTCTCAAGAATGGAAAAATTATTTAGCTAAACAATAAAGTCTACAGATACAAATCCAGTACTTAATTATGATTTCTTTCTTTTATTTTTGAAATAAATAAAAACTCCAATAAGTAATATTAATAGATAAACATAAAACCAACGAGAAACTTCGAGGCGTGAACCTGTCGTTACAAAAATATAATCTGTATGATTTTCGGGAATAAATCCACCTTTTGTTTGTAATAGTATTTGCATAGATAAATTTACTTCAACTCCTTAAATAGCACTTTTTTCTATCCAACCTTGTTTTAAATCTAAAAGCTGTATTTTTTTGTAATTATTTAAGCTTTCTAAAACAAAAACTTTGGTTCCTGCATGAAGCACAAAAGCATCTTGTGCCGATGATTTTGGTTCGCTTTTTACAAATGTAATGTCTGCAAAAATAATAGCTGGTCTGTCATTATTGCTTTGGTTTTTCTCAAAAAATCCTGCAATTGTTTTTATATAACCTGCTTTCAGAAGTAATATTTCAATTTTTACATTTTCTTTCTCATTCTCGCCACAGGAATATCCAATTGCTCACGGTATTTCGCAATGGTTCTTCGGGCTATAGGATAGCCTTTTTCTTTAAGAATATCTGCCAGTTGGTCATCTGGCAAAGGTTTACTTTTGTCTTCTTCTGCGATGACAGTTTGAAGAATATTTTTAATTTCGATAGTAGAAACTTCTTCTCCTTGGTCGTTTGTCATTGCTTCCGAGAAGAATTCTTTAATTAGTTTTGTCCCATAAGGCGTGTCTACATATTTGCTGTTTGCTACACGCGAAACTGTCGAAATATCCAACCCAATCATGTCCGCAATATCCTTTAGAATCATTGGTTTTAGGTTGGCTTCATCGCCATCTAGGAAGTACTCTTGTTGAAAATGCATTATAGCATTCATCGTAACATACAATGTTTCCTGACGTTGTTTTATAGCATCGATAAACCATTTTGCAGAATCTAATTTTTGCTTGATAAACTGAACCGCATCTTTCTGCGCATTCGATTTGTCTTTAGAATCCTTATAAGTTTTCATCATGTCCTGATAATCTTTCGAAACATGAAGTTCAGGTGCATTTCTTCCGTTTAAGGTCAATTCTAATTCGTTATCTACAATTTTTATAGCAAAATCAGGCACCACGTGTTCGGTCATTTTGTTACTTCCAGTAAAAGCACCACCTGGTTTTGGGTTTAATCTCTCGATTTCGTCAATTCCATTTTTAAGTTGCTCCCTAGAAACTGAGAATTTCAATATTAATTTGTCGTAATGTTTTTTTGTAAATGCTTCGAACTGATCTTGAATAATACTAATTGCCAAGGCAACAGATTCAGTTGGTGTTTTGTGTTTCAATTGCAATAACAAACATTCCTGTAAATCTCGAGCTCCTACTCCTGAAGGTTCTAATTCGTGAACAATATGCAGAATTTTTTCGACTGTTTTTTCATCGGTATAAATGCCTTGCGTAAACGCCATATCATCGACAATATCTTGTATTGTTCTTCTGATATAACCCATATCATCGATACTCCCAACCAAAAACTCAGCAATATCACGCTGATCATCGGTCAAGATAAAAGTATTTAACTGATTTATTAAATCTTGATGAAAACTAACTGGAGCAGATAATGGTGATTCTCTCTCTTCATCATCATCACTATAATTATTGGCTTGCGTTTTGTAATCGGGTGTTTCGTCGTTACTTAAATATTCGTCTATGTTTATGTCGCCAGAGTCGATGCTGTCATTGTCTTCATACTCATCATAATCTTCATTATTATCGAATTCATCTTTTTCGTAAGTTTCTTCTTGATCATCTCCTCCTTCTAATGCCGGATTTTCGTTCATTTCTTCTAATAAACGTTGTTCGAATGCTTGAGTAGGCAATTGTATTAGCTTCATCAACTGGATTTGTTGTGGAGATAATTTTTGAGATAATTTGAGATTTAGAAACTGCTTTAACATTTTGTGTTCAGGGTTTAGAAGATTTAGAAGGTCAGAAGGTTTAGTTCTAGAAACACTCTAAACTTATAAACCTTCTAAACTTCCTAAATTATTTTTTTAAAATTCCGCATTCATTGGTGTTCTAGGAAAAGGAATTACGTCACGAATGTTTGTCATTCCAGTTACAAAAAGAACCAAACGCTCGAAACCAAGTCCGAAACCTGAGTGAACAGCGCTTCCGAAACGGCGTGTATCTAAATACCACCATAATTCTTCTTCATCAATTCCTAGTGCTTTCATTTTTTCGACAAGAACATCAAAACGCTCTTCTCGTTGAGATCCACCTACGATTTCTCCAATTCCTGGAAAAAGGATATCCATGGCACGAACTGTTTTTCCATCTTCGTTCAAACGCATGTAAAATGCTTTGATATTTGCTGGATAATCAAATAAAATCACAGGACATTTGAAGTGTTTTTCAACCAAATAACGTTCGTGTTCACTTTGCAAATCGGCTCCCCATTCGTTAATAATATAATTGAATTTTTTCTTTTTATTTGGAGGACAATCTCTCAAAATATCAATCGCTTCGGTATAAGAAACCCGTTTGAAATTGTTTTCTAAAACAAAATTTAGTTTTTCTAACAAAGCCATTTCGCTGCGTTCCGCTTGTGGTTTCGATTTTTCTTCGTCTAATAAACGACCTTCTAAGAATTTCAAATCGTCTGGACATTTGTCCATCGTGTATTTTATTACATATTGAATAAAATCTTCGGCCAAGTCCATATTGTCAGTCAAATCATTGAAAGCCACTTCTGGTTCGATCATCCAAAATTCTGCCAAATGGCGAGAAGTATTCGAATTTTCGGCTCTAAACGTAGGTCCAAAAGTATAAATCTGACCCAAAGCCATGGCAAAAGTTTCTCCTTCCAATTGTCCCGAAACCGTTAGATTGGTTTCTTTTCCGAAGAAATCTTCTTTGTAATTTACTTTTCCTTCTTCAGTTCTTGGTGTATTGTCGAAAGGTAAAGCGGTTACTTTAAACATTTCTCCAGCTCCTTCCGCATCAGATCCTGTAATAATTGGTGTATTTACATACACAAACCCTTTTTCTTGAAAATAACTATGCACAGCATATGACAAAACCGAACGCACTCTCATAATCGCCCCAAACATATTTGTTCGAACACGCAAATGGGCATTTTCACGCAAGAAATCTAAACTTGGTTTATTTTTAGGTTGTATTGGGAATTTCTCAGCATCAGAATCGCCAAGAATTTCTAATTTCAAAACTTGAACTTCATATTTCTGACCAGCACCTTGACTTTCTACTAAAGCACCAGTTACAGAAACAGCAGCGCCAGTTGTAATACGTTTTAGTGTTTCATCAGCGGTATTTTCAAAATCGACCACACACTGAATATTATGAATAGTCGAACCATCGTTCAAGGCTATAAACTGATTGTTTCTAAAAGTTCTTACCCAACCTTTTACATTTACTTCTTGAAGTGTTTGAGTGCTATTTAGTAAGTCTAAAATTCTTGTATGTTTCATTGTATTTTGATAATTGTAATATATTGTTGCAAATATAATTGATTTGTTGTAATTTTTAGAAGCTATTTCCCGCTATCCGTTCCAATCTTTTGCTTTTTAAAGGAAAAAGCAAAAGGATTTCCACTGCTATCAGGGCTAGTATCGCTGGGATTATTCATTATTTTTGAATTTTCATCAAAAACAGAAACTATTTTTTATTTTCTAACTCATCAACTTCTTCATCGGAATGTTCTAAAATATCGATAGTTGGTTTAATAAATTCTTGTTCGTTCGACAGTGTTTTGTTTAATGACAACACAAGTGCTGGCAACAAAACCAAGTTAGACAACATTCCGAAGAACAGTGTTATTGCGACCAATCCTCCAAGTGCTACGGTCCCTCCAAAACTAGACAACATAAACACCGAAAATCCGAAAAACAAGACTATCGACGTATAAAACATACTGATTCCAGCATCGTTAAACGTGGCTATAACTGATTTTTTTATCTTCCAATCGTTTCTAGCTAATTCTAATCTGTATTGGGCAAGAAAACGTAAAGTATCATCGACCGAAAGTCCGTAAGCAATTCCGAAAACTAATATGGTTGATGGTTTTAGTGGAATTCCTAAAAAGCCCATTAATCCTGCTGTAAGAACTAAGGGTAATAAATTTGGGATTAACGATACAATCACCATTTTGACAGAACGAAACATAATTAAAACCAATAATGAGGTGATAAGAAATGCAAAAGCCAATGATGACAGTAAATTATCCAACAAATATTGCGTTCCCTTCTGAAAAACCGACGCCTTTCCTGTAACAATAAAATTGTATTGCGGTGATGGAAATAATTTATTGGCTTTGGCTCTAATTTGAGCTTCGATAGCATTCATTTTTTCACCATTTTCGTCTTTAATAAAAGTCGTAATTCTGGCAAATTGTCCTGTCGAATCTACATAACTTTTCATCAAATTTTCTTTCGAATTTTGCATAGCATTTTTTGCATACGACAAAATAAAAGCTTGTTCTTGTTGTGTTGGTAATTCATAATATTCGGGATTTCCGTTATAATAAGCTTGCTTCGAATATTTAACTAAATTTACTATTGACAGTGGTTTTGCTAATTCAGGAATTTCTTGAATCGTTTCTTCGAGTTCTTCCATGCGTTTGAGCATCGATAATTTCATGACGCCTTTTTTGCGTTTGGTGTCAATCATTATCTCCAATGGCATTACACCATCAAATTCTTTTTCAAAGAACCGAATATCATCAAAAAAAGCTGTACTCTTGGGCATGTCTTCAATAATACTTCCTGAAATTCGCATTTCATAAATACCAACTATCCCAAGAATTAATAATAAAATAGCAGTGATGTAAACTCCCACACGATTGTACTTTACGGTTCGCAAAATCCAATCCATGAATGAAGTAAGATATTCTCGTTCTAAATGTCCTAAATGTCTAGGAATTGGTGCAGGAATGTAACTGTGAAATATTGGAATAATAATTAAACACAAAACATAAAGCGCAATAATATTTATCGAAGTCACGACACCGAACTCTGTTAGCAAAACATTATTAGTTGCAATAAATGTTGCAAATCCTAACGCTGTTGTCAGGTTTGTCATTAGTGTTGCCGTTCCTGTTTTTGTAATAACACGTTGTAGCGCCTTGGCTTTATTGGCGTGAATTTTGTATTCTTGATGGTATTTGTTAGTCAAGAAAATACAGTTAGGAATTCCGATAACAATAACTAATGTCGGGACAAGCGCCGTGAGTACCGTGATTTCGTAACCTAACAATCCTAACAAACCGAATGACCACATAACGCCAATAATTACAATAATTAAGGAAATTATGGTTGCTCGAAATGATCTAAAAAAGAAAAAGAAAATAAGCCCTGTAATGAGTAATGCAGCACCAATAAACAAACCTATTTCGTCTAGAATTGTTTTTGCGTTTAATGTTCGAATGTATGGCATTCCTGAAGTTCGAAGATCAACACCAGTTTCACTTTCAAACTTTTCAATTTCAGGAATTAATTTGTTAAGTACAAACTCTTTTCTTGCTTTTGTATTGATTATTTTTTTGTCTAAATATATTGCCGATCGGATTGCAGCTGATTTTTTATTAAACAGCAAACCTTCATAAAAAGGCAATTTATTTAATAATTCAGATTTCACTTGCGACAAATAAGCTTGACTTTTAGTTTTATTAGCATTTATTAATGGGGTAAGTTCAAACTTTTCGAGCGAATCATTTTTAACCAATTTCTTTAAATTACTAATAGAAATTACTAAATCAACCTCTTTATGAGATTGAATAGTAGTCATTAAATCACTCCAAGCTTTATAAACTTTTGGAGTGAATAATTTTGGGTCTTTAGTTGCAATTACTACAAGATTGCCTTCTTCGCCAAAGTTTTTTAAGAATGATCTATAATCTACATTTATCTGATCATCAAACGGAATAAGGTTGGCTTCGGTTTGTGTGAATTTAATGTTTTTCCATTGCATGGAAAATAGGATTGTAATAATTACAATTCCTGATAAAAAAACAATTCTATTTCTAAGGATTACTCGGGCAATAAACTCCCAAAAACCTATACTTAACATCTTTTTCATAAAATCTAAAATGGAAAGCAAAGGTAATTAAAACCTATAAAGTTTAACTGTTTAAATAAAAAGTTTTAATGTGTTAATTCTCTTAATATTAATTTTAAGTGATTAATTTATTGAATGTTTTTATTTGTAGGTGAATTTTGTCATCTTTGTAAAATATAAAGCTGATAATTCTCCTGTTTTTTTATGAAAAATTTAAAAAATGCATTGTTTTATTTTACTGTTACTGGCGTTTTTACGGCTTTAATATACTGGGTTGTTGGACAAGGTAAAAGCCTAGAAATTGGAAGAAAAATTATCGCTCCTTCAGCAAAAAATACAGAGTGGAATCAATTTTTAGATTCGCTAACACATAATTTACACCATCCTTTGGCCATTTTATTAGGCCAAATAATTACCATAATTATTGTGGCTCGTTTTTTTGGCTGGATTTTCAAGAAAATTGGTCAACCATCAGTGATTGGAGAAATTATAGCAGGTATTTTTCTTGGCCCATCAGTTGTAGGAATGTATTTTCCAGAGTTTTCATTGGCATTATTCCCAATAGAATCTCTTGGAAACCTTCAATTCTTGAGTCAAATTGGACTAATCCTCTTCATGTTTGTTATAGGAATGGAATTAGACCTGAAAGTACTAAAAAACAAAGCCAATGAAGCTGTTGTAATAAGTCATGCCAGTATAGTTATTCCGTTTGCGTTAGGAATTTCTTTAGCATATTTTGTATATCATAAATTTGCACCACAAGGAGTCGAATTTCTGTCTTTTAGTTTGTTTATGGGAATCGCAATGAGTATTACTGCATTTCCGGTTTTGGCAAGAATTGTACAAGAAAGAGGAATTCATAAAACAAAATTAGGAAGCATCGTGATTACTTGTGCCGCCGCTGATGACATTACAGCTTGGTGCTTGCTTGCTGTTGTTATTGCCATTGTAAAAGCTGGAACATTTGAAAGTTCTCTTTACGTTATTGGTCTAGCAATATTTTATGTTTTGATCATGTTGTTTCTAATAAAACCATTCTTCAAACGAGTAGGCGATTTGTATTCGAACAACGAAAATTTAAGCAAACCTGTTGTTGCCATTTTCTTTCTAACACTTATTTTATCATCTTATGCAACCGAGGTCATAGGGATTCATGCACTTTTTGGTGCGTTTATGACAGGTGTTATCATGCCAGATGTATCTAAATTCAGAAATATTTTTATCGAAAAAGTTGAAGATGTTGCCTTAATACTTTTACTTCCCTTATTTTTTGTTTTCACAGGGTTGCGTACACAGATAGGATTGATTAACGATCCTTATTTATGGAAAATTACGGGATTTATTATTTTAGTTGCAGTCGTAGGGAAATTTGTGGGAAGTGCCCTTGCTGCTAAATTTGTAGGCCAAAACTGGAAAGACAGTTTAACAATTGGCGCCTTAATGAACACCCGCGGATTAATGGAACTAGTCGTTTTAAATATTGGTTACGATTTAGGAGTACTAACTTCTGAAATGTTTACCATGATGGTTATTATGGCATTAGTTACCACATTTATGACTGGGCCAGCTCTGGATTTAATAAACCATGTTTTTAAAGAGAAAGAAACATTAACTCCAGAAGATGTAATTGAAATTAATAAATATAAAATTCTTATTTCGTTTGGAAACTACGAAAAAGGAAAATCATTGCTTCGATTGGCAAATAGCTTAATCAAAAAACAAAAAGAAGTTTCTACCATAACTGCAATGCATCTATCGGTTAGTGATGAAATGCATGGTTTTAATCTTGAAGACTATGAAAAAGAAACTTTCATTCCTATCCTTGAAGAATCTAAATCATTAAATCAAGATATAAATACGATATTTAAAGCAACAATCGACATTGAAACCGACATTGCGGACATTGCCAATCATGGTGACTATGACTTACTGTTAGTAGGATTAGGAAAATCTATATTTGAAGGAACTTTACTTGGTAAAGTGTTGGGATTTACCACAAGGATAATAAATCCAGACAGACTACTCGATAAGATTACTGGAAAAGAAGGCTTGTTTGCGAATTCGATTTTTGATGAGAGGACACGTCAAATTATTGCCAAAAACAAAACCCCATTGGGTATTCTTGTAGACAACGAATTGAATTATACCGACAAGGTATTTGTCCCTTTCTTTAGCACTGACGATTCTTTTCTGGTTGATTATATTCAAAAATTAGTCTATAATAACAATTCAAAAATTAAAATTATTGATGTAAATAATCAGATAGAAAACAACTTTTTGATAAAAAATGCCATACAAACTTTAGAGAAAACCTACCCAGATAATATTGCCCTAGTAAATGAGGATCAGATACTAAAATCATTCTTAATCAAACAAGATTTGATGGTTATTAGTTTAGATAGCTGGAAGAAATTAGTCGATTCGCAAAGCGTTTGGTTAAGCAATTTGCCTTCTGTTTTAATTATCAAACCTTAAGTTTTAAAGCCCTAAATCAATTTTAATACTTAATTTTATAGCAATATTGTCTTCAAAACTTGGTAATTGGTTTGGTCCATATCTATAAAAAGCAACGAATCCCAATCCTTGATATATTTGATTTAACTCAAATCCAGATTCCATAAAACCTTTCTCAAGTGTCTTAAAGTTTAGGTTTAAATGTCGGTCTAGATTCTCTAAACTTCCAATTCCGTATTTGGTAACAATAGAAAAAACAGGTTTTATTTTTTTGCTAATTTCAAATTTAGGAAACTGATGTTCTAACTGAAAAAAAGCATATTTATTCGAGAAGAACTCATTATAATACATGGTCTCAAAGCTGTCTTTTCCTGCAAAAGTGATGCGCTGTATAATTTTATCTTTGGTCAGATTATTTGGTGAATGATTGTAAACATGCGTTATTGGGACATCGCCAAATGCATAACCACCTTCCATAAGAAACATTAGTTTGTGGTTTGAGTTAAACTTTTTTTTGTAATCAAATCGAAAATCTATTTTACCAAAATCGAAATCATTATTCCATAATTTAAGAATAGTTTTTGAAAACTGAAAAGTAAATTTCGGGTAGTTTTTATCAATCTCAATTGTTTTGTTTGGAGTTTGCATGTACTTACTAAGCGGATTCCATTGCAAGGAAACGGCTAGTACAGTTGTTTTAAATTTATTATACAAATTATCATTTAGTTTGTATAAATAATCAAATCTGGGAATAATATCACTTTGCGAAATTTGCCAAATGCTTTCTGTTTTTGGAATAATTTTAGTTTCAACAAACCCTCTCCAAGTTACGTGATTATAAAAAGTACTAATATTAAACGGCCTCGGATCGTAAATTTTGAAGGTTCGTTTATCAACTTCAAAAGAAGTGCTTGCAATTTCGTTTACATCATCCTTGTACGAAAAACCCAACCAAGTTTCCGAGTGATTATCTACACGAAATGAGTTGGCAATGTATCCTTTAAAAAAACCATCTTTTGTTCCATAAACATAATATCCTTCTAGTTTGTAATTTTTAGAGAGTTTTTCATTCGTAATTCCACCTATGCCTAATCTGAATCCTTCATAATTGTTGTAACGAAAAACATAACGCAAATCGACATCAAAAAAGCCAACTGGATAATAACCTTTGAGCACTTTCCTGCCAATTTTAATTTTGTTTTCGTACTTTCTTTTCTGAATCAAACTGTCTAATGAAAAGTAAGTTGCAACACTCTTAACATCGGTCGAATCATTAAAATAATTATACCAAAGTGGTTCTTTTTTTGAAATTGCATTTTCGCTTATTGTTATGGCAATATCTGGATGTTTTATTTTTTGAATCTCATTGAATCTTGGCTCAAAATAGGTTGTATTAGATTTAATTTCGACAAAATCTGAAGCGTATTTTTTGCCTGTAGGGTTTATTTTAGAATCATTACCCTCAAAAGTAATAGTTTCACCAAGGATCTTAATAGGGAATTTACTGTTTCCTTTTTTTATAGAAAGGTTGCTTTTTATTGGAAACCAATTACCTAGTTCTTTATTGTACTGAAAATTATGATTGGATTTTATTTGTACTAATCCCGAAACTTTCAACTCTATTTTTGCAATGCTAAATTTTTGGGCATCAATAAATAAAATCCCTTCCATCTGATCTATTTTAGATTTTTTTTTGGGTTGAAATGAAACTTTATAAACTTTTCGATTCTCTAAAACACTAGTTTCTATAAAATTATAATTATATTTTCTTAATCCTTTATCAGAAATTGGGCTTGTGTATCCTTTTTCTACTAGTGAATATTTATCATCATAAACCGAAAAAGGCTGTAATTGCAAAGCAAAATATTCGAAAATAGGCTCTTTGAAACCTGCCATTTTTGTAGCCAAGATCCTTTCTTTCTGATGGTTATTTACAACCTGAAATTTTGAAATTTTTTCTGTTTGGTATAGGTGTTGCTTTGAGATAATTTTTTTAAAAAAATAATCGGAAGAGTCTATCTCAGACAATACTTTTCTCTTATGTTTGGTGACAAAAACAGAATCTATTCTGCCTTCTATTAAATCAGGATTTGCGGTAATTATAAGTTTGTTGTAAGCTGTAAATTCGTAATTATTAGGATTGTTTACTCGTTTATACAGAATTACTTTCTTTATAATTGTATCATTATTAGATGTGTTTTCTTGTGCAATAATTTTTATATTAGCAAAAAGGATAAGGAAAAAACATATAAAAGAAAGTTGCTTTTTTGAAGTCATAAATTTTCATTACTTTTTTTGCAGGAATACTTACAAATATAACTTTAATAAATAAAAAATCCGAAGAAATCGGATTAGTTATGTAATTTAAAGAATTGAAGTTTTATTACGACAAAGTAATTGTTGTATTTAGAATAACTTTAGATTTATCGAAAACATTAATAAATAAAATACCCTCTTGTAAATTAGTTACTGGTATTTCGCATTCTACTTTAATAGTTTTATTCTGATATTTAACTTTTTTTGAAGCGCTATAATTTAAAGTTTCATTACCAAATTTTTCGACATTATTACTTCCTAAAACATTGTTTTTAGTATCTATAATTTGAATGTAAAAATCTTTGTTTGTCGATTTTGCCAAATCATTTTCGGCAATCATAAAACTAACTTTTATTAGATTTATTTTGCTGGCTTTGTCAGTTTCGTTTAGTTTCCCAGAACCTTTCGATTTATAGAAATTTGTTTTAAACTCATAAAAATACAACTTTGAGGCTTCGGTAATTTTCTTTGATAACTTGTTGTTAGAAACCGTTAGTGTATCATTTTTTGTTTTTTCTTTAATCAAGCTAGCGCTAGTTTTAGTTAACGTAACATTGGTTTTGGTTAAAACAGCATTGGTACTGTCAATTTTACTTTTATAAGTGTTTATTTCGCTAAGTAATGCTTTAATCCTATTATCGGTAATACTTGCTGTTTGTTTATAATCGACAAGTGTTTTTTCAGTAATACTTTGTGACTTCAAGTCGAGTATAAGCTGTTTTACTTTATTTTGTTCTTTAAGCAATTTATTTGATAATGATTTGTTTGATGTCATTATTTGAGTTAAAAACAATTGAGATTTTTCTAAATCTTTCAGCATATTTTCTTTTTCTTCCCTAAGAGAGATGATTTCTTTTTTTGATTTGCTTGAGGATTTATATGCATAAAAAAGGCTACTTAGCATAATAAGGGACAATAGAATAATTACAATTTTAAAACTTTTACTGTTTTGTTTTTTCTTGTTTTTTTTTGACATTTTTTTTAACTATTTTTTTTTATAAAGCTATTATTTTTATTTCTAATTAAAGTAGATTATTAAACCCTTTTAGCAAGCGTTTCAAATCTGATATTTTTGTCTAGCTTGTAATAGAGTACAATACCTATGAGTCCTATAACCCCCATTAGTAACCAGTTTGAAAAATAATTAAAATTTTCGATAACACTAAGGCCTATTTTTGGGCTTAATATTTGTGCTGCACTAAAACTCATAGCATAGAAAGCCATGTATTTTCCTTCTTGTCCTTGAACAGCTCGTGTAAATGCAAAAGTATTAGAAAATGAAAAAAGCAATATTTGCCCTAAGGTTATTAGAAAAATGCTAACAATTAGTATTGCGACAGATTTTGAAAATAACAAAAAGAAGAATCCTGAAGTCATAAATACCGAACCTAATAATATTATTTTGGTTGCTTCAAAACTTTTCCTTTCTAAAAAACCTATTAATGGCATCTCAAAAAGGAATACTAATAAGCCATTTAATGCAAGCAACATTCCTATTTGAAATTCGTCAAGTTTGAGTTTATCGGAGTTATATTGTGGTATTGTTGTAAATAATTGAAAAAACAAAAAAGCAGTAAGAAAACTTGCAAATAAGAAGATGACAAAGTTAGAATCAAATTTTGAATTTCCGATTGCTACTTTATTCTTTTTTCTGTCTTTATTAATTTTTCTTCGGGCTTTATATATTTTACTTTCATCGATGAGCAACATGAATACAGAAATTGCAACAATGCACGTGATGCCATCTATCCAAAAAAGCATGTCGTAATTGTCTTTTTGTATAACTAATCCCGCTATAACAGGTCCTGATACAATTCCTAAATTTACAGCTAGTCTAATTAAAGTTAATGCTCTGGTTCTGTTTTTTTTGTTGGTAAAATTAGATACCGCAACATACATTGCGGGTTTATACATGTCAGCAATAGCCGTTACTAGAAATAACCCTATGCATATTTCTACAAAATCATATAAAAACATTAAGGAAATAATACCGAAGCCTGTTAAAAAAAGGCTAGACAACATGATAGTGTAAAACCCTAATCTGTCTGTTAGCTTCCCCCCGATCCAATTGCCAAATAATGCACCGACTCCGATACAAACAAACATCCAACCTACTTGAGTAAGGCTAAAAAAAAGGTTTTCATGCAAATATTTAGTTAGGAACAACATTACCATTGCTCCAGCACGATTGATGTAGGTTATGAATGTTAAAACCCAGACTTCTCTTGAGAAACCTCTAAAGCTATCAATGTAGGCGTTGAAATAACTTTTCATTTTATTTGGTTTTTAAATCAAAAAATAGCATTGGGATTCTACTTATCGATTTTGTTATTATAATTGAATAAAATTATTAATATATTTTTTTAACTTTTTTAGATCTATCAGCAATATAAGAGACTAGCCAGGCTATTTGTCCCTCTTTAGCGAAGTATAATTTTTTGTCATTTATTCCCGGAATTGCTTCAAGACAAACTAGAAGGATGTTACTTCCTGAGATTAAATATTTTTGTGAATAGGTTTTCAAAACTTTTTCAGCATCTTTATCAGTTTTAGCTAATTCTTCAAATTTTTTAAAATTATTTTTCAAAATTGCATCATAATTAAGTACATCTTCTAGATTAAACTTATTAAAACTTTCCTTTGCTGCTCCGTTATAAAGCGTATAAAAAGCCCATACTGCTCCACCTGACATAAATACTTTTTCTTTTTCTAAAGCTACCGGACTAGTTCCATACATTGCGTTTATTTGATCTCTTAATGTAGGAAGGAATCCGAATGATTTCTCGTTATATTCCGAAATATCGTCTTTCCTTGTTTTTTTTATTACAGCTTCTGTAAGCGTTATAGTACCATAACTTACACTTAAAGGAAAAAAGACAAATGCATCATCATTCCTTACGTCGACATATCCTCCTTTAGTGTTTCCACCACCAATATCTAAAATCATCGAATCTTTATAATCCGAAGGCGGAACGCAACCTTTTAGCAGCATTTTTCCTTCTGTTTGTGCATCAATAAAATCTAAGTTTTTGTTTGTTGACAGTTTAACTTTATCTATTAGTTCTTTTGTGTTTTTTGCCATAGCAACACCCGAGGAACCAACTATAAATATGTTTTCATCAGTTACTTTAAACTCGTTTTTTATTTTTATATAATTAGAAAGTACTGTAGCCGCTGCCTTATCTATGTCTTCTTTGGCAAGATTACCATCAATAGCTATTCCTTTTGCGATACCAACATTTTCGGACCAATAAGATTTAATAACAAAATCTCCTCTTTTGATGTTTTTAACATCTAAAACAGACATTTTTATACCTTTACTACCTATTTCAATACCTGCAAATAGATTTTCAGGAATAGTTTCTTGCGAGAATAATGTATTTTGAAAAAAGAATAATAAAACAAAGGCGCTAAGAAGTATTTTTTTTATATTCATAGTAGGTAAAGTTTAAAATTAAAAAATAGATTTTACTTTAGTTGGAGAGTAAAAATATCAAAAAAAATAACATAAACGCATTAAATTCTTTTAAATATAAAAAATCCGTTAAGTTTTTTAAAACTTAACGGATTTTTAGGCTTTTTTTTAACTAAAGTTAAACCTTCATTATCTCAGCCTCTTTGACTACTAACAGCTCATCTATTTTTCTAATAAAAGTATCTGTAAGTTTCTGAACGCTTTCTTCGGCGCTTTTACAAATATCTTCTGATGTTCCGTCTTTTTCTAATTTTTTGATATCCGAATTAGCATCTTTACGAACGTTACGAACACCTATTTTAGCATCTTCTGCTTCTGTTTTGGCTTGTTTTGCTAATTCGCGTCTTCTTTCTTCCGTAAGTGGAGGAACACTAATTATGATTAAATCTCCATTGTTCATTGGATTAAAACCAATATTAGCAATCATAATCGCTTTCTCAATTACTTGCAACATGTTTTTTTCGAAAGGTTGCAAAGTGATTGTTCTAGCATCTGGCACACTGATTTTTGCAACTTGCGAAAGTGGTGTTGCCGAGCCATAATAATCTACAAAAACACTTCCTAGCATAGCTGGAGAAGCTTTTCCTGCACGAATATTTAAAAATTCTTTTTCTAAATGGGCAATAGAACCTTCCATAGATTCTTTTGTACTATCGAGAATAAAATCAATTTCTTCAGTCATTTTATTTTAGATTGTTAGACTTCTTGGATTGTTAGGCTACTAAGATTTCTTGAACTAATATAAGTTTTATGAAAGTCTAAGAAGTCTAAAAATCTAAGTTGTCTGATTTATATATTTACTACTGTTCCAATGTTGTCTCCTTTGCAAATTTTAAGTAAATTTCCTTCTTTGTTCATATCAAAAACTATGATCGGTAATTTATTTTCTTGACTTAATGTAAATGCTGTTGTATCCATGACATTTAATCCTTTTTTGAGTACGTCTTCAAACGAAATGTAATCAAATTTTACTGCATCTTTATTTTTTTCTGGATCTTCAGAATAAATACCATCTACACGAGTTCCTTTCAGAATAACATCGGCATTTACTTCAACACCTCTTAGAACAGCTGCTGTGTCGGTTGTAAAATAAGGATTTCCTGTTCCTGCACCAAAAATTACAATTCTGTTTTTCTCCAAATGTCTTACCGCTCTTCTTTTAATGTAAGGCTCGGCAATAGCTTCAATTTTTAAAGCAGTTTGCAAACGAGTAAGCATTCCTTTTTCTTCGAGTGCACCTTGCAATGCCATTCCGTTTATGACTGTGGCAAGCATTCCCATGTAATCTCCCTGAACTCTATCCATACCATTACTTGCACCTGCAATACCTCTAAAAATATTTCCTCCTCCAATGACAATGGCGATTTGAACTCCTAAATCATGAATTTGTTTTATTTCATCAGCATATTCTGCTAAACGTTTTGGATCTATTCCGTATTGACGGTCTCCCATTAGTGCTTCACCACTTAATTTTAGAAGAATTCTTTTGTATTTCATTGCAATTTTGTGCTTGTTATGTACTGCAAATATAAAGATATTCTTCCGTTTTATAAAATTGGTTTTTATTATTTATTAATCTTCCGAAATATGTTTTTTAATAAGGTCATGACCTAAATAAATCATTGGCGTTAAAGCGATTGCAATAATTAGCTTGAAAGTGTATCCGGTTAGTGCCGAAGTAATAAATGTTTCGAAATTTATTTTACCTGGCAACCAAAATGCTATTCCTAAAACAATAAAGGAATCAAATAATTGCGAAATTACTGTAGAACCTGTTGTTCTGAGCCATATTTTTTTGTCACCTGTTTTGTTTTTGAAATACCAAAAAACACTAACATCGATGAGTTGTGAAACTAGAAAAGCTATGATGCTTCCCACGATTATCCACATACTTTGCCCGAAAACGGCTTGAAACTGATTATCATTTACAGGACTAATTCCTTTGGCTGCTGGAATTGCGATTGCAAATAACAAAACTATAAAGGCATAAGCAATTAAGCAGGCGGTTATAAAAGATAGTTTTCGCACTCCTTTTTCTCCGAAATATTCGTTTATTAAATCGGTGGTAATAAAAACGATTGGCCAAGGCAATATTCCGATACTCATGACAAATGAGCCAATTTGTATTAATTTTCCGCCTATAAGTTCTGCAACAACGGCATTGGTAATGAATATTCCTGCTAGAATTACAAAAATAAGTTCTCTTTTGGTTTTGAACATGAATTAGTGTTTTATCAAAGTTAGGTATTTTATTGTTTTAAGTAATTGAACAAAGGTTAATTAATGAAAACATTAATTTTTAAATCAAATTCCCAAAACGCTCGTTTAATTTTGAAAAAAAGTAAGTTGCATTCGTAATTCCAATACTCTCGGCTATTTCTTTTTTTGTAGCATAAGGATTCTCTAATAATAATGTTTTTGCTTTTTGAAAACGAGCTTCCATGATCAGTTCTTGTGTCGTTTGCCCTAAAATTGCTTTCGTTTTTCGGTTTAAAGTACTTTTAGAAATACTTAAATGTAAAGCAATATCCTCAACTCCAAAAGTTGATGAATGCATGTGAGTATAAATTAGTTCATTTAATTCAAGATTAAATTTATTAGCAAAAACTGATAGACTTTCTTTTTCTTCTGTTGCCAAAGTAGTCTCAAATAACTGCAAAATATCTAATGATTGCAACGATTTTTTTATCATTAAATGCAACTCTTCCTCTATAAAAGGCTTATTTAAATAGCCATCAATCCCCAATCGAAGCATATTGAGCTTTCCTTCTTGATCGCTTCTTGCCGTTAATACAATTATTGGTGTTTTTAGCTCAAGTTCTTTGATTTTTACAACCAATCCTTCCCCATCTAAAACAGGCATCATATAATCTGTAATAACAATATCAAATGATTGTTTTTGAAGAATTTCAATTGCTTCTTGCCCGTTTTCGGCTTCGGTTATTTGATAATTTTCTAAAACTTCTTTCAAATAATTTCTCATTTGTAAATTGTCTTCTACAATCAAAACGGATCTATTTAAAGTATTTGATTTATAGACACACATTTCTTTCGGAATGCTTTTTTTAGTACTAATCGTACTCATTTTCGCTTTTGTTGCACAGTATTCAATAGCTTTTTCGGGAATGGTAATCGAAAATATTGTTGCTTCGTTTGGAACACTAGACAACGAAATTTCAAATTGATGCGCCTCTACTATATTTTGAGTAAAAGACAAACCTATTCCACTACCCTGACTCTTGGTAATGTCGTTTTTAGATTGAAAAAAACGATCAAATACTTTATCTAAATCGTATTTTGGGATTCCAATTCCTGAATCCTTTATTGCGATAATCAAGTCCTTTTCTAAAAGAACTTCGATTTCAACAATTCCTCTTTTAGGTGTAAACTTTAAAGCATTGGACAGTAAATTATTGATAGATTTGGACATCAAATCCTCATCTATAAAGACAGAAATTTCAGGGATATTCATTTTTAAATTAAATTGAATTTCCTTTTTTTGAAAGACTTCTTTAAATTCTACATAATGCTTTTTTAAGAAAGGTTGCAAAGAAACCATTTTAGCATCAATTGTAAATTCATTAGAATCAATTTTACTCAAATTAATAATATCGCTAATAATACCTTGAATTAGTTGGATTTGATTATTAATGAGGTTAATTTTTTCTTGATTTTCTTCGACAGAACCTTTTAAATTAATTCTTGATGCATTTCCTTGAATTAAAGTTAATGGTGTTCTGATTTCGTGTGAAAAATTGACAAAAAAGTGCGATTTGAATTCATTAAGTTTATCGAGTTTATTTCTTTGTTCTTCCAAAAGAACTTTATCAGCAATAACTTTATCACGCTCTACTTTTAATAGATTTTCTGTTTTTTCATTTTGCTTTTTAAAATAATTAGTCAAAATATAAAACAAAATGAATAAGCAAACTAAAGCTGGACTATAAAAATTAATAGTAGCGTAATGTTTGAAAAAAGAATTTGGGATAGCAAAACACAAAAGTGCAAGAGTAAAAATACTGTAATTTATTTTCTTATTATCAGTTAGCACTAAACTTACGGCAGGCGCTAAAATTAAGTAAAATTCTAACAATTGTCCTTTTTTTAGGAAATTTCCAAAAACAAAACTATTAACAATAAGCATCATTGCAAACATAAATCGCGCAGTTTCATATTTTCCTTTGGCGTGCAAGTATTGAGCTAAAATAATAACCATTAATTGTAAAAAATGCACAACAACATTCAAGTAAAGAATGGGTGTTTTGATTAAATAATTTAAAAGTAAAATTACCGCAGTAACATACCAACAATAACAAAATGCATTGAACAGTTTGATTCTTTTAATTTCCGAATTGGATTGTATAGAATTACGAATTCCTAATGACACGAATGAGTCAAACCTACTTTTATTCATTTTATTATTTCAAATAATTGGATCCAATTTTAATCAAAAATATACTTTTTATGTGAGAAAACTCAACTTTGAATCAAATGGAAGTTTTGAGACACAAATAAAAGCCAAATGAATCAAATGGATTCTATTTTGATTTACGACGAATTATCAAATATTGCAAATTTGTCTCCTAATCAATAAAACAAATCTTATGAAATCAAAACTATTTTTTTTAGTTCTTTTATGCTCTTTAAAAGCATTAGCACAAATACCTACTACTAATTTAGATAGTGAGTATAAATTTACAAACAATACATTAGACACTTTTGGCACAGCAGAAAATTTAACCAAAACAGGAAGTGCTGCCACCTTTACAACCGACAGATTTGGAGCGGCATCAAATGCTATAAATCTAGCTGGCGACAATTTGAGTCGTGTTCCAGTACAATCAGCAACAAGTCTTAGTATGAGTTTTTGGGTAAAAACAGCTATAAACGATACTAATTTTAGAAATATTATGGAACAATCACAACGAGTTAATACTGCAAATGACTCATCTTCGAGAGGTTGGTATGTTTATTTACGAAACGGAATTGTTAGCTTATCGTGTAATTATTTATGGAGATGGACTGCTAATGGAGGTTTAAATACCTACACAGGTCATACAGGTTGGTGGGATTGTACTTCAAACACCAATATTGCTGATAACAATTGGCATCATGTGACAATAACTATAACCGGAAGAAGCTATTACAATTATGCAGGAGCACCAAATTGGGCATTTGAAAATGTTTATAAAATTTATGTAGACAATGTGCTTAAAAACACGATAACACGAACTTATAATGCAACTACCGCCACTGGTGGAAATGGCACTAGTTCGCCTGATTTTTTACCAAATAACAACCTAATAATGGGAAATAACAGTTTTGGAAATTTAGCCGTTGCAAATAGATATACAGATACGATTGATGATATTCGATTTTATAAAACCACACTAACTCCTGGAAATGTCACTAGTTTATTCAATGAATCAGCTCCACTAAGTAGAAACGATTTCAATTCCTTTTCTAATTTTAGCATTTATCCAAATCCAACAAGCGGAATAGTGACTGTAAAAAGCGTAGAAAATATCGAAAATATTGAAATTATTTCATTAGAAGGAAGAAAAGTAAAATCTTCTCATGAAGCGAAAATAGATATTTCAGATTTATCAAACGGAATATATCTCATGCAGATAAAAACTATTGACGGAAAATTAGGAATTAAAAAAATAATAAAAGAATAGGCAAGTTGTTTTTATAAAAAAATCCCATTTCAAATAAATGAAATGGGATTTTGTATTTAATTTTGGAATAAATTATCCTAAAGCTGCTCTTTTGAAACCTGTTACAATTAAGTTAGCATCGATCGATTTAACATAATTAGCAACACTCATTGAGCTATCTTTAATATAATCTTGGTTAACTAAAGTGTTGTCTTTAAAGAAACGACCTAATTTACCTTTTGCAATATTTTCGATCATTGCTTCTGGTTTTCCTTCTTGACGAAGCATATCTTTAGCAATTTCTATTTCTTTAGCAATAACTTCTGCGTTTACTCCAGCTTCGTCTAATGCGATTGGATTCATTGCAGCAGCTTGCATTGCTACGTTTCTTGCAGCTTCTTCGATACCGTCTGCTTTTGCAGAGAATGAAGTTAAAGTTGCAATTTTGTTTCCTGAGTGAATGTAAGACCCAACGAAAGCACCTTCTAATTTTTCGAAAGTTCTAATTTCTAATTTTTCTCCGATAACTCCTGTTTGCTCGATTAGTTTATCAGCAATAGTAATACCATTAAAATCAGAAGCTAAGAATTCTTCTTTGTTGTCAAAATTTAAAGCGAGATTTGCCATTTCAACAGCCATTTTCACGAAGTTTTCGTTCATACCTACGAAGTCAGTTTCACAGTTTAATGTGATAACAACTCCAGCAGTATTGTCAGCATTTACAACAGCAATTGCAGCTCCTTCAGTAGATTCTCTATCTGAACGGTTTGCAGCTACTTTTTGTCCTTTTTTACGTAAATTTTCGATTGCTAAATCAAAATCTCCATCTGATTCAACTAAAGCTTTTTTACAATCCATCATTCCAGCTCCGGTGATGGTTCTTAATTTATTTACGTCTGCAGCAGTGATAGTTGCCATATTTATTATTTTTATTAGTTATAAAAAAAATTACGAATTACAAATTACGAATTACGCTAAAAAACTCGTAATTGATAATTCGTAATTCGTAATTAAATAATTACTCTTCAGTTTTAGCAGCTTCAGCTACAATTGCTTTTTCGTCAGCTTTTGTATCTGTAACTTCTTCTTGAGCAACTTCTTCAGTAGTAGCGTCAGCTTCTTTATCAGATGATCTGTTTGCAAGACCATCAATAATAGCTTCAGTTACTAAAGTTAAAATTTTATCGATTGATTTAGAAGCATCATCGTTTGCAGGGATAACGTACTCAACAAGACGTGGGTCAGAGTTGGTATCTACCATTGCGAAAACTGGAATGTTTAATTTTTGAGCTTCTTTAATTGCGATGTGTTCAGCTTTGATATCTACTACAAATAATGCAGCAGGCAATCTTGACATATCAGAGATAGACCCTAAGTTTTTCTCTAATTTTGCACGCAAACGATCCACTTGTAAACGTTCTTTTTTAGACAAAGTCATAAAAGTTCCGTCTTTTTTCATGCGGTCGATAGTCGACATCTTCTTAACAGCTTTACGGATTGTAACAAAGTTTGTTAACATTCCACCAGGCCATCTTTCAGTGATGTACGGCATATTTGCAGCAGCAGCTTTTTCAGCTACGATGTCTTTAGCTTGTTTTTTGGTAGCTACGAAAAGTATTTTTCTACCTGATGCAGCGATTTTTTTAAGAGCTTCATTAGCTTCTTCAATTTTTGCTGCAGTTTTATATAGATTGATAATGTGAATTCCATTACGCTCCATATAGATGTAAGGAGCCATGTTTGGATCCCATTTTCTAGTCATGTGTCCGAAGTGAACACCTGCTTCTAGTAAGTCTTTAACTTCTATTTTATTTGCCATTTTGTAATAGTTTACGTTCTGTTGAATTAGCAATGATTAAGTAGCGATTGTGTAATCAGGTCTTAACCATTTAGATGCTAAACTAGTTTCCTGCCTCGACAGGAAGAGCAACAATAACTTAGTTTTTAATAAAAAAATATTAACGTTTAGAGAATTGGAATCTCTTACGGGCTTTCTTCTGACCGAATTTTTTACGTTCAACCATTCTTGGGTCTCTCGTTAGTAATCCTTCTGGTTTTAAGATTGCTCTGTTTCCTTCTCCAACTTCACACATTACTCTTGCTAAAGCCATTCTTACTGCTTCTGCTTGTCCTGTGCTACCACCTCCGTAAACATTTACTTTTACATCATAGTTAGTTACATTTTCTGTCATTGACATTGGTTGTAAAACTTTGTACTGTAAAGTAGCTGTTGGGAAATAAGTTGCAAACGCTTTTTTGTTAACAGTGATTACTCCTGTTCCTTCCGATACATAAACACGTGCAACTGCACATTTTCTTCTACCGATTTTGTGAATTGCTGCCATTACTTAAGATCGTTTAGGTTAACTGTTTTAGGTTTCTGAGCGCCTTGTTTGTGCTCTGATCCTACAACAACATTTAAATTTCTAAAAAGCTCAGCTCCTAATTTATTTTTAGGTAACATTCCTTTTACTGCTTTTTCTACTAATAGAGCAGGGTTTTTTGATTGCAAAACTTTTGCAGTCAAACTTCTTTGTCCTCCTGGATAACCTGTGTGACGGATGTAAGTCTTCTCGTCCATTTTGTTACCTGTAAGGTTGATTTTCTCTGAGTTGATAACAATTACGTTATCTCCGCAGTCCACGTGTGGTGTGTAACTTGGCTTGTACTTACCTCTAAGGATCATAGCGACCTTTGATGCAAGACGACCTAAGTTATGACCATCAGCATCTACAACAATCCACTCTTTTGTGATAGTGGCTTTGCTTGCAGATTGTGTCTTGTAGCTTAATGCGTCCATAATATTATTTTAATTAAACATTCCATTCCCAATAAAGGGAGTGCAAAAGTACGATTATTTATTTTAAATGCAAATAGGAAAGTAAAAATTCTTTTTTATTGCTTTTCAGAGAGTTACAAATCTTTTCAAACTATATTTATTTTAAAACTTTCTTCATGCATATGCTACATTCTATTCCTATATACTGTCCGTAATTTTCTGTTATAGAATATCCTGATTTTTTATATAGTGCTACAGCATTTGTTAGTGCTTTATTGGTATCGAGTATACAAGCAACATAGTTTAATTCTTTTGCCCAAAGCTCTAATTCTGATAAAATAGCAGAAGCAATTCCTTTTCCACGATACTCTTCATGTACAAACATTCTTTTTATTTCTGCAATTCCAAGTTCGTATTCTTTGAATGCTCCACAACCTATTGCGATGCCATTTTCATAACAAACCACCACATTGTTTATGCTATCAATCTGATTGTACTGATCAAAGTAGGCATGTTCTTCTCCATCAACAATCTTCAATACTTGGTCGAGTAATAGTATTAGGTTTTTGAAATCTGCATTTTGAGATGATGTACGGGTTATGGTCTGCATTTTAGTATTTTAAGTTTAATTATTTGATTTGTTCATTTTGACCAAAATAAAATATTTTTTTTAGCCCCGATTGCAGTGAAAATCCTTTTTTGAGGCTTTTCGCCGAAAAAAAGATTGTAACGTAAAGCGGGATTAGCTCCTAAAATAATTACAGCCATCAAATTTGACAGCTGTAATTATTTTTAATGTTCAATTGACTACTACGATCCACACATTTCACAATCTTCTGGACCAGCATTTTTGGCTAGTTCGATCATGGCTCGGTATTCTTCGTTTGTCATTGCGGTAGTTACTACTTCGACCTCAGCTAAAACTGGTTGCTCTTTTACTTCGATAGCAGCAATGGGCTCGGCTTTTTTGTCGTTGTTTAATGTGAATTTTATCGCATCGACAGCCGCTTTTGTTCTCAAATAATACATTCCAGTTTTTAAGCCTGATTTCCAAGCGTAAAAGTGCATCGATGTTAATTTCGAGTAATTGGCGTCTTGCATAAACAGGTTTAACGACTGTGATTGATCTACGAAATATCCTCTGTGACGTGACATATCGATAATGTCTTTCATAGACATTTCCCAAACAGTTTTGTACAATTCTTTCAGATCTTGCGGAATATTCAAATTCTGAACAGAACCATTTTCACGCATTAATTGTTGTTTCAAATCTTCTGTCCACAAGCCACGTTCTACTAAATCGTTCAATAAATGCTTGTTTACTACAATAAATTCGCCAGATAAAACACGACGTGTGTATATATTTGAAGTATAAGGTTCGAAAGCTTCGTTATTTCCTAAAATTTGAGAAGTTGAAGCTGTTGGCATTGGCGCAACCAAAAGTGAGTTACGAACTCCATTTTTCATTACTTCTTTACGCAAACTTACCCAATCCCAACGACCAGAAAGTTCTTCGTCTTTCATTCCCCACATATTATATTGGAATTCTCCTTTAGAAATAGGTGATCCTTCAAAAGTAGAATATGGGCCTTCTTCGATTGCCATTTCCATAGATGCGGTTACGGCTGCGAAATATAACGTTTCGAAAATTTCTTGATTCAGTTTTTTTGCATCATCACTTGTAAACGGTAAACGTAGCATAATGAAAGCATCAGCCAAACCTTGCACTCCCAAACCAATTGGACGATGGCGTTTGTTAGAATTTTCTCCTTCAATTACGGGATAATAATTCCTGTCAATAACTTTATTCAAATTTCTAGTCACTCGTTTGGTTACCGTAAATAGTAAATCGTGGTTGAATTTTCCATTTTCAACGAACATTGGTAACGATAATGAAGCCAAGTTACAAACGGCAATTTCGTCTTTCGATGTATATTCCATAATCTCGGTACACAAATTCGACGACCGAATGGTTCCTAGATTTTTTTGGTTTGATTTACGATTTGCAGCATCTTTGTACAACATGTATGGCGTTCCAGTTTCAATTTGTGATTCTAGAATTTTTTCCCACAATTCATGTGCTTTGATCGTTTTTCTTCCTTTTCCTGCTTTTTCGTAATCGGTGTACATTTTTTCGAATTCTTCGCCGTGCACATCGTATAATCCTGGACATTCGTTAGGACACATTAAGGTCCAATTACCGTTTTCTTCGACACGCTTCATGAATAAATCTGATGTCCACATCGCGAAAAATAAATCTCTCGCACGCATTTCCTCTTTTCCTGTATTTTTTTTCAAATCCAAGAAGTCGAAAATATCTGCATGCCAAGTTTCTATATAAATTGCAAAACTTCCTTTACGCTTTCCTCCACCTTGATCTACATAACGAGCGGTATCGTTGAAAACACGTAGCATTGGAACAATTCCGTTCGATGTTCCGTTAGTTCCACGAATGTAAGAACCTGTTGCGCGAACATTGTGAATAGAAAGTCCAATTCCACCCGCTGATTGTGAGATTTTAGCCGTTTGTTTTAAGGTGTCGTAAATTCCGTCGATACTATCGTCTTGCATTGCCAAAAGGAAACAAGATGACATTTGCGGTTTTGGTGTTCCTGCATTAAATAATGTTGGTGTAGCGTGTGTGAAAAACTTTTTAGACATTAAGTCGTAAGTTTCTATTACCGATTTTAAATCATTTAGGTGAATTCCAACCGAAACACGCATTAACATGTGTTGCGGGCGTTCAACTATTTTTCCGTTTATTTTCAACAAATAAGAACGTTCTAGGGTTTTGAAACCAAAATAATCGTAATTAAAATCTCTTGTATATATAATGTGTGAATTTAAAAACTCAGCATTTTCTTGAATAACATTATGTACTTCTTCCGACAACAATGGTGCTTCTTGTCCATTTCTAGGATTCACGTAATGATACATTTCGTTCATCGTTTCCGAGAAAGATTTGTTCGTATTAGAGTGTAAGTTCGAAATCGCAATTCTCGCCGCTAGTTGCGCGTAATCTGGGTGTGCAATGGTCATAGAAGCCGCAGTTTCTGCCGCTAAATTGTCTAATTCTGATGTCGAAACACCATCGTAAAGCCCCTCAATTACTCGCATAGCTACTTTTACAGCATCTACTAAATCATTCAATCCGTAACACAGTTTTTTAATTCTTTCTGTGATTTTGTCGAACATTACAGGCTCTTTGTGCCCATCTCTTTTTACTACGTACATAATTTGTTTGTTTTGTGAAAAAGCAAATCCCTTTGCAGTTTCGGGTTATTTGTAATCTGTCATTGTAAGAAACGAAGCAATCTCACGATTGTTATCGATTCTCATTTTTTTTGGGAAGCCAATCCCGCTATTCGCTTCAATCTTTTGTCTCGTTCCAAAAAAACGAGACAAAAGGATTTCCACTGCTATCGGGGCTAAGCTAATTTTCAGATTTGGGGGCTTTACTGAAAATTTCGGTATTTATTTGGTTTGGTTGTATTATTTTATTTAAAAATCAGCATCAAAACTAATTTTTTGTGCTTCAGAATCGGTATTCATGACGCCTGCTTTTTGGTATTCTGCTACTTTCTTCTCGAAGAAGTTCGTTTTTCCTTGCAACGAAATCATATCCATAAAATCGAAAGGATTTGATGTGTTGTATTCTCTATCACAACCTAATTCTACGAGTAATCTGTCAGCAACAAATTCTAAATATTGCGTCATTAGCACAGCATTCATACCAATTAATGAAACTGGTAAAGATTCCGTAATAAATTCTCTTTCAATATTTAAAGCATCAACAATAATACTTCTAATTCTTTCTTTTGGCACTTTGTTAACTAAATGATGGTTATGCAAATGCACTGCAAAATCGCAATGAACACCTTCGTCACGAGAAATTAATTCGTTCGAAAAGGTTAATCCTGGCATTAACCCACGTTTTTTCAACCAATAAATTGAGCAAAACGCACCCGAAAAAAAGATTCCTTCAACTGCTGCAAAAGCAATTAAACGCTCTGCAAACGAATCAGATTCTATCCATTTCAAAGCCCAATCTGCTTTTTTCTTGATGGCTGGAAAAACTTCTAAGGCATTAAATAATTCATCTTTTTCAGTTTCATCTTTTACATAAGTATCGATTAATAATGAATATGTTTCAGAATGAATATTTTCCATCATGATTTGAAAACCATAAAAGAATTTCGCTTCAGCATATTGCACTTCATTTACGAAGTTTTCGGCCAGATTTTCGTTCACAATTCCGTCCGACGCAGCGAAAAATGCTAAAATATGTTTTACAAAATAACGTTCGTCATCAGATAATTTGTTATTCCAATCGTTTAAATCTTGAGACAAGTCGATTTCCTCAGCAGTCCAGAAACTAGCTTCCATTTTTTTGTACCATTCCCAAATATCGTGGTGTTTTATCGGAAAAATCACAAAGCGATTTTTGTTTTCTTGTAAAATTGGTTCTACGAAAGACATAGTTTGTTGGTTTTTATTGTATTATAAAAATTGATTTTGTATCGATTTTGGTTTACAAAGATTGGAATTTGAATCTGTAAATGAAAGAGATAGTTATTCACAATTGCCTTGAGTTTTTAACAAAGCATAGTTTTGTAAACACTTTCTGTAAAATTAATAAATAACTGTAATTCAATTACTTAAAAACGAAAAAAAAGGTAAGGTATTGTAAAATAAGGGATTTATTTTTAGCTCTAAAAACCAAAAACTATTCGTTTTTTAGTTCTTCGGCAACCTTCTCTAGTTCGGCATACCAGTTTTGGCCAAAGCGACGAATAAGTGCTTCTTTTACAAATTTATATACTGGAACTTCGAGTTCTTTTCCTAATGAGCAGGCTGGAGAACAAATATCCCATTTGTCGTAATTTACAGCTGCAAATTCGGTAAAATCTTTAACACGAATTGGATACAAATGACAAGAAACCGGTTTTTTCCAATCGATTATTCCTTGATTGTAAGCTTGTTCGATTCCGCAAAGTGCCGTTTTACCATCAAAAATGACATAAGCACAATCTTTCTCGTCAATAAGCGGAGTTTCTTGACCTCCATCGACTCCAATATGCCAGGTTCCTAGCGCTTCAATTGCGGCAATCCCTTCTGGTCGTAGTAAGTGCTTTATCTTTGGGTAAATTTCTTCTAGAATTTTAGTTTCCTCATCAAGTAATGGCGCGCCAGCATCGCCATCGACACAACAAGCGCCTTTACACGCTGATAAGTTGCATACAAATTCTTTTTGAAGAATGTCTTCCGATACGATTGTTTTACCTAGTTGAAACATTTTGCAAAGGTAGTTTAAACTTTTTGAGTTACAAAAATTTATTATAAATACTCAGCTTGCTTTGCCAGTCTTTTGTTATAGTTATTATATGAAGAATCACAAAGTTTACACAGAGATAAACGAAGAAAAACATCATTATAACTACAGTCAGCAAAGAAAATTTAATTGTACTTTTGTAAAATAAAAATAGTGATTATGTTCGAAATTAGCTGGAAGGAAATTGTAACGGTAAGTATGGTTTTGTTTGCCGTGATTGATATTATTGGAAGTATTCCTGTGATTGTAGATTTACGCAGTAAAGTGGGGCATATTCACTCTGAAAAAGCTTCGATTGTTGCGATGTTTATCATGATTACGTTTCTTTTTGTGGGTGAAGAATTGCTACATCTGATAGGAATTGATGTTAATTCTTTTGCTGTCGCAGGTTCGTTTGTCTTGTTTTTTCTGGCATTAGAAATGATTTTAGGTATTCGATTATACCGAGATGAAGAAGCAAAAACGGCTTCGATTGTACCTATTGCTTTTCCGCTAATTGCTGGTGCGGGAACGATGACAACTTTGCTGTCGCTGAAATCTCAGTTTCATACTATTAATATTATTATTGCAATTTTACTAAACATTATTTTGGTTTATGCGGTTTTGAAATCGTCTTCTAAAATCGAAAAAATGTTAGGCGTTACTGGTTTGGGAATCATTAGAAAAGTGTTTGGCGTCGTTTTATTAGCTATTGCTGTTAAATTATTCGCAGCTAATGTTAAAGGCTTGTTTCTTTAACCGAAATTTTAGTATTTTTGACCTATAAATAATTTCATATGAAAATCTTTACTTATATCATTATTGCATTAGCTACTATTTTTATCGGCATCAATTTTACTAGACTCGATTTTAGTAATTTATTGGAAGGCGAAAGTCTGATTGCGATTATAGGAATTATTGCCATAGTTTGCGCTGTAGTTATTTTACTTATTTTTAGATTGTCTAAATCTATCGAAGAGAAATTAAAAAATCAATAAATGTTTGATGTTTTAATTATTGGCGGAGGCGTTTCGGGTGTTTCTTGCGCTTTGGTTTTAGGTTCTGCTCACAAAAAGGCTTTTGCTCAGGACAAAAAAATTGCCATTATTACACACCAAAAATCATCATCGCTTCAAGATGCTATTTTTTACAATGCTTATGGTATTCATTCTGGAAAATTAGGTTCTGAAATCCTTACCGAAACCACTACGCAATTACAAGAAAATTATCCTCATGTTACGCAAATAGAAACCGAAAAAGTCGTTTCTGTGGCTGGCGAAGCGGGGAATTTTGTGATTGTTACCAATAAAAACACGTACCAAACTAGAATTATTGTAATAGGAATAGGTTCTTCAAGCTTATTCTCGATTGAAGGTTTACAACAATATATTGAACCCCACAATAAGTCATTGGCAGATAAAAACAGAATTCAACTAAAAAATACGGATCAAAAAGTAGCTGACGGAATTTATGTTGTTGGCTCTTTAGCCGGACACCGAAGTCAGCTTGCGATTGCCGCCGGAAGTGGTGCTGCAGTTGCTACCGATATTCTTACTTTATGGAATAATGGTATTGAAACGCATGTTCATGATAGTGTGAGGGAGTAGGTTTTTATTTAAACGATTAGAAGTATAAAAAAAACTTCAAAAATTTAAAAAAAAACCAATAAAACTACTGTTATGCGATTGTGCTTTAATTTTTGGTATTCAAGTTCTAATATTTACCAAATAAATTAGTCCCTTTTAATAATCTTATCTTTTCAACCATAGCATTCCGTTTAATAACAACTTTCTCAATTAATGACATTGCTTTTTTAAATTCAATTGCTCCAATTAATTCAAAAGCATATTCATAAGAAGTTAAAATATCTCCCTTTGTTAATTCTGGAAATTTTTGCAGAATTTCTTTCTCCGAACCTCCACCTCCATGAGCCAATAGTCTCAATATCTCCCTAACAGAAACGTTTTTCCCTTTTATAAGTACTTCTGAATATAAAGCATCACCTTTTCCTGCTGATAATTTATCTTCTAAATTCATTTTATTCTATTTAAAAATCTTAACCCAAAAACCTTTAATTCTTCAAAGCTTCCTTTACCATCACATCATCTTTTAGTACAACCTGATAATACTGGCTTTCGCCTAATAATTGTCGACAAAACTCGGCCGAAATATAACGTTTGATGTAGTTTTTGCTCGAATCTAAATCGATAAACGAATCATTCAATTCAAACATTTTTTTGAAACTATTGTAATACAAATCCGAACCTTCTATTTTAGTGATAATTTGGGCAAAAGTCAGGTTAGAAAACTGGTTTCTGTGACGGTCTAATTCTTTAAAAACAAAATTAGAAACCAATCCAGATTGCATAATCATAGGGATTATTTCGTTCCCTTTTGTAGATTCTAACGAAACAAAAACATCGGGTACAATACCGCCACCGCCATATACAATTCTGCCTTTTGGAGTTTTAAACTTTAAAGGATCAGCAATTTTTATACTGTCTTTAGCATACAATTCGCCGTTTTTGTAACGGTTCATAAACTCGTTAAGGTATTCTTCGTTTCCGTCTTGGTATGACTTCTGAATAGAACGTCCAGTTGGCGTATAATATCTCGCAATAGTTAATCTCACGGTGCTTCCGTCTTCGAAAGGCATTTCTCGTTGCACCAATCCTTTCCCAAAAGAGCGACGGCCAACGACCAAACCTCTATCATTATCTTGTATCGCGCCAGCTAGAATTTCGCTTGCCGAAGCCGAATTTTCGTTGATTAGTAAAGTGACTTTTCCATTCTCGAAAACACCATCGCTTGTAGCAAAAGTTTTATCGATACGTTTTTTCTTGTTTTTAGTAAAAACAATGAGTTTTTTGTCTTTCAAGAATTCATCAGCAATAGAAACCGCTTGATCAAGATAGCCACCACCATTGTCTCGTAGATCGATAACTAGCGAATTTGCACCTTGTTTTTTTAGTTTATTTAAACCAATTTTAAATTCCTTATACGTTGTTTCAGAAAAGCGATTCAACTTTATATACCCTGTTTTTTTAGTGAGCATGATAGCAATATCGACGCTTTTTAGAGGGATAACATTGCGGATTACTTTCAGATTGAATTTTTTGTTTGTCGATTTTCTAAAAACTGTCAGAATTACTTCGGAGTTTGGCTCTCCTTTTAGCTTTGAATATAGCTTTTCGGTGGTAATTTTTTTACCAAAAAGCTTTTCGTTATTGGCCGATAAAATTCTGTCACCAGCCTTGATTCCTGCTTTTTCTGAAGGTCCGCCTTCTACAGGTTTGATGACTGCGATGGTGTCATTATTTACAAAAAAGTTAACGCCAATACCTACAAAATCACCCTTCATGCTTTCGGCAACACCTTGTGCTTCATTACTTGCAATATAAACTGAATGTGGATCGAGTTTACCTAAAATTCCGTTTACGGTTTGGTCTACAATCGAATCGGTATTTACATTATCTACATATTCGTCATTTATAAAATCGATCAGTTTGTTGAGTTTTTGTTTGGATTGATTCTCAGTATTTAGCTTTGTCGAAACTGGAATTCTAACAAAAATACCGCCCAACAAAAATCCAACCGCTATTGCGGCAAAAATGAATAACGGAAAATATACTTTATCAACTTTCATTTAGAAAATGTATTGTTTATTCAATTTCTTGAATCCAATCTACCTGAACGCCTGCTTTTTCTAGGAATTCTAACCCTGAATTGTCTTTATAACCTTCCATATACACAACTCTTTTTATTCCCGATTGGTGTATTAGTTTGCTACATTCTTTGCATGGCGAAAGCGTAATGTATAAAGTAGCACCTTCGCAAGTCTGTGTCGATCGGGCTACTTTTAGTATCGCATTTGCTTCGGCGTGAAGCACATACCACTTAGTGAGTCCTTCTTCGTCTTCGCAACAATTTTCGAAACCTGATGGAGAACCGTTGTAACCATCGGAAATTATCATTCTATCTCGTACAATAATCGCGCCAACTTGCTTGCGCTTGCAATAGGAAAGTTTGCCCCATTCTTTTGCTAATCGCAAATAGGCTTTATCGTATTTGTTTTGTTTTTTCTCTTTCATCTCGTTTTTTGAACGAGACAAAAGTAAATCATTTTTTGAGTTGAAATGTTAATTGAGAATATTTAACTATTTTTTAGTTTACTGAGGTTAAAATGGTTGCTCTAATATCCCTTATTACTTCACTTGGTTTCTATTTTTATGGAGTTCAGTGAACTTCGTTTGAAATGAAAATCCTCGTCTCGTCTTTTTCGGACGAGGCGAGATTGTAATGGAAAGAAGGAATACGATTTGCAAAAACACCCAAGCTTTTCGCTCCTAAAAATAAATTATCTACTCCAAACTGGACTTTGAATGATTAACGGAATGACTACTCCTATTATAAATGCCGACATAACGAGTGTCCAGTCTCTTTTGGAAAATCTGAAAACAGTTTGCACTATATAAGAGATAATTAGAATGACAAAAACGACTATTATTTGAGCGGTTTCTATTCCTAAAGCAAATTCCGATAGTGGCAATAGTTTATCGGTTGCGTTACCTGGTAAAATAGTTTTGAAATAGTTAGAAAACCCTAATCCGTGAATGATTCCGAAGAATAATGTTATAAAAGCTAAGAGGCTAATTCCTTCGCCTTTGTTATTTTTTCCTGCTGTAAAAAGGTTGAATAATGCTACCAAGAGGATTGTTATGGGAATTATAAATTCTATCAGATTGGCTTTAATATAAACCACACCAAATAAAGAAAGGATTAATGCTAATGTGTGTCCTAATGTAAAAAGTGAAATGAGAAGTAGTAATCTTCTCCAGTCTTTGAAAGCGTAAGGAACGGTTAGTGCAATTAGAAATAAAACATGATCGTAAGCGCTTATATTGAGCACATGTTTTAAGCCGATATTAAAATATAACCAGAATTCAGACATAACAATAGATTTTGGGATTACCAAACTTACAAATTATTTTTTATTTATCTGTTTTTAAAATTTGTTTCTCTGTTAAAGTATTTTAAAAATGATTTCAAAAAAATGAAGAAATGAGTATATTTGTATAAATTAAAACAAATATTATGTCTTTTTCAGATTTATTCGATAGCGAATTTAAAACAAGAAATAAAGGTCATTTTTCTGCCATTGTTCGTGTAGCAATTGCCGATGGTAATTTGAGTGCAGAAGAAAAACAATTTTTAGACAAACTAAAAACACGTTTAGAGATTTCTGATGCCGAATATGAAGAAATTTTAGAAAACCCTCTAAAATACCCTATTAATCCTCCAGTTTTACACTCACAAAGATTAGAGCGTTTGTACGATTTATCTAGAATGGTGTATGCAGATCAAATTCTTGGACCTAAACAAAAAGAAATTCTTACTAAATTTACACTCGCATTAGGATTTACACCGGGAAATGTAAGTTATATCGTAGATAAAGCGATGTCACTTCTTATGTTAAACGTAGATTTAGATACATTTTTATACGAAATGCAACACATGAATAAGTAAACAACTTATATGTTTTATAACAAAAAATACATCGAGAATTTTCAAATTTACTATGGGTTTTTTATTTAAAATCAGACCGATATTTATATTTCGATTATATTTTAAAAGTCAAAACTGGTTTATTAGCATGATTTACTAAACCTTCGCTGATACTTCCGTTAAAGAAATGATACAAACTTGTTCTTCCATGTGTGCACATTCCTATTAAATCGGCATTGACACTACTTGCGAAATTTAAAACGCCAGTTTCAATGTTTGAATCATTATATATGTGCAACGAATAATTTGTGATTGAAAAATCTGAAACAAATTCTTTCATTATTTTTTGTGCCGCATGAGAAGTTTTAAAACTATTCGGAGTATTTATCATAACTAAATCTAGGTGCGATCCAAAAACATTGGCAAAAGCAATAATTTTTTCGAATGGTTTTTTTACTTCTTTAGAAAAATCTGAAGCAAACACAAAACGATCAGTTTTAAAATTATTTGTATCGTGTTTAATCACTAAAACTGGAGCTTCTGATGTTCTTACAATTTTTTCGGTGGTGGAACCTATAAGTAATTCTTGAAAACCTGATGTCCCGTGGGAACCCATTACAACAAGATCTATATCGTGTTTTTTACTTGATTTTATAATTCCTTCAAAAGCACTTTCGAGCTTAACCGCTTCACTTACTTTAATCCCTTCCAGATAATCACGAGTCAAAACTTCTTCTAATTTTTCGTGCGCTTTATTTATAAAAAGGGCGATTTCTGGAATTGCTGCACCACCACTCACGGCGTCTGCCATTTGCGAAGGAATCTCTAACATGTGTACTAAAAAAATTTCTCCGTTTGTATCTCTTGCAATTTGCGCAGCCACTTTTAGAGCGTGTTCAGCATTTTCTGAAAAATCGGTAGGAACTAATATTCGTTTCATAATATTTGGTTTTTAGGTTTGATAATGTTTGCTATTTAAATCTTTATTAAAGATAGGGAATTATTTAACACAAATCAAAATTTCGTAAATTAAAAAAAAGTAGTATATTTGCACATTATTAAGCAGTTTATCTAAATAATGAGGGAAGCACTGCTTCCCTCTTTTTATACAATATGACATTTAAAGAAAAAGTAAAAGACCTTTTAGAAAGCGGTTTGGCAGAATATCCAAGCTTGTTTTTAATTGATTTAAACATCAACGATGCAAACAAAATTGTTATAACTTTAGATGGCGATAATGGCGTTCAATTACAAGATTGCATCAATATTAGTAGAGCAATCGATAACAATTTAGATAGAGAAGAAGTTGATTTTGCTTTAGAAGTTGCTTCAGCTGGAGTTTCATTACCATTAAAGTTAGTTCGTCAATACAAAAAAAATATTGGAAGAACTTTAAAAATAAAAACTACATCTCAAACCATTGAAGCTTTGCTTTTAGAAGTATCGGATGAAGATATTACGGTAGAATGGAGTTCGAGAGAACCAAAAAAGATAGGAAAAGGAAAAGAAACAGTAGTGCATAACGAAAAAATCGCTTACGCGGATATTCAAGAAGCTATAGTTATAATCATATTTTAAATTAAACGAGTTGGCATGGAGAATTTAGCATTAATAGATTCATTTTCGGAATTTAAGGACGACAAATCAATAGATCGCCCAACGCTTATGGCGATTTTGGAAGATGTGTTTAGAAACGCATTGAAGAAAAAATACGGTTCAGATGATAATTTTGATATCATTATCAATCCTGATAAAGGTGATATGGAAATTTGGCAAAGAAGAGTAATTGTAGCTGATGATGATTTAGATTTAGATCACCTTGAGATTACACTTACTGATGCAAGAAAAATTGAACCCGATTTCGAAATTGGCGAAGAAGTTTCTGAAGAAGTAAAATTAATCGACCTTGGAAGAAGAGCTATTTTAGCATTGCGCCAAAATTTGATTTCAAAAATTCATGAACATGACAACACTAATCTTTACAAACAATTTAAAGATTTAATTGGAGATATATATACCGGAGAAGTTCATCACGTGCGCCCAAGAGTAGTAATTCTTGTAGATGACGAAGGAAATGAAATTATTTTACCAAAAGAAAAACAAATTCCGTCTGACTTTTTCCGTAAAGGAGATAATGTTCGTGGAATTATTGAATCTGTTGAATTAAAAGGAAATAAACCTCAAATTATTATGTCTAGAACTTCGGAGAAGTTTTTAGAAAAATTGTTTGAACAAGAAATTCCAGAAGTTTTTGACGGGTTAATTATGGTTAAAAACGTAGTTCGTATTCCTGGTGAAAAAGCAAAAGTAGCTGTCGATTCTTACGATGATCGTATCGATCCAGTTGGTGCTTGTGTGGGAATGAAAGGATCACGAATTCACGGAATTGTTCGCGAATTAGGAAACGAAAATATAGATGTTATTAATTATACGACGAATACTCAATTATACATTACAAGAGCATTAAGTCCTGCAAAAGTATCTTCTATTAAAATTAATGAAGAAACAAAACGTGCTGAAGTTTTCTTGAAACTAGAAGAAGTTTCAAAAGCAATTGGACGTGGAGGACACAACATCAAACTTGCCGGTCAATTAACTGGCTATGAACTTGATGTGATTAGAGAAGGAACTGTAGCTGCCGATGATGATGTAGAATTAACAGAATTCTCAGACGAAATCGAAGCTTGGGTTATCGAAGAATTTGCAAAAATTGGTTTAGATACAGCAAAAAGCATCCTAAGTCAAGATGTAAACGACTTAGTAAGAAGAACCGATTTAGAAGAAGAAACTATTCTTGAAGTAGTTAGAATATTGAAAGAAGAATTTGAAGAGTAAATTCTTGATTAGCATACGCATACCACAATAAAAAGATAATATAAAAAGATTTTATGTCTGAAGGTACAATAAGAATAAACAAAGTTTTAAGGGAATTTAATATCTCGTTAGAAAGAGCCGTAGATTATCTAAAGGATAAAGGACACGTAATTGAGTCAAATCCTAATACGAAAATCTCTGACGAAGTGTATAATGTCCTGTCTAATCAATTTGCTGGAGACAAAGGAAATAAAGATGCTTCAAAAGAAGTTGGCGAAGAAAAGCGAAAAGAAAAAGAAGCTTTGCGTGTTGAAAGAGAACACGAAATAGAAGAAAAGCGCAAGCAAGACGAAGATCGTCAACGTCAAGAAGTTATCAAAGCAAAAGCTTTTGTAACTGGGCCAAAACAAGTTGGAACAATCGATTTATCGCCTAAAACGAATATCAAACCAACTATTGTTCCAGAAGTAAAAGCAGAGGTGAAAACTGAACCAAAAGTAGAAGTGAAAGCCGAACCAAAAACCGAAGAATCAGTTGCAAAAACTCCTGAAAAAACAGAGCAACCAAAACAAAACATAGCAAAAGAAACACCTGTAAAACAGACTCCTATTGCTAAAGCGCCTGTTAAAGAAACAGTAAAACAAGTTGTCGAAAAAACACCAGAAGTAACTTCAAAACCTTCAGTTGAAGAAACTCCAGTTGATGAGACACACGAAACTAAATATACAAAACTTTCTGGACCAACTTTTTCAGGTCAAACTATCGATTTATCGCAGTTTAACAAACCGAAAAAAGTAATCGAACCAAACAAAGGCGCTGTAAAACCAGCAGGTGCAGGAAATAACAATAATGCAAACAAAAATAAACGCAAAAGAATTCCGACTAAACCAGGCGAAGCAAATGCAACGCCTAGAACACCAGGAACAAACTTAATTAGACCAAACACAGGCGGAGGAAACGCAACTGGCGGTGGTTTTAATCGTGCAAATAAACCAGGCTTCGTAAAAGGAGCAAGACCAGCTATTGTAGCTAAAGTTGAACCAACTGAAGAGGAAGTAAAAAACCAAATCAAAGAAACTTTAGAACGTTTACAAGGAAAAGGAAGCAAATCTAAAGCAGCAAAATACCGTCGTGACAAAAGAGACACACACCGTCAGAAATCTGATGATGAGCAAAGGGATATCGAAGCCGGAAGCAAAACTATCAAAGTAACAGAATTTGTTACCGTTGGTGAAGTTGCTACCATGATGGATGTGCCAATTACCAAAGTAATTGGAACTTGTATGTCACTTGGAATCATGGTTACCATGAACCAACGTTTAGATGCTGAAACACTAACAATTGTTTGTGATGAGTTTGGATTTGAAGTAGAATTTATAACTACCGATCTAGAAGAGAACATAGTAGTTGTTGAAGATACTGAAGAAGAATTAGTTCATCGCGCACCTATTGTAACCGTTATGGGTCACGTCGATCACGGAAAAACATCTTTACTAGATTATGTTCGTAAAACAAACGTAATTGCTGGAGAATCAGGAGGAATTACACAACATATTGGTGCTTACGGAGTAGAGTTAGAAAATGGTCAAAAAATCGCATTCTTAGATACACCAGGTCACGAAGCATTTACTGCGATGCGTGCCCGTGGTGCTCAAGTTACCGATATTGCAATTATTGTAGTTGCTGCCGATGATGACATCATGCCTCAAACAAAAGAAGCAATATCTCATGCACAAGCGGCAAATGTACCAATTGTTTTCGCTATCAATAAAGTTGACAAACCAAACGCTAATCCTGAAAAAATAAAGGAAAAATTAGCCGCAATGAATTTCCTAGTTGAAGACTGGGGAGGAAAATACCAATCGCAAGATATATCTGCTAAAACAGGTATTGGTATGAAAGAATTATTGGAAAAAGTATTGCTTGAAGCAGAAGTATTAGACTTAAAAGCAAATCCAAATAAACCAGCAACAGGTACTGTTGTTGAAGCATTCCTAGACAAAGGTCGTGGATATGTATCAACAGTACTAGTTCAAGCAGGGACAATGAGAGTTGGAGATTATATTCTTGCAGGTAAAAACCACGGAAAAATTAAAGCAATGCAAGATGAACGTGGAAATAATGTTACCGAAGCAGGTCCGTCAACACCAATATCTATATTAGGTTTGGCTGGCGCGCCAACAGCAGGTGATAAATTCAATATTTTTGCCGATGAAAGAGAAGCAAAAGCAATTGCAGCAAAACGTACGCAATTAATGCGTGAGCAATCTGTACGTGTACAACGTCATATTACACTTGATGAAATTGGACGTCGTATCGCACTTGGACAATTTAAAGAATTAAACATTATCCTTAAAGGAGACGTTGATGGTTCGGTAGAAGCATTATCAGATTCATTCTCAAAATTATCTACACCAGAAATACAAATTAACATTATTCATAAAGGAGTTGGAGCAATTACAGAAACTGACGTTATGTTGGCTTCTGCATCAGATGCTATTATTATTGGATTTAATGTTCGTCCAGCAGGAAATGCTAAGCAATTAGCCGATAAAGAAGAAATCGACATTCGTCATTATTCTATTATCTACGCTGCAATCGACGATTTACGTGATGCAATGGAAGGCATGCTTTCTCCAGAAATGAAAGAAGAAATTACAGGTCTTGCAGGAGTTAGAGAGCTTTTCAAAATATCTAAAGTAGGAACTATTGCAGGATGTATGATTACTGATGGTAAAATACTAAGAGCAAATAAAGTACGTGTAATTCGTGACAACGTAGTGATTCACACAGGTGATATTATTGCACTGAAACGTTTCAAAGACGATGTGAAAGAAGTAGCAAAAGGTTACGATTGTGGCATCCAAATAAAAGGATTCAACGAAATCGAAATCGACGATATTATCGAAGGATTTACAGAAGTAGCTGTTAAGCGTAAACTGAAATAAGATTTCATTATTTAATATATAAAACCTCGATTAGTCGAGGTTTTTTTTGCAATTATCGGTTTCTAGAAATCTAATGTTTAATAAAAATATCTATAGATAATTAATTATTAAAACTTTGAATAAACTTAAAAACCTGTCACATAAAAACTTTCTTTTTAAGCTAAAATGCTAACGATTTTATTTACAAGAATAATATAATATGCTCGATATGATCCCATATTAGGACAAATTGCTTTAGTTTAAAACCTAGAGGATGGACATTTTGCAACGGAAGATACAAGGAAGAAAAATTTTATATTTTGAAAATACGAATTTAATTGACGTTTCGAACTTACAATCTGGGTTGTACATTACACGTATTCAGACAGAAGATGGCTTACAAGTTTCAAATTTTATAAAAAAATAATTACTTTACTTTTTATTAATAGTCATAAAAAAAACCGACAGAATTCATTTTTGTCGGTTTTTTTATGACTTATTAGCAATTAATCATTTCAAAATAAGATTTTTCAATCCATTCCTGATGATTCGGATGTGCAATTTTCACCATTTCGACAACTCTTTGTTTGAGTGTTTTTCCATATAAATCTGCAATTCCATTTTCGGTAATTACATAATGAACATGAGATCTAGTGGTTACCACACCAGCTCCTTGTTTTAAATAAGGAACAATTCTACTGTCACCATTTTTAGTAATTGAAGGCAACGCAATAATTGCTTTTCCTCCATCACTTAAAGATGCTCCTCGAATAAAATCCATTTGTCCTCCCACACCAGAATACATTCTTGCACCTATCGAATCAGCACAAACTTGTCCCGTTACATCAACCTCAATAGCCGAATTTATAGCCACCATTTTTGGATTTTTTCTAATTTTTGAAGTATCATTTACGTAAGACGACTCCCTCATCTCAATAAAAGGATTGTCATTTACAAAATCATATAATCGCTGAGATCCTATAAGGAATGTAGCTAAAGCCCTTCCTCTACATATTCCTTTATAATTACAATTAATCACATCTTTCTCAATCAAATCTATGACTCCATCAGAAAACATTTCGGTATGCAGTCCAAGGTTTTTATGATTAGTTAATTTTGTTAAAGCAGCATTCGGAATAGATCCAATTCCCATTTGCAAAGTACTTTTATCTTCAATGAGTGAGGCAATATAAGTTCCTATTATATCTTCTATAGGAGAAATAGCATCCATTCCGTGTCCGTATATCGGAGTGTCAACTTCTACTAAATAATCAATTTCGGATATATGAAGAATACCATCACCAAAAGTTCTTGGCATTTTTGGATTAATTTGAGCAACAACAGTTTTTGCATTTTCAATTGCTGCCAATGTTGCTTCTACAGAAACCCCTAAAGAACAATATCCATGTATATCTGGTGGCGAAACATGAATAAAAACAGCATCCAATGGAACTACTTTTTTTCTAAATAAATAAGGCAACTCACTCAAAAAAACTGGTGTATAAGATCCATTACCCGCAGCTAAGGTGTGTCTTACATTTTTACCAATAAAAAAAGAATTCACATGAAAACTTTCTGACAATTCAGGATTTGCATAAGCAGCTTCTCCTTCGGTATGCAAATGACAAATTTCAACATTTCGCAATTCGGAAGCACGTTCAGTCAAAGCATTAGTTAAAATAGTTGGTGTCGCTGCGGCAGCATGAACATATATTCTATCATCAGATTTTATAATTTTCACAGCCTCTTCAGCTGAAACATATTTACTCATAGCAATTATAATTTTTTATATAAAATTAGTGATCTAAAGTAACTCTAAATATGATAAAACTCATCTCATTTAATAAAAATCATATAAATAAAAGTTAAAATTTCGTTTTTAATAGTAATACTATTATATTTGCATAAATAAATATTATTATGAACAACATACTATCAAATATAAAAATTCAAGTCAACGAAAAACTGTATCACAAAGATCCCGAAACATCTGTTTTAGGAAAAAAAATAATTGAGCATAGTATTATTCTTATTGATGAAATTGGTTTCGATGTTTTCACATTTAAAAAATTGGGTGAAAAAATAGGCTCAAACGAAAGTTCGATTTATCGCTATTTTGAAAACAAACACATGCTTTTATTGTATTTGTCATCATGGTATTGGAGTTGGATAGAATACAGAATGGTCTTATCTACAAACAACATAGAAAATGTATTCGAAAAATTAAAAATAGCAGTATCTATTGTTACTGAGAAGATCATTGACGATAGTGCTACAAAACATATAAACGAAGCAATATTAAATAAAATAATAATTTCAGAATTCACTAAAACATTACTAACCAAGGAAATTGACGAAGAAAACAAAGAAGGTTTTTTCTTAGTATATAAAAGAGTTATCAATAGAATTGTAAGTATAATCGAGCAAGTGAATCCTGAATATCCATTTGCAAAATCATTAGCATCTACTATAGTTGAAGGGTCATTACATCAACATTTTTTGAAAGAGCATTTGAAAACCATTACAAATTGTAATCAAGAAATTACACCTACTGATTTTTATATAAATCTTATAACAACACTATTTAAAAAATAAAAAACATGTCTCCACTAAAAAGATTTTTCAACCTTTTATCTTTAGATAAGAAAGACGTTTATCAGGTATTTTTTTATGCCATTTTTGCAGGATTAATAAGTTTATCGCTACCATTAGGAATACAAGCTATAATTAATTTTATACAATCAGGAAGAGTTAGTGTATCATGGATTATATTAATTGTTCTTGTTGTAATTGGAGTAGCTTTAGTTGGTATATTATCTTTAATGCAAATTCGCATAACTGAAAATTTGCAGCAAAAGCTCTTTGTTCGTTCTTCATTTGAGTTTGCGTACCGGTTGCCTAAAATTAAATTTGAAGAAATATACAATACATATCCGCCCGAATTAGCTAATCGTTTTTTTGACACTTTAACCATACAAAAAGGTACCTCTAAATTATTGATTGACTTTTCTGCGGCTTTATTGCAAATTATTTTCGGCATCCTACTATTATCTTTATACCATCCTTTTTTTATAGTTTTTGGACTTTTATTAATGATTCTTTTGTATGCCATTTTCAAATTTTCGTACAACAAAGGATTAGAAACAAGCATGAAAGAATCCAAATTTAAATACAAAGTTGCGGGTTGGCTTCAGGAAATGGCTAGAAAGAATACGAGTTTCAAATCAGATATTGCATATAATTTTTCACTTCAAAAAAATGATGATTTGGTTAGTGATTATCTTACGTACAGAGAAAAGCACTTTAGTATTATTAAGAGACAATTTAGCCAGTTAATTATTTTTAAAGTTATCATCACAGCTAGTTTGTTATTAATTGGAGGATATTTAGTTTTAAGTCAACAAATGAACATAGGCCAATTTGTGGCAGCAGAAATTATAATTTTATTAGTGATTAATTCCGTAGAAAAAATAATTCTAGGTCTAGAAACATTTTACGATGTACTAACTGCTGTTGAAAAAATTGGACAAATAACAGATATGAATATAGAGGACAGTAATGGTTTACATGATAATTCGCCAAATTATTCAAACATTTCAATAGAAACAGACAATCTTAATTTTAGATTCCCAGATTCTACAAATGATAGTTTAAGTGGTATCAACTTAAAAATTGAACCTGAAGAAAAAATAGTATTACTAGGCGAAAATGGTTCTGGTAAGACTACATTGATGCGAATTTTATCGGGAGTTATAGAAAAAACGTCGGGTTCTTTTAGTATTAATGACAATACGTTTAGAAAAATAGACTTAAACCAATACCGAAGTCAAATAGGTGCTATTATTCATGGAGAAACGCCGTTTGAAGGAACTATTTTAGAAAATATAACCTACAACGATACTACAATTAGTAATGAAGATTTAAAATGGGCTTTAGATTCTGTGCAGCTTACAACATACATCAAAACCTTACCAAAAGGATTAGATACTAAAATTTACCCCGAAGGAAAACAACTTTCATCATCAAATGCACAAAAAATAGTATTAGCAAGAAGTATAATCAAAAAACCCCAATTATTATTTTTTGAAGAAGCAACCGACTTAATGGATGAACACGTTGCAAACCAAATAATAGACTTTATTCTATCGGATAAAAATGATTGGACTGTTCTGGCAACTTCAAAAAACAAGCATTGGCAAAATCTTGCCACAAGGACAATTACGATGAAAAATGGTCAAATACTTAACGATTCAAAAAAATAATAGCCATGTTAAATCTTTCCAATAATAGTAAATCAAAAATCGAACAAAAGTCGATAGAAAGATTTCGAACGATACAAAACCTGAGCAATCGTACTCATTATAAAATATTAAACAAAATCATTCTTTTGGTATCGATTTTAGGGATAATCATTTTGTTTCTTCCCTGGACACAAAACATTTCTGGAAGCGGTTTTGTAACTACGCTAAAGCCAAACCAGAGACCACAAACCATACAAACAGCAATTGCTGGTAGAATAGAAAAATGGTATATAAAAGAAGGTGATTTTGTTGAAAAAGGAGACACCATCTTGTTCATTTCTGAAATAAAAGAAGATTATTTTGACCCTAATCTTGTAGGAAATACTAAAAATCAAGTCGAAGCCAAAAAAATGGCATTAGACTCTTATGACGGGAAAGTATCTTCGTTAGCTTCTCAAATAAACGCTATAGAAAGCGAAAAAACGCTAAAACTGGAGCAAGCAAAAAATAAAATTAAACAATCCCTACTTAAAATAAAAAGCGATAGTATGGATCTTGAAGCGGTAAAAACACAATTAAAAATTGCCAATACCCAATTTATTCGGTCTTCACAACTCAATAAAGAAGGACTAAAACCTATGACAGATGTCGAAGAAAAAAGATTAAAACAACAAGAAGTAGAAGCGAAAATCATTACACAAGAGAATAAATTCCTAACAAGTAAAAATGAATACATTAATACTAAAGTAGAAATTAATCGAATTTTAGCCGAATATTCCGAAAAATCAGCCAAAGCAAGAAGCGATAAATTTACGGCTCTAAGCAATCAATATGACACGGAAGCTCAGGTAAATAAACTACAAAACCAATATGTAAATTACAGTATTAGAAACGGAATGTACTACATTAAAGCACCGCAAAGTGGCTTCATAAATAGATCTTTACAATCAGGTATTGGAGAAACTATTAAAGAAGGAACATCAATAGTTAGTATCATGCCTGCTAATTATGAAATCGCTGTAGAAACTTATGTTTCTCCAATTGATCTACCCTTAATCTCTAAAGGAGAAAAAATAAGAGTTTGGTTTGACGGATGGCCAACTATTGTTTTCTCTGGATGGCCAGATATGTCGTATGGTACATTTGGAGGTAAAGTCGTTGCCATTGAAAATTTTATCAGCGAAAATGGAAAATATCGTATCCTTATTGCTCCTGACGAGAATGAAGCAAAATGGCCCAAACAACTAAGCATAGGGTCAGGCGCACAAACTATTGCCTTACTAAATACGGTCCCTGTTTGGTTTGAGGTTTGGAGAACATTAAATGGATTTCCTCCTAATTATTACAAGCAAAACAATAAAAAAGATAACAAAGAAAAAAAATAAAAAATGAGAATTGGCTTCCTTTTATACTCACTATTTACCATAGGAATAACATTTGCGCAAGGCAAAGATTCTAATGAATTGTCGTATAATGAATTTCTAGGTTATGTGAAAAAATTTCATCCTTTAGTAAAAAAAGCGAATCTAGAATTAAATATGGCACAAGCTAATTTGATGATGGCTAGAGGTGCATTTGACCCCAAATTTGAAGTAGATTTTTCAGAAAAACAATTCAAAAGCAAAGACTACTATTCTAAATTAAATGGTAGTTTTAAAATTCCAACTTGGTATGGCATCGAGATTAAAGCAGGTTTAGACAGTAATGATGGTTTGTATTTGAATCCTGAAAACTCAACCTCAAATCAAGCATTAACCGCTATTGGAATTACAGTTCCATTAGGGCAAGGCCTTTTTATTAACCAACGAATGGCCGAATTGAAGAAAGCTAAAATTCAATACAATTTGAGCCAAGCAGAAATAAAGTTACAAGCAACTACTGTGCTATATGATGCTTCACTGGCATATTTTAATTGGAAAAAAAACTATACAGAAGTAGAATTATACGAAAAATATAACAAACAAGCTGATTCGAGATACACTGCTATTAAAAAATTAATAGAATTAGGCGACAAACCCGCCATTGATAGTATTGAAGCAGGTATTGTAGTAAAAAATAGAACTTTGAATCTTCTGGATTCGCAATTAAAACTTACAAAAGCAAAACTAGAATTATCTAATTTTATTTGGTTAGAAAACATGATTCCTGTTGAAATTTCCGAAAATTTGATCCCAGAAGAAACACTACTAGTCACGATAGAAGAAACTTTAAAAACCAATCAATTTTCAACTCCAGAAAAAACACTAGACAATCATCCCAAAATAAATGCCCTTGAAAATAAAATTGAAATCTTAACAATCGATAAAAAACTAAAAGCAAACCTTCTTTTACCTAAAATAGATCTTAGTTACAGTTATTTATCTGAACCTCGTTATTTTGATAATTATCAATTTGACAATTATAAAGTGGGAATAAATTTTTATTATCCTTTGTTACTTCGCAAGGAACGAGGTAGTTTAAAATTAGCAAAATTTAAACTACAAGATGCTCAATATTCGTTAGATTTAGAAAAGGTTCAGTTGAAAAACAAAATAAGCGGTTACCAAGCAGAAATTCAATCTATAAAAAGTCAAAAAAAAATCATCAATAGTTTAGTTAAAGATAATATTCTAATGCTCAATTCGGAGGAACGATTATTTTCATTTGGAGAAAGTTCTATTTTCTTAATAAACACGCGCGAAAATAACTTAGTTAGTGCGCAATTATCGGAAATTACACTCGAAAACAGGTATTTTGTTTCCCACGCAGAGCTATTCAAAACCATGGCCAACCCTAATTAAAAAAGATATAAAAAAATCGTTACTTTTGCAATCTTAAAATTCATAAAATGATTATCCAAAAGACCCGTGAGGAAATAGAATTAATGCGCGAAAGTGCACTAATCGTATCTAAAACATTAGGAATGATTGCTTCTGAAATAAAAGAAGGTGTCACTACCTTATATTTAGATAAATTAGCCGAAACATTTATTAGAGATCATGGAGCAGTTCCAAGTTTCTTAGGATTGTACGGTTTTCCAAACTCCCTTTGCATGAGTCCAAACTCACAAGTTGTTCACGGAATACCAAATAACATTCCTTTGCAAAGTGGCGATGTTATTTCAGTAGATTGCGGTGCTTTCAAAAATGGATATCATGGTGATCATGCCTATTCTTTCGAGATTGGTGAAGTAGCACCCGAAACCAAAAAACTATTACAAGTTACTAAAGAATCATTATACGTAGGAATTCGAGAATTTAAAGTTGGAAACAGAGTGGAAGATGTTGGAAATGCTATTCAAAAATATACCGAATCTCATGGTTATGGTGTAGTTCGCGAATTAGTAGGCCATGGTTTGGGCCAAAAAATGCACGAAGATCCAGAAATGCCAAATTACGGAAAACGAGGTCGTGGAAAATTATTCATCGAAGGAATGGTAGTCGCTATCGAACCAATGATAAACATGGGAACCAAAAACATCAGACAACACAAAGATGGTTGGACAATTACTACTGCAGATGGAAAACCTTCAGCACACTTCGAGCATGATGTCGCACTTATTGATGGAAAACCAGAATTACTTTCCACTTTTGCCTATGTTTACAAAGCCTTAGGGATTGTAAGTAATGAGGAAGATGAATTTAGAAAAGTGCCTTTGGTAATTTAAAGAGAATTATTTCAAAATAAAATCTCACAAAGATGCACGAAGAAGGTACAAAGATTTTAAATATGCAAGGGGATTTTGAAAAAATATCTCCCGAAATTCAAGCATTATCATATAAAATAATTGGTCTTGCAATAGAAGTTCACAGACAACTTGGACCTGGATTATTGGAGTCTGCTTACCAAGAATGTTTGTTTTATGAAATTAAAAAAGCAGGGTTGAAAGTCGAAAAAGAAAAAGCATTACCTATAGTTTATAAAGAAATTGAAATAAATCAAGGTTACAGAATAGATCTATTAATTGAAGATAAATTGGTTATAGAATTAAAAACAGTTGATAATTACACTTCTGTTCACTTTGCGCAGATTTTAACTTATTTAAAATTAGGAAAATATCCACTTGGCCTCTTAATGAATTACAATAGCATAATTTTAAAAAATAGCATAAAAAGATTTATCAACACTTCATTAATTAAGGAATAAAAAAACTTAGTGAACCTCTGTGTTTTCTTTGTGAAACTTCGTGAAAAACTATGAAAAAACTATTCAAACTAATACTCAATACCATTCCACGACCTATCTTAATCAGATTGAGTTACGTGGTTCGTCCTGTTTTAGCATTACTCCTAAAAGGAAGCAAGTTTACCGATCCAATAGATGGGAAAAGCTTTCGTATGTTCTTGCCTTATGGTTACGGATCACAAAGAAATAATGTGTTATCACCAAGTACGCTTTCACTAGAAAGACATCGCTTATTATGGTTATACCTTCAAAATGAAACCGATTTTTTCACATCAAAAGACAAAAAAAAAGTACTCCATTTTGCTCCAGAACAAGCATTTTACAAATTATTTCGAAATCAGAAAAATCTAGATTATACCACAACCGATTTGTTTTCGCCTTTGGCAGATGTAAAAGCAGATATTTGCAATTTACCTTTTGATGATAATCAATATGATATCATTTTATGTAATCATGTTCTAGAACATATTCCTGACGATACAAAAGCCATGCAAGAATTATTTCGAGTTTTGAAACCAAACGGAATGGCAATTCTTCAAATCCCACAAGATTTATCTCGAGCAACCACTTTTTCTGACGATACTATTGTAGACCAAAAAGAACGCGCTAAAATATTTGGGCAATACGATCATGTTCGCATTTACGGTCAAGATTATTTTGACAAGCTAAGAAGCATTGGTTTTACAGTCGTTGAAGAAGATTATACAAACAAAATAACTCCCGAATTGACAGAAAAATATTGTTTAGCAAAAGGCGAAATTATTCCTGTTTGTTTCAAAAAATAAAATGGCACAATATTCGTTCTAAAATCATATATTTACTTTCGTTGAAATTAAAACCATGGCAAAAAAAGTATTTTTCTTTTTTATAACAATCTTTTTTGTGAATTCAGTTATTGGTCAAACAATTTCCGAAACATATCCACCATTTAATATAAAAACAGTTACTTTCACACAAAGCACAAATAATGTGATTCCGGTTTTTAGATTAGGTGAACAATTTCAACTTAGTTTCGATGATTTATTTGGCAACGAAGAAGATTATTATTACACCATCGAACAATACAATTATAACTGGACACCAACTATATTATCTAAAAATCAATACCTCAACGGTACCGATAATCAGAGAATTCAAGATTACGAAAATTCGTTCAATACACTTCAAATTTATTCTCATTACAGACTAAATTTCCCAAATAATTATTGCCAAATAACAAAAAGTGGTAATTATCTGGTTACTATCTTTAACAGTAACAAAGAAATCGTATTTACTAAAAAATTTATTGTTTATGAAGACATTGTCGATGTAGAGATGCAAGTAAAAAGAGCTCGAAATGTTGCCGACAACAGGTACAAACACAATCTTGATTTTAGTATCAAATCAAATCAAATTCTGTTTCAAAATCCAGTTCAAAACGTAAAAGTTATTTTATTACAAAACGGAAAATGGGATAACGTTATTGTTAACATAAAACCACAATATACTATTGGTAATGATTTAATTTTTAAATATGATAAGGAAACGCAGTTTTTTGCAGGAAATGAATATTTGTATTTCGATAACAAAGAAATTCGTGCCGCAACAAACACAATAGCCAGAGTAGATTCTAACAGTGGTTTATACAGCCCGCATTTATATACGGACAGTGCTCGAAAATACAAATCATACACTTTTTATCCTGATATAAACGGAAATTATAAAGTCCGAAATCTAACCGCTCAAAATAATGAGGTCGAAGCAGATTATTCATGGGTTTATTTCACACTTTTTGCGATAGATTCTCCAGCAAACACAAACATTTATGTAACGGGAATGTTTAACAACAATATCCTTTCTGCTGAAAACAAAATGGATTATAATGTTGACAAAGGCATTTTCGAAAAAGCAATTCTAATCAAACAAGGATTCACAAATTACAATTACACCATTTTAGATTCGCAAAACAACATTTCCGACAAAGATGCGATCGACGGGAATTTTTACGAAACCGAAAATCAATACACAGCCATTGTTTATTATCGACAAAACGGGGATTTATATGATCGAGTTATTGGTAAAGGCGATGCTAACTCTGTTAATATTACCAACTAAAAAATTAACATCTCAATAATACATTTGCTTTTATAAAATTTATAACTTTGTACAAGTAGATAAACAGTTATGGTAATTCAAATTACAAGAGGTATCAAAATCTCAGTCTTAACAACTTTTGAAGGCACATACTTCAAAAACAACAAAATGCACTTTGCATTCAGCTACCATATTACCATAGAAAATCACAGCAAAGATTCCGTACAACTCACAACGAGACACTGGGAAATATATGATGCCTTAAATTATCTAGAAATAGTAGATGGCGAAGGCGTAATAGGCAAAAAACCCGTTCTCAAACCAGGCGAAACCCATACTTATAGCTCAGGCTGTTTGCTTTGCGCACCATTTGGCACCATGAAAGGATATTTCGAAATGATTAATTTTACCACAACAAAATCATTCAAAGTAATCGTTCCAGCCTTTAGACTAAATGCGCCATTTGCATTAAATTAGAAGCCAATCCAGCTGTGCATTACAAACGAAGTTCACTGAACTCCGATTAAAATAAAAGTTAGGTGAAGTAATTTTTCTTAACTTGTTTGCTTTTTTCTAAACAAAAAAAGGAGCTCCTATCGTAGCTATTTTTTTACAAGAAACAATGCAACAATACATCAAAAAGCTTTCCATTTCCATCTGGGCTAAAATCGTATATCGTTTTATAAAATCTCTCATTTTCATTTTGTACTTTTGCAATCAATTATTCAATATTTGAATTTATTAATCATTCAATCTATAAATCTTTAAATTAAACCTCATGTTAAAAGGATTTTTTAATATACCAAAAGCGGTAAATGAGCCAGTAAAAGGTTACGCACCAAATTCACCAGAAAAAGCAAAAGTTTTAGAAGCTTACAAAAAAATGTGGAACGAAACTATCGATGTGCCTTTATATATTGGTTCAGAAGAAATTTTCACAGGAAACACAAAAAACATGTCGGCGCCACATGATCACCAACACGTTGTTGGAACGTATCATTTAGCTGAAAAATCACATGTAGAAAAAGCCATTGCCAATGCTTTAGAAAGCAGAACAAAATGGGCGAATATGGCTTGGGAACAACGTGCCGCTATCTTTTTAAAAGCCGCTGAATTAATCGCCGGACCATACAGAGCAAAAATAAATGCAGCAACAATGATTGCGCAATCTAAAACGATTCACCAAGCAGAAATTGATGCCTCTTGTGAGTTAATTGACTTTTTACGTTTCAACGTAGAGTTTATGACACAAATTTATGCAGACCAACCAGCATCCAACTCAGACATGTGGAACAGAGTAGAATACAGACCTTTAGAAGGTTTTGTTTACGCTGTAACTCCTTTCAACTTTACAGCTATTGCAGCAAATTTACCTGCGAGTGCAGCGTTAATGGGTAATGTTGTGGTTTGGAAACCAAGTGATAGTCAAGTATTCTCTGCAAAAATTATTATTGATGTTTTCAAAGAAGCTGGAGTTCCAGACGGTGTAATTAATGTTGTTTTTGGTGATCCAGTTATGATTACAGATACGGTTTTAGCTTCACCAGATTTTGCTGGAATTCACTATACAGGTTCGACTTTTATCTTCAAAGAAATTTGGAAAAAAATTGGAGAGAACATTCACAATTACAAAACATACCCAAGAATTGTAGGTGAAACTGGTGGAAAAGATTTCATTATCGCACATCCATCAGCTAACGTAAAACAAGTTACAACGGCTATTACTCGTGGTGCTTTTGAATTCCAAGGTCAGAAATGTTCGGCAGCTTCAAGAGCTTATATTCCACAATCTATGTGGCCAGTAGTTAAAGAGCAATTGATTTCGGATGTGAATTCTATGAAAATGGGGTCGCCAGAAGATTTTTCAAACTTCATTACAGCAGTTATTCACGAAGGTTCATTTGATAAGTTAGCAGGTTTTATTGACCAAGCTAAAAAAGATGCTGATGCAGAAATTATCGTGGGTGGAAATTACGACAAATCGAAAGGATATTTTGTAGAACCAACAGTTATTGTCACTACAAATCCCAAATACGCAACTATGGAAACTGAACTTTTTGGTCCAGTAATGACTATTTATGTGTATGAAGATGAAAACTGGTCAGAAACTCTAAAATTAGTTGATACTACTTCAGAGTATGCATTGACTGGTGCTATTTTAAGTCAAGATCGTTACGCTATTGAAGAAGCAACTGTAGCTTTACAAAATGCAGCTGGTAATTTTTATATCAATGACAAACCAACAGGAGCTGTAGTAGGAATGCAACCATTTGGTGGTGCTCGTGCTTCAGGAACAAATGATAAAGCAGGTTCTGCACAAAACTTATTGCGTTGGGTTTCTCCGAGAACTATAAAAGAAACTTTTGTTACGCCAGAACATTATAGCTATCCATTTTTGGGGTAATATATAATTTCATATAAACTAAAAACTCACAAAAATTTTAATATTTCTTGTGAGTTTTTTTATTAATTAAGTAAAGAATTTTTAAACTTTAAACTTTAATGGAACATGAACTACTTTTTTTGTTTCGAAAAAATCATTTTCAAAAAAGTCTGAAATATTATATTCTGTAGCTTTTGGGAAATCTTTTAATTCTTCGGTTAAATCTCCTCCTTTTAAATACAAAATTCCGTTTTTTAGTTCGTGTTTGTTAGTCTTTTTTATTTTATCTTTAATCCAAGAAACAAAATCTGGCATGTTTGTTACGGCACGACTTACAATAAAGTCGAAATCTCCTTTTACATTTTCGGCACGCATTTGTTCCGCTTTTACATTTTTAAGTTCTAACGCTTCGGCAACAGCTTGAACTACTTTTATTTTTTTTAGAATAACATCTATCAAATAAAAACGGGTTTCTGGAAATAAAATCGCTAACGGAATTCCAGGAAAACCGCCGCCAGTACCAACATCTAGAATATAAGTTCCTGCTTCAAATTTTTGAATTTTGGCAATAGCCAAAGAATGCAAAACGTGTTTTATATATAATTCGTCAATATCTTTACGAGAAATAACATTAATTTTTGCATTCCAATCCTGATATAAAGCTTCTAGCTTTTCGAATTGACTAATTTGAATATCAGTTAAATCAGGAAAATGTTTCAAAATTTCTTCCATGCCTATTTTTTTTTAACAAAAGTAATACTTTACAATCAAAATATTTATCTCAATTTTAACTATCAAAAAAATAATAATAATTACCTTTGTCAAATATTTAAAATTATATGGATAACAATGCCCCAACTTTTGCAAAGCAAGATAACTTAAAGTTTTTTAGAACATTAAATTCTAGAGTTAACAATTACTTCAAAGAAAAAAATATTCAGAAAACTGGAAACTGGAAACTATATCTTAAAACATTAATTTTGTTTTCAGTATTTTTAGCTCCTTATTTTATTATAATCACATTACCAAATATTCATTTTGGATTATTTTTTATCCTTTCAATTCTTATTGGAATTGGAATGGCTGGAATTGGAATGAATGTTATGCATGATGGAAATCACGGTTCCTATTCCAATAAAAATTGGATAAACAAATTTATGGGAGGAAGTATATACATCCTAGCAGGAAATGTTTACAACTGGCAAGTACAGCATAATGTTTTGCACCATACATATACTAATATTCCTGGACATGATGAAGATCTTGATGCTGGACGTGTTATTCGTTTTACTAAAGATGCTAAATGGGAGAGATTTCATAAATTTCAGCATTATTATTCTGTTTTCTTGTATGGATTATTAACTTTCAACTGGTGTTTAACTACCGATTTTAAACAGATGAAAGGATATTTAAAAAGAAAATTATCTTATGGAGAACCTAAAAGCCCTAAAATTTTATGGACAACTTTAGTAATCACCAAAATAATTTATTTTTCAGTTTGGATTGTAATCCCAATGGTTGTTGGTGTTACTTGGTGGAAAGTATTAATTGGATTTTTCGTAATGCATTACACCGCTGGACTAATATTAAGTATTGTATTTCAGTTAGCACATATTATAGATGACACAACAAACCCTAATCCTAATGAAGAAGGCGAAATGGATAATACTTGGGCCATACACCAATTATTTACAACTGTAAATTTTGCTCCTAAAAGTTGGATTGTAAACTGGTATACTGGAGGACTAAACCACCAAGTAGAACACCATCTTTTCCCAAACATTAGTCATATCCACTACGGGAAAATTGCAGATATTGTAAAACAAACTGCAAAAGAATGTGACTTACCTTATCATGAATATAAAACGATGACAAGTGCAGTTATTGCTCACTTCAAACATCTGAAAGACTTAGGACAAAAACCTTTGCTTACAGCATAAAAATCTAAAACTTAAGACGTGCAATTGCGCGTCTTTCTTTTTTAATCTATATTTGTACATACTAAAAACAAACAACAATTCATGGAAAATCTTCTTTCGGATAGAATAAACAATTTAACAACTTCTCAAACTTTAGCTATGGCAGCATTAGCTAGAGAATTAAAATCTCAAGGAAAAGATATTATTAGCTTAAGTTTGGGCGAACCCGATTTTAACACACCCGATTTTATCAAAGAAGCTGCAAAAAAAGCGATTGATGAAAACTACAGCACTTACACACCTGTAGAAGGATATGCAGAACTTAGAGAAGCCATTTGTCGTAAATTCAAAAGAGATAATAACTTAGATTACAAACCATCTAATATTGTCGTTTCTACAGGAGCAAAACAATCATTATATAATATTGCACAAGTAATGATTAATGATGGTGACGAAGTAATTCTTCCAGCACCATATTGGGTTTCTTATTACGAAATCATCAAAATGTCTGGCGGAATTCCAGTTGAAGTTCCAACGTCAGTAGAAAGTGATTTCAAAATCACACCAGCACAATTAGAAGCAGCTATTACACCTAAAACCAAAATGATTTGGTACAGCTCACCTTGCAATCCAAGCGGTTCGGTATATAGTCGTGAGGAATTAACAGCTTTAGCTAAAGTTTTAGAAAAATATCCAAACATTTTTATCGTTTCTGACGAAATATACGAGCACATTAACTTTTCAGGCACATTTTGCAGCGTAGCTTCAATCCCAGGAATGTTCGATAGAACCATCACCGTAAATGGAGTTGCTAAAGCATTTGCTATGACAGGTTGGAGAATAGGATATATTGGTGCACCAGAATTTATCGCAAAAGCGTGTACAAAAATGCAAGGACAAGTAACTAGCGGAGCTAATTCGATAGCACAAAGAGCAACAATAGCTGCGGTCGATGCTGATCCAAGTGTTTTAAACGAAATGGTTTCAGCCTTCAAAGGTCGTCGCGATCTAGTGGTAGGATTAATCAAGCAAATTCCTGGATTAAAACTAAATACTCCAGAAGGTGCCTTTTATGTATTTCCAGATGTTTCTTCTTATTTCGGAAAAACACTACGAGGAACAACCATAAACAATGCCGACGATTTCTCTATGTATTTATTAGGCGAAGCCAATGTAGCAACCGTAACTGGCGATGCTTTTGGCAACCCAAACTGTATCAGAATTTCGTATGCTACCAGCGAAGAAATACTTACGGAAGCTATTCGAAGAATAAAAGAAGTGTTAGCTTAATATATTGCCTCAAGGAAACTTGGGGCTTTTTTATTGATAACTATCATCCTGAGCAAGCCTGCACTGAGCTTGTCGAAGTGTCGAAGGAGGGCGTGACCACAAGGGTCGGGCTTTGCATTACAATCTTTTACTTTTTAAAGAAAAAAGCAAAAGGATTTTCACTGCAATCCCTCACGCAAAACAACCTTATACTGAAATATTTATTCTAATATTGTCATTTCGACGAAGGAAAAATCACACAACATGAATTACTAAATGAGATTTCTCCTTCGTCGAAATGACAAATTGTGTGTTTATTTATTCCCGTAAATTCAAATATTAAATGAAAAAAATCACCTTATTCTTCTTTATATTACTTTCACAAATCATATTTGGACAAGTCAAACTATCCGAAACCCAAAAATTATCCGCAACCTGCAAAGTTTGGGGATTTCTTAAATATTACCATCCAAAAGTAGCCAATGGCGATTTTAATTGGGACAAGCAACTTTTTGAAGTTTTACCAAAAATTGAACAAGCCAAAACCAAAGAAGAATTTTCATTAATTTTAGAAAACTGGATAGATTCTCTTGGTGAAGTAAAAGAAATAGCACCAATTATTCAACCAAAAGAAATTGAATATTTTAATAAAAACTTCGATTTGTCTTGGATTGATAAAAGTAAATTGTTTTCTAAAAAACTTTCTAAAAAACTTAAATTTATAGAAAACAATAGATTTCAAGGTGAACAACATTATGTGGAAAATGAAGGTGGAGCTGGAAACATTTCCGTAAAAAATGAAAATTATACGGAATATCAATTCAATGATAAAAATGAAAGAATTTTAGCATTATCTACATATTGGAATTTAATGGAGTATTTTTTCCCCTATAAGTATCTTATGGATAAGAAATGGGACACAACGCTAGAGGAAATGTTACCTGCTTTTATTCAAGCCAAAAACTTAGACGATTTTTATGTAGCAATGCAAAAACTAACCATCAGACTCAATGATTCACATGTTGTTTTTTACAAGTATGCTAAAAAAAGACATTATTTACCTGTTGCATGTAAAATAATTGATGAGAAAATGGTTGTTACAGAAATTTTAGATGATTATTTAACGAAAACAGATGGTGTAAAAGTTGGAGATATAATCACTAAAGTAAATGACAAAACAGTTAAAGAAATTATTTTAGAGTATAGAGATTTAATTTGCGCTTCAAATGAAGCTTTCTATTTATATAAAATTGTTGAACCTATACTTTCAGGATATTCCGATAACATTAAACTAGAATTTCTAAAAGAAGGAAAATATGAAACAAAAACAATAAATTGTGTTGATTATAATTCCAATAGATATCAATTAAATAAAATTCAAAAAGAGAAATTCAAAAAAGAGAAATTTAAAATTCTAGAAAACAATGTTGGCTATGTAAATATGGGAGAGATAACAGTTAAAAGTATTCCTGAAATGATTGAAAAACTAAAATCGACCAAAGCCATTTTTTTTGATATGAGAAATTATCCTAATGGTACTTATGAAGTAATTTCCAACTTTTTAAACGCTAAAGAAAAGCCATTCGTAATCTATACAATACTAGATTTAAGTCATCCCGGAAAATTCAAATGGACCAAGTCACGTAGTATCGGTTCAGAGAATAACAGTAATTACAAAGGCAAAGTTGTTGTATTACTAAATGAGGAATCTATAAGCCAATCCGAATGGACTGCAATGTGTTTTCAAACTGCTGACAATACCACAATTATAGGAAGTCAAACCGCAGGAGCAGATGGAAATGTAAGTAATGTTGATTATATGAAAGCTTTTCATTCGCAGTTTACAGGATTGGGAGTTTATTATCCAAACAAAAAAGAAACGCAAAGAATTGGAATCATTCCTGACATAGAAGTTAAACCTACAATTAAAGGAATTCAAGAAGGTAGAGACGAAGTGTTAGATAGAGCAATAAAGTTTATAGAAACTGGAAAATAAAACATAAAAGATGAAAATATTATTACTTGGTTCTGGCGAATTAGGAAAAGAATTTGCCATCGCAGCCCAACGAATAGGACAAACTATAATCGCTGTCGATAATTATGAAAATGCACCCGCAATGCAGGTCGCTCACGGATTTGAAATCATCAATATGCTCGATGGTGCCGAATTAGACAGAATAGTTGCCAAACACCAACCTGATTTCATTGTGCCAGAGATAGAAGCCATTCGTACCGAACGCTTTTATGATTATGAAAAACAAGGGATTACCGTAGTTCCATCAGCGAAAGCGGCAAATTTTACAATGAACAGAAAAGCTATTCGTGATTTAGCTGCCAAAGAATTAGGCTTAAAAACTGCCAATTATCGTTATGCAACTTCTGCCGAAGAACTTCAAAAAGGAGTAGAAGCAGTTGGAATGCCTTGTGTTGTTAAACCGCTTATGTCTTCCTCAGGAAAAGGGCAATCGACTATAAAATCTCAGGAAGATATTGAGAAAGCTTGGAATTATGCTGTAGAAGGTTCTCGTGGTGATGTCGTAGAAGTCATTGTGGAAGCTTTTGTGAAATTTAATTCCGAAATCACTTTACTAACTGTTGCCCAAAACAATAATCCCACTTTATTTTCCGCACCAATTGGTCACCGTCAAGAACGTGGTGATTATCAAGAAAGTTGGCAACCAGCCAGAATTTCTGATGAAGATTTGCATGAAGCGCAAGATATGGCGAAAAAAGTTACTGAAGCGCTTGGTGGAGCAGGTCTTTTTGGTGTCGAATTTTTCTTGACCGATGATGGCGTATATTTTTCAGAATTATCACCTCGCCCACACGATACAGGAATGGTGACTTTAGCAGGAACACAAAATTTTAACGAATTCGAATTGCATTTACGAGCAATCTTAAGTTTACCAATTTTCGAAATTACTTTAGAAAAATCAGGTGCTAGTGCTGTTATTTTGGCTTCTGAGAATTCAAATAATCCAACGTATTCTGGCTTAGAAAATGTAGCTTGTTTGACTAAAACCGATTTTAGAATTTTTGGCAAACCAACTTCAAGACCATATAGAAGAATGGGCGTAGTTTTAACAAATGATAGTTTAGAAACTCCAATTGAAGAAATTGTAGAACGTGTCAAAAAAATCGCTACTTTAGTAAAAGTAAATTCATAATCATGAAAAATATATCTTTAGGATTAATAATATTGTTATTCTTAAATTCTTGTGGCCCACATAGACTAAGTTGTGGCCCCGGAAAAAGATGTGTCGAGGTTTCTAAAAAGAATGATTTTGAAAAATCTAAAGAAATTAAAAATAAAAAAAACGTTTAAAATCATGAAAAAAACATTCTCCCTATTATTGCTTTTTTTAGCATTTCTAGTTAATGCACAAGAGAAAAAAAACAATCAAAAAATACAATTTGTTGAAGTTTCTTGTGGTCAATGCAAGTTCGGAATGAAACAAGGTGGCTGTGATCTTGCCGTTCGTATCGATAGTAAAACTTATTTTGTAGATGGCGCAAAAATAGACCAACATGGTGATGCTCATGCTAAAGATGGTTTTTGTGAAGTAATCAGAACTGCTGAAGTTGTTGGCGAAATAAAAAATAATCGTTTTGTCGTGTCTTATTTTAAATTACTTCCTATGGAGCAGTAATGCCTCAAATTCTTAAAAACATTTCGAAACATGTTTCTCTTACATCTGATGAGGAACATGTTTTTCTGTCAAAAACCGAAACAAAAAAGTATAAAGCAAAAACAATTTTACTAAGTTCCGGTCAGATTTCTAAAAGCACTTATTTTGTAAACTCTGGTATTTTAAGAAGTTTCAATATAAACGATAATATTATCGAACATGTATTGCATTTTGCTTGCGAAGGTTGGTGGATTGGCGATATGTATAGTTATATTTCCCAAAAACCCGGGAATCTTTTTATCGAAGTACTGGAAGACGCTGAAATAGTTGAAATTACTAAAGAAAATCAACAACAATTATATCAAGAAATTCCAAAATTAGAACGTTTTTTCAGGATTCTTGCCGAAAATTCATTGGTTTCTCATCAAGAGCGACTCATGGACAACTTGAGTTTATCTGCCGAAGATCGTTTTGAGAAATTTTGTGAAAAATATCCAACATTAATTCAAAAAATTGCTCAAAAACATATTGCTTCGTATATTGGTGTCACTCCAGAATTCTTCAGCAAAATGAAAAGCAAGTTATTTAGAGAAAAAGGAAATCGCCATTAACATACGATTTCCTTTTATATTGAATTGAAATAAATTATTTAGTAGAACACATTGCGTCCCATGTTGTCCAAAACTTTGCATTTATACTTCCTATTGGAGGAGAAATACTATCAGCAACTATGCCAACCATTGACGCACAATTAGAGTTGCATCCAATTTCATTTGTACTACCTTGAACAGGTAATAAACTTTGCCACATTCCTGTAGAACCGCTTAAAACCTCAACATTTAAATTAAAATTACCAGACAAACCATTAGTTTGAATTTGTTTGCTTGGATTTTCATTTGTTATCGAATCCGACCAATTTCCTTGCGAAATTGTTACTTTCCAACTTCTAATCATTTTTGAAGTTTCATTCTCAGGTGATAAATAAGCCCAAAATTGTGCTCCATTTCCTAGTTCTACTACTGAACCAAAGTTTGCTGTTCCTAAATTACTCATAAATTAAATATTTTTGTTTGTTTTTTCTTACTCATAAGGCTTTTCAGAATCCGCCTTCGAATTATCTGTACGAAACAGTTTACTTGACAAAATTGTGGAATGTTATAAAAAAATTACTGCAATTTGGGAAGTTGTCGTTCCTTAATATTAGAATAATTATGCTTTTCGAATAAAATCTTTTTTGACAATGGTACTATTCTAGCAAAAACATGGCTTAAATCTCTTGGTTGCAAACTTTTATTATTACTGTGACAACTAAAACAAGAGCCAAAAGCATTGTAATTTTCTCCATTTTGCACATAGGTTTCCATAGTTGAATTGGCTAATTGGCTTGTTCCAATTGCTACACCCGATACTTTAAGGCTATCTATATTAGGATTATAACTATAACCATTCGGTGCTGTTCCGTTCGCGGTCCAAGTTGCTCCTATAAAAATATAGTTTTTACGAATGTCCTTTCCTTTTAGTTTATGGATTACAGAATTATTTATAGAAATAATTTCGCTATTTGAAGCCGCAGGTGAGCTGTTTTCGGCATTTGGATTAACATCAAAACTACTTCCCCAGGGTTTTGTTCTTAAAGTATTACTAGGTGAAATTTGATGTTTGTTTTTTCCTAATATTTTATCACCAGAAAATGTCATGTGAGAAATATTTGTTGAATCTTTTATATTTGAATTCAGTAACCAATCATTACTATTATCAGGTTCAACTGTAATTATAATATCTTTATTATTTAAATATTGATAAGCGGCATTTGGCGTATTTTTTTTATGTTCAAAAGTTGCCCAAATCATTTCAGGATGTTCATTTGCACTTCCTACAATATGAATACCTATTAAAGCTAATTTAGCTTTTCGCTCTCCTTTTACTTCCCATAATTTATTGCTTTTCTTTTTATAGATAGGAATAATAGCATCTATAGTAATATATTCGTTACTGTTTTTAAGCTTAGAAACATCTACCCAAGAAGTTTTAATTTCTATTGCTAGCGTATTTGGATTTTTTAATATGATTCCATTTTCTTTTGCATAATTAAAGATACTGTCTCTTTCTTCTTTAGTGGTGGGAAAAGTATTTCCGTTCATTTTTCTATTTTTAACAGCTGTTAAAAATTCGGCATATACGTCGTTAACCATTGAAATATAATAAACTAAACCACCATTTACATCCATCAAGACATCATCTGTTGCTTGACCCTCTTCACTTATAATTTTACCTGTTTTGTCCACATTTGCAATAGCTCTCAAGAGCTGTCCTGAACGATGAGGAATTAGTTCTCTGACAGTATCCTTTCCTATTATTTTTTTAGGAGACACAGAATAAAACTCTGGCGATTCAAATACCGTTTTAGCATCACCCTCTTTTGAAGTTACCCATAAAAACATGCGTTCAGACCATTTGTAAAAATCGCAATTATTATCATGAACAAAATCTACACTATTTGCAGGTGTTACAATTCCATCTTCTGTTACTTTACTATTTTTAAACCAAGTTGCAAATTCAGGTTCTGTTAGTTCACATAAGTTTTTTACATCTTGTGGTAATCTTCCGTTTTCGGTTATGCACGAAACTACCAAACTCCCTACAAAGCATAACTGAATTATCAGTTTTAATTTTGTTTTTTTCATAATGATATTTATTTATCTTTTTTGGATTAAACTTTTTTCACAATTCAAGCTGTTTGAATTCGTTTTTTTATTGAAATAAAATTACTTTAATATTTATTTCAGTAATTAAATATTGACATCAACAGTATAATTTATGTCACAAGAATGTCATATCCTAAAATACGTTGACTCTTTTTTGTGTTAAATTTATTTCAAAAATACGGATTTGTAATCGGAACATTGATAATTTTTTTTAAAAATC
>NZ_JAYURN010000113.1:0-3859 GCF_043756175.1 Flavobacterium sp.
TTAAATTGTCAGAATTTAATTCTACCAGATTTAGTTTTTTGAAGTCTAATTTTTTTGTTTTATTTTTTTTCATCATCTTTGTTTTTAGTTACTGCAAACATAGAAATTGTTTTAAAGAAATAAAAAGAAGACAACCGTAAATTTATAAAAATGAGTTAAGGTTATTTTTTTTAAATATCTGAAAAAGAAACATTAAGCACTTTTTTAATGAAATATTTTATAAGAAGATCTACTTTATTTTATTGTATTACATTATTGTTTATAATGAATTTTGCGGGAGCACAATCTAAATCAAAAAGTTTAAATGATTCAATTGTAAAGTATTTTTTTAGTAATCCAAACAAAGCAAAAACATACAGCCATAAATTTCTAAAAATTGCGAAGCAAAATAATCTAAGTAAAGAAGAGAGTAATGCTTATTTTTATATAGCAGATTTATGTGGTGCGATGTCGCAAAAAGACAGTGTGTTTTATTATTATGACAAAGCAATTCAGAAAGCAATTGACATAGATAACAAAGAAATTTTATTGTATCATAAAATAAATAAAGCAAATTATCTATTTTATCAGTATTATTATGAAGAATCCTTAGCATTGTTTGAAGAATGTATAAAGTTAGCAAAGAAAAATATTGATATAGAATCGTATAACTTTATTTTAGTAGCACAAGGGAAAATACATTATGAACTTGAGAACTATGATAAAGCGTTATACATATTTAAACAAGGTATAAAGAGTGTAACGCGTCAAACTTCTGCTATTCTTAGTGTCAAGCATAATTTAGCTAAAACATATATTAAACTTAATGAAATTGATTCCGCATTTACATTAATCAATGAAGGCATTCAATTATCAACAAAAAAAGACATTCCTAATTATAAAATCGCTTTCTTACAAATAGAAGCCAGTGCTTATATTGAACGTAAACAGTATTTAAACGCAAGAAAATCTTATGATAAAGCGTTACTCATTTCTAATGAAATGGAGAGTTTAGAAGATAGTAATATCATCAAATTAGACATTGCAAGGTTACTAACACTAGAAAAAAAACATCTTGAAGCCATTAATTTGCTGAATGAGCTAAATGAGTTTGATAAAAAATCACCCTTTGTAGTGGAAATAGTATCTGAAATCTACTATTTACTAGCCGAAAATTACAAATCAATTAATGAGTTTTCAAAATCAAACGATTATTACCAAAAATTTATTGAAAAATCTAAAAAACTAAGTCAAAAAAAGATCGAAACTATAGATTACCTTCATAAAATTAAGGTGGCTGAGGTGGAAGAACAAAAATTCGATCAATCAAAACAAAAATGGACACTTGCAGGCATGCTCTTAGTAGTAAGCTTATGTATTCTATTGTACTTTTTCTACATAAAGAAAAGAGACACCCTAAATCAAGATAAATTCGAGGCATTATTACAAAAAATAAGCAATTATGAAGAAGAATTGTCTGCTAAAACAGTTGGATTACCTGCAATAGACAATGTAAACCATTTACTATTTGATGATAAAGAAGTAGAAAGAACAACTGTACTTGAAGAAAACCCTATTGCTTATCAAGAAACGGAAGAAGACAATAATACTGATGAACTCGAAAATGAAGAGGAAGAGTTTGATAGTGAAATAATCTCTCAAGAAGACGATAGTGTAATCATAGATGATGTGTTAAATAATTCATTTGTTATAAAAGACGGAACAATAACTGAAATACTAGACAAGCTAATTAAACTAGAAGAAAAGAAATACTTCTTGAAACAAGAATGTACACTTCATAGTGTGGCTAAAAAGCTAAAAACCAACACTGCCTACTTGTCTAAAATTGTAAATAATGAACTAGGCAAGAGCTTTAGCACCTATATCAATGAGTTGCGAATTAATTATATTATTATTGAATTAAAGAATAATGCCAAACTTCGGTCTTATTCTGTAAACGCCATTGCAGAGGAAGTGGGCTATAAAAGACCCGAATCTTTTACCAAATACTTCAAGGATGCCACAGGAATTACACCTGCTGTTTACATCCGTAAAATAAGCAAGCTTAAAGAGGTTTAAATTGAAATATTGATTTTAATTTATTGAAAATCAACGTTTTAATTTTAAAAAACTATTCTGTGTTTTTATAAATACACGTTTGCCTCATTTTTATTACCCAAAAAATCTATTTTACTTTGTCGAAGAAATAATAAGAAACTATTTTCTATTTATTTCAAAATTTGTTTTTATGATACTGCTACAAAGCACAATTGTAAATACTAAAAAAATAAAACAAGAGAGTGGAGTCTCTGTTTTATAAGAATAAATTAACAAAACATAAATCTAACAAGGTTGTTAGGAATTGCTTCTTCAAAGCGCACGGTTTAATCTATAAACTACTGCTATTTCTTAAAGCACTACTTATTCAAATTCCTTGTTGGCAACAAAAAAATTTATGCCCGAGAGAAACATTGCAAAAAAAGCGAAAAAGCTAAATCGAAATTCAATTTTTGAATTAAACGAAAATGTTGAAAACCATCAGCAAGAATCGTTTGTATCCCAAATTAAGATTTTTTTTAAAAATTTATTCCAAAAAGAATAGATAGATAAAGTATTCCTTTTGCAAAACCACCGTATCGAAAATTTAATTTTTTTAAGGAGAAACCTGAAAATCCTTTAAAGAGTAGGGAAAACTATGTCAAATTTTAAACAAAAATGAAAAAACAAAACACAATGAACAAGCTGGCTTTCAATAAAGCAGCTGTTACGGAACTTTCAATGGGGCAATTGTTAACCATACAAGGTGGAACAGGCAACGGAATTAATGCGGATTATGATGACAATACAAATATTATTTCTGGTGGATGTGGATCAGGAGTAATGCATACCCAAACATATATCTAGTAAATTAATAATAAAAACAATTTTAAACTTTAAGAAAATGAAAAAACAAAATATAATGAACAAGCTAGCTTTTAATAAAGCAGCTGTTACGGAATTGAATGGAGCACAATTAGCAGAAATTAATGGTGGAACATCTATAGACGGTGGTGATACACAAGACACTTGCACAGGTTGTTGCTGTGGTCCATTTAGAATTACAGTATTAGCACAACAATAATTAAAAACCAAAAACAAATGAAGAAACAAAACGCAATGAACAAGCTAGCTTTCACTAAAGCAGCTGTTACAGAATTGAATGGAACACAATTGTCACAAATTAATGGTGGAACTTCGGATATATTTTGGGATACTGACATTACTTTGTTAGTAATACAAGTACCAGACATAAGGTAGCAATATGCGGTTCACAAGCATTGGTTCGCTAGATTTCTAAGCAATTATAATAACACTAAATCAATTAAACTTTAAGAAAATGAAAAAACAAAACGCAATGAACAAGCTAGCTTTCACTAAAGCAGCTGTTACAGAATTGAATGGAACACAATTGTCACAAATTAACGGCGGAACAGGGATTACAGGACAAGACACCGACACAAACCCTTGTTCAGGATGTTGTTGTGACCCAATAACAGACAAGTTAAATAAGTTGACAATTGTACAGTACTAGTATTTAAAAAAAGAATAACGGTATTCCTAATTTTTAAAAACACAGCTTCATTTCACGCTAAACCACGTAAGTTATAATTAACAATAGAAATAGAAGTTCATGATTTTGAACAAATTTAAAATACTAACACGAGGAGCAACCCGAAAATCCTTTAAAGAGTAGGGAAATTACAATAAACTTTAAGAAAATGAAAAAACAAAACGGAATGAACAAGATGGCTTTTAATAAATCAGTTGTTGTGGAATTGAATGATGGTCAATTGAATGATGTGAATGGTGGTTCATGGGTGGTTACAATAATTATTAGTCT
>NZ_JAYURN010000114.1:0-11005 GCF_043756175.1 Flavobacterium sp.
GATATCTAAGTGAAGTTCACCCATACCTGATATAATCGTTTGACCTGAAGCTTCGTCAGTTCTAACAGTAAATGTTGGATCTTCTTCAGCTAATTTAGCTAAAGCCATACCCATTTTATCTACGTCAGCTTTAGTTTTTGGCTCGATAGCGATACCAATTACTGGCGCTGGGAATTTCATAGACTCAAGAATAATTGGGTGTTTTTCATCACACAATGTATCTCCAGTTTTAATATCTTTAAATCCAACTGCCGCCCCAATATCACCTGCCTCGATATACTCGATTGGGTTTTGCTTGTTAGCATGCATTTGGTAGATACGCGAAATTCTTTCTTTGTTTCCAGAACGCGTGTTCAAAACATAAGAACCTGCATCCAAACGACCTGAATAAGCACGGAAGAAAGCTAAACGACCTACGAATGGATCAGTAGCAATTTTAAACGCTAAAGCAGCGAATGGCTCTTTAACATCTGGCTTACGTAATATTTTAGTTTGATCTTCTTCTAATAAATCAGCATCATCAGGATGAATCCCTTCGATACCCTCTTTATCCATTGGAGAAGGTAAATATTTACATACAGCGTCCAACATAAATTGAACCCCTTTGTTTTTAAATGAAGATCCAGCAATCATCGGAATGATAGCCATATCCATTACAGCTGCTCTTAAAGCCACGTTTATTTCTTCTTCAGTAATTGAAGATTCGTCTTCCATGAATTTTTCAAGCAAATTCTCATCATAAGAAGCTACTGCCTCGATAAGAATTCCTCTGTATTCTTTAACTTCTTCAAGCATGTCCTCTGGAATAGGCACAATCTCGTAAGTTGCCCCCATACCTTCTTCATCCCAAACAATAGCTTGGTTTCTTACTAAGTCAACAACACCTTTGAAATCATTTTCCTCACCAATTGGCAAAGTGATCGCAACTGCGTTAGATTTCAGCATATCTCTTACTTGTTGACAAACCATCAAAAAGTTAGAACCTTGTCTATCCATTTTATTAACAAAACCGATACGTGGCACTCTGTATTGATCAGCTAATCTCCAGTTAGTTTCTGATTGAGGCTCAACACCATCAACAGCAGAAAATAAGAAAACCAAACCATCAAGCACACGCAAAGAACGGTTTACTTCAACTGTAAAGTCAACGTGTCCTGGAGTATCGATAATATTAAAGTGATAAGGCAATGTTTCAGGTAAAACTTTACCTTGAGTAGTTGGGAAATTCCATTCACAAGTTGTAGCCGCAGAAGTAATTGTAATACCTCTTTCTTGCTCTTGTGCCATCCAGTCCATTGTTGCAGCACCATCGTGTACTTCACCAATTTTATGTGATTTTCCTGTATAAAATAAGATACGCTCTGTTGTTGTTGTTTTACCAGCATCAATATGAGCAGCAATTCCTATATTTCTTGTGTATTTAAGTTCTCTAGCCATTTCTTAAGAATTAAAATCTAAAGTGAGAGAAAGCTTTGTTAGCTTCTGCCATTTTGTGAGTATCCATTCTCTTTTTTACAGCAGCACCTTCTTCTTTAGCCGCAGCTAAAACTTCCGAAGCTAACTTTTGAGCCATAGATTTTTCATTTCTTCTTCTTGAATAAAGAATCATCCATTTCATCGCCATAGAAATTTTTCTATCCGGACGAATTTGCATAGGAATTTGGAATGTTGCCCCACCTACTCTACGACTACGTACTTCTACGTGAGGCATAACGTTTGTAAGTGCATCTTTCCAGATTTCTACTGACGATTTTTCTTGATCTTGCTTCTTAGCCTCTACGATATCCATTGCATCATAAAACACTTTGAAAGCTGTTGATTTCTTACCATCCCACATTAAGTTGTTCACAAAACGTGTTACCAGCTGGTCATTAAACCTTGGATCTGGTAAAAGTGGTCTTTTCTTTGCCGCTCTTTTTCTCATTTCTTTTTCTTAAAAGTTTTTAAAAATTACTTTTTAGCCTCTTTTGGGCGTTTTGCTCCGTACTTAGATCTTCTTTGTGTTCTTCCTGCTACACCTGATGTATCAAGCGCACCACGAACAATGTGATACCTAACTCCTGGCAAATCTTTTACCCTTCCACCTCTGACTAATACTATCGAGTGCTCTTGAAGATTATGTCCTTCTCCAGGGATGTAAGCATTTACTTCGTTTCCATTTGTTAAACGTACACGCGCTACTTTACGCATTGCAGAGTTTGGTTTTTTTGGAGTCGTAGTGTAAACACGCGTACAAACACCTCTTCTTTGAGGACAAGAATCTAGGGCAACCGATTTAGACTTCTTAGTCATTTTGGTTCTTCCTATTCTTACTAATTGTTGAATTGTTGGCATAATTAAATACTAAAAATTACTTGTTTATAAAATTCCCGCTTTTTACGGGGTTGCAAATGTATAAAATATTTTTGACGAAACAAACCATAATTCATTAATTTTCAATGTTATTATTATACATTTGACTTTAAATAAGAAACAGTGCGATTTTACGTTACTTTAAATAAAAAAATAATTTGAAATTTCTTTTATCTATTATTACGCTATTCATTTGTCAAAACATTTTGGCACAAAATTCTTATTTGCAAATAAAAGGAAGCAATGAAAGCGAAAATAAAACAATCGATTCCTTGACTTATAGCAAAAAACATGTCAATACAAAATCACTTATTGATGAAGTAAACTCTCTTTCTGATAAATTATTAAAAAATGGTTATTTGACTTCTAAACACGAGGAAGCCATAAAAGTAAATGATTCTACATTTCTATTTAATTATAGTATTGGATTAAAAAATAAATCTTTACATATATATATAGGTGAAAATTTTGAATTATTAAATTTAAAAAGCGAAACATTAAAAATACAACTTTCCGAAACCGAAAACTTCATGAATACAACTTTGCTCTTATTAGAAAAGAAAGGATATTCGCTAGCGAAGTTACAACTGATTAATTTTAAAAAAGAAAATAACGAACTTTTTGCCGATTTAAATTTAGCAGCAGAAAAAATTAGAACGCTCGATGATATTGTAATTAATGGTTACGATAAATTTCCTGCAGGACACAAAAAACAAATTAAAAGACTATACCGAAACAAAGTCTTTAACCAAGAGAATTTAAAGAAAATATATACCGATTTTGGAAAGTTCCGATTTGTAAGCCAACCTAAATATCCTGAAATTTTATTTACCAAAGATTCTACAAAAGCTTACGTGTATCTCGAAAAAACAAAACCTAATACTTTTGATGGCTTTATTGGATTTACCAATAACGAACAAAAAAAAGTAATAATAAATGGCTATCTCGACCTACAATTGCAAAATATTTTGAATGGTGGCGAAAAGATTTCTCTCTATTGGAAAAGTGACGGAAAGAATCAGAAAACCTTCAATGGTATGATTGAAATTCCATATATTTTTAAAAGTCCATTGGGATTGAAAGCACAATTAAACATTTTCAAACAAGATAGTTTGTTTCAAAATACACAAACAACAATCGATTTAGGTTATTATTTCAATTATAACACCAAAGTTTTTTTAGGTTATCAAAGTGCTGAATCTAGCGATATTCAAAACACAAATAGCACTACAATTAGCGATTACAAAAACTCATTTATTACCACACATTTAGATTTTTCGGTTTACAATCCAGACGATTATTTATTCCCCGAGAAAACCCAAATTTATTTTAAGCTTGGAACAGGAAAAAGAGATTTAGAACTTAGCAGCAATAAACAAGTTTTCGCAGAATTAAACCTGAGTCATAATTTTTATTTAAACAAGAAAAACATCGTTAACATAAGGAGTTTGAATCATTATTTAAACAGCGAATCCTATATAGTTAATGAATTACATCGTTTTGGAGGCATAAATTCCATTCGCGGTTTTAACGAAAATAGTTTACAAGGTAACACTTTCAATTCTATTTTGACAGAATATAGGTACGTTGCCAATTCCAGTATTTACATTCATTCAATTATCGATTATGGTTATTACCAAGATAAATCCTCCAACACATCTAACAGTTTAGTTGGTTTGGGTTTCGGATTTGGTTTACTCACAAAAAATGGAATTTTCAATTTAGTATATGCTAACGGAAGCACGAAAGAGCAAGCTATTAAGTTATCTAATTCGATAGTTCATATTAGCTTCAAGGCTAGATTTTAAAGTAGACTTCTTAGATTTTTAGATCCTTAGATTACTTAGATTGTCAATAAATTGTATTCAAGAAGTATAAAAGTCTAAAAATCTAACCAATCTAACAATCTAACTAATCTAAAAAAAGTATCTTTGCCATATGGAAAAAGAAAACCAAATATTTGGAATACGTGCGATTATCGAAGCTATAAATGCTAAAAAAGAAATTGATAAAGTCTTTATACAAAGTGATGCGCAAAGTGAATTGATGCAAGAATTACAAAAATTGATGAAGAAAAACAGCATCAATTTTTCCTATGTTCCTGTCGAAAAACTAAACAGATTAACTCCCAACAACCACCAAGGTGCAGTCGCAACCATTGCTCCTATTACGTTTCAGGATTTAGAAAAACTAATAGATACCGTTGTAGAAAGTGGGAAAAAACCTTTGTTTCTTATCCTAGACCAATTGTCTGATGCAAGAAACTTTGGCGCAATTATTCGTACCGCCGAATGTACTGGTGTCGATGGAATTATTGTGCAAAAACAAGGTTCAGCTCCTGTAAACGGAGATACGGTAAAAACTTCTGCTGGCGCTGTTTTTAATGTGCCTATTTGCAAAGTTGATCACATAAAAGACGCTGTTTTCTTACTACAAGCTTCTGGTATAAAAATCGTCGCAGCTACTGAAAAAACAGAAAGTAATATTTATGATATTTCACTAAATGAAGGCGTTGCTATTATTATGGGAAGCGAAGATCGTGGTGTAAATCCTTCAGTTTTAAAAATAGTAGATGAGAAAGCTAAGTTACCAATGTTCGGAACTATTGGTTCGCTAAATGTTTCTGTAGCTTGTGGCGCATTCCTTTACGAAGCTGTTCGCCAACGTTCATAAAACTAATTTATGGCTCAAAAAGATGTCAAAATAAAGTTTAGAAAAGAGAATTATCGCATTTCTGATGAATTATTTCATTATTTAGAAAAATACGGTCGTATCACAAAAACCAGCGTTTTTTATGATGATTTACTTCGGTTTTCTGGGTTTATTAATCTAGAAGACAAAGATGGAAACGACACTTTATGGCATCGCGTTTATTACCCAGAATTTGAGCAACAAGAACTCGAAGCAAACATCAATAAAATATATACTTTGCTTCATTCTGATGGCGACGTGAAGACACTTCCTTATCTTCATGTCGATTCTATCGATTATTGCACTTTTGGGAATTCGAACCCATTTAGAGTAAAAGTAAGGAATATCTTGAATGATAATTTTACTAATTTTTATATAAAAAAAGCGGATGCTTCTCGTATATATGGATTAGAATTGGAAGAAATATTATCGCCTAACCGAATAAATTATTTGGTTTACAAGGACACACTTATTGAGGAGCATATTATTGGAATTCCTGGAGATATTTTCATAAAACAAATACTTCCAACTTGTACCGAACACGAAAAAGCACAAATTGCAAAAGAGTTTGTTAAGTTTAACGAACGCTGTATCATTGGTTTATTAGGCGACATGCGATCCTATAATTATGTTATAATTCCTATTCATGATTTTGACCATGTCGAATTCCGTATTCGTCCCATCGATTTCGACCAACAATCTTATGAAGGCAATATAAAAATATACTTCCCGCAGTTTTACAAAGAAAATTTTCAGATGGTAAAACTGGTTATCGACAAGCTTAAACCAAACTCGATAGAACAATATAGAAAAGAAGTTCGCTCGGCAACTGTAAAACGAATTCATGGACAAGAAACAAGATTCGAAGAATTGATTTCTATCATGAAAAAAGAAGAACTCGCTCCAATTGAACATATAGAATCATTAAAAAAATCGCTCCAAAGATTTACCCACGATATGAAGTTTAAAAAATGTAAAACTATGGGTGAAATTGTAGCAACTGGCCTAGATTATATTTTAAAAAATTATAAAAACTCATTTTAAATTATTATTTCGTTTCATTAAAGAAATAAACCACCGAAGCATTGTCAATAGAAGTATTAGAAATTCTTAAATCTTCATTAGCACTTTCCTCGATTTCTTGTCTCTTTATTGGTGCGAAATTTCCATCTTCGTCAAAATGTTTCATAAATTCATCTTGACTTGGATCGAAATCTGGATGTTCCCAATCATATTTTATGTGCTTTTGATATTTATCAGTTTTAGTATAAAAAGCCAATAAATAACCTGCAATAAATCCTGAAAGATGTCCTTCCCACGAAATATTTTGTTCCGCTGAAGGAAATACAAACCAGATCATTCCGCCGTATACAATTACTATTGCTAAAGACAAAGCAACTAATCTAAAATATTTAGATTTGATTCCTTTAAAAAAAATAAAACTCACCAATACATAAATTAATCCGCTGGCGCCAATATGATAATTCTCTCTTCCTATTAGCCAAGTTCCAAATCCTGATAGAAGAGCACCCAAAATCAGAACCTGTAAAGATTGATTTCGATAAAAGAAACGCAAAGCTGCTACTAAAATAAATATCGGAATAGAATTATTAAACAAATGCCCTATATCTCCGTGCAAAAACGGACTAAGAACAATTCCTTTTAGTCCGGAAACTGTTCTTGGCAAGATTCCGAAATGAGAAAAATCACCCGGAAAAATAATTTCGATAGTGTAAACCAACCAAAGTGACAACACCAGATATAATGGCCATGCTAATACAGATGCGGAAAATTTGAAATCAGTTTCTTTCATAGAAGATAATAGATGATATACTAAAAGATAATAGATTATCTCAAATATTTAGCCAAAGTTAATTTAGTGATATTTTGTCATAATTAACCAAAAACGCACGATTAAACTCGATTGTTTCTTCCTAGCCCAGATTACAGTGGAAATCCTTTTCTTTTTTTTCTTTAAAAAAAGAAAAGATTGTAACGGAAAGCTGTAATAGCTTCAAATAAAAAATATTATTTTTACACCATGGAAGCACCATTAGCAGAGCGAATTCGTCCGCAAAATTTACAGGATTATATAAGTCAGTCGCATTTAGTTGGCGAAAATGGCTCGTTGACTCATCAAATTGCGAAAGGAATTATTCCGTCGCTAATTTTTTGGGGACCACCAGGCACGGGAAAAACGACTTTAGCTCAAATTATTGCACAAGAAAGTAAACGTCCGTTTTATATCTTGAGCGCCATAAATTCTGGTGTAAAAGACATTCGTGATGTGATTGAAAAAGCCAAACAAAGTGGCGGATTGTTTACAGCTAAAAACCCAATTTTGTTTATCGACGAGATACATCGTTTTAGTAAATCACAGCAAGATTCTTTATTGGCAGCTGTCGAAAAAGGTTGGATTACACTAATTGGAGCTACAACCGAAAACCCAAGTTTTGAAGTCATTCCTGCTTTATTGTCAAGATGTCAGGTATATATTTTGAATGCTTTTTCGAAACAGGATCTCGAAGCGCTTTTACATCGTGCGATGACCACTGACACTTTTTTGAAGACAAAAAATATCGAATTAGTCGAAACCGAGGCTTTACTTAGGCTTTCTGGTGGTGATGGACGCAAACTATTAAATATTTTCGAACTAGTTGTAAATGCTACGAGTGAAAATCCTATTTTGATCACCAATGAAAAAGTAATGCAGCTAGTTCAGAAAAACACTGTTTTATATGATAAGACAGGCGAGCAACATTACGATATTGTTTCTGCCTTCATCAAATCTATTCGCGGCAGTGACCCAAACGGAGCAGTTTACTGGCTTGCTAGAATGATTGAAGGCGGAGAAGATGTGAAATTTATTGCACGAAGAATGCTTATTTTATCTTCCGAAGATATTGGTAATGCCAACCCAACGGCTTTTATTATGGCCAACAATACTTTTCAGGCGGTATCAACAATTGGTTATCCTGAAAGTAGAATTATTTTGAGCCAATGTGCTGTTTATTTAGCTACTTCCCCTAAAAGTAACGCGAGTTATCTAGCTATTGGCGAAGCCCAAAAAGTGGTAAAACATACTGGCGATTTGCCTGTTCCTATTCATTTGCGAAATGCTCCAACAAAACTCATGAAGGAATTGGGCTATGGTGATAAATACAAATATTCTCACGATTACAGTAATAATTTTGCCGAACAAGAATTTTTGCCTAACGAAATTTCGGAAACTGTTTTTTACAATCCGGGTAATAATTCTCGCGAAAATGGCACTAGAGAATTTTTAAAAAACAGATGGAAGGAAAAATATGGATATTGATGAATTAACAACATTATACTTTAATCCAATCATAAATATCATTTGTCATTCTAACGAAGGAGGAATCTCATTACTAGCTTCTCTTTATGAGATTCCTCCTTCGTCAGAATAGCAAAATATACACTAAAATTTAATATCTAATTTCTCTGAAATTAATTTTCCATTGTCTAAATATTCGAAAAACCAAACCTCATTTTTAGCAAAAATAACACCATTTTTTCCATTTTGATTACACAGGTAAATGGCATTCCTAGTTGTTTTGTACAGCACTAATTCTTGTTGATTAGCCTGGTTTATTGCTTTTACAAATGCTTCGTTTGTTGCTAGTTTGTCACTTTTTGTAACTTTTTCATATGTTACACCTGCTTCCGATTTTATGACTTTAGTAACTTCAGTAGAAACATTTTCTACATCATGAGATTTTAATTTTTCTTGCGCTTCATCATCATAATAGGTTTTTCCCGAAAACTTATATTTAGCTTTATCGAAAGATTTTAAAGTTAAAAGTAAAGCTTGATTATAAGCTTTTGCTAATTCCTTTTCTCTACTTTCACCTAAATCAGTGGTGAATAAAACAACCTGTTTACAATCTTTAAACTCAATTTTTATTTTTGTGGAAAACATCGTATTTTCTTCGATAACATTTACAAAAACTTTATTGCAATTGTAATCTAAAAATCCTTCCGGTAAAACATCGGACGAAACATAAGCTTCAAATCCTTTTTGCTTTAGAAAAGCTTTTATAGTTGAATTAATTCTGTACTGATTGTCACCATTTTGAAATTGAAATCTTGAAGGAATTATCGCCATTTCATAATCATTCAAAGTTGATTGAGAATAGGTTAGACTTGAAATTAAGGCAAATACGAGTATAGAAAAATATTTTTTCATTTTAAAAAAGTTTTTTTAGTTCTGCTAAGTTAATAATTTGGTTGATACTTTGTGCAACTTCTATTTGATTTGGATTAAAAAAAATTGCTTCTATTCCAAAATCTAATGCACCGTTCACATCTGCATCGAGGCAATCGCCTATCATAATACTTTCGTTTTTTTGAGCATTGGCAACGTTTAGAGCGTGTTCGAAAATAATTGGATTTGGTTTTTTAGCTCCAGCTAATTCTGAATTTGTAATTGTTTTAAAATAATGACTAATATTAGAATTATTTAGTTTTTTATATTGCACTTGGGCAAAACCATTGGTAATTATATGCAACTGATACTTTTCGTATAAGAAATTTAAAACTTCAATAGCATTATCAAATAAATGATTAAAATGCGGCAAGAATTCGATATATTCATCTGAAATTACGTCGATTTGTTTGTCAGTAATTTCTTCTTCCAAAATATCGAAAGTGTCTTTTAGTCTTTTGTAACGCAATTCTTGGTGTGTAATTTTGTCTTTTTGATACAGTTTCCAACACGATTGATTAATTGGTGCGTAAATCTCAATAAAATCATGAATCTTAATATTTGGAAAATAATTGTTTAAAATTCGTTCGAAAGCTAATTCTGAATTTTTATCAAAATCCCAAAGCGTGTGATCTAAATCAAAAAAAATATGTTTTATTCTGTTTTTCATAAACTAAAAAATATTTGCGTCTTGAAAACTTAAATAACCGTTTTCGGTTATAATAATGTGATCTAAAACAGGAATTGACAGTTGTTGTCCCGCTAATTTTAGTTGCTTTGTAATATTTTTATCAGCATCACTTGCTTCGAGTTTTCCTGAAGGATGATTGTGCGAAAGTATAATAGCTACTGCGTTTTGCTCTAATGCAATTTTAAAAACCATACGAATATCGACCACAGTTCCTGTAATTCCGCCTTTGCTAATTTGTGATTTATAAATCACTTTGTTAGCATTATTTAGAAACAAAACCCAAAATTCTTCGTGTACTAATTCACCAATAATAGGCTGCATGATATCGAAAACTGCCTTGCTAGAAGTTATTTTTGCAAGCTCTATTATTTCTTCAGATCGACGGCGCCGACCTAATTCGGCAGCAGCAACGATAGAGATAGCTTTTGCCTCGCCAATTCCTTTAAACTCGGTTAACTGTTTGATAGATAGTTTTCCTAATGCATTCAAATTATTGTCGACACTTGCCAAAATGCGTTGTGATAATTGCACGGCACTTTCCGACCGACTTCCTGAACCAATGAGAATGGCAACCAACTCGGCATCGCTTAAAACTTGTTTGCCTTTTAGCATTAGTTTTTCTCGTGGCTGGTCGTCTTCTGACCAGTTTTTTATTGATAAATTTTCTTGCATTAAAATTTTAATTTATTAACAACTTTAATATTATGATTTTCAAGGACAGTAATAAATTCCTTTATTTCACTTGATTTTAAATTTATTGAATAAATTTTATAATCGTTAACAAATATTGAATATACAATAATTTTATTCCCACCAAACTTCCCAGTCATAAAAGTAAAGTTGACTTGCCTTATTTGATTAAATTTATAACTTTTATCAAATTTTGATGTAAAAAAAAACCTTCTTATTATTAATTCGTTTTGATTAATAATAAATATTTTAAACCTCCAAAAAGTCCAAATTAAAACAATAAACATAAAGAAAACTAATAACCATTTACCATCAGAATTATCATTTAGGCTTCGAAAAAAAAATGCAATTCC
>NZ_JAYURN010000115.1:0-3824 GCF_043756175.1 Flavobacterium sp.
CCGTTAGTTGCACTGGAATTATGATTCCTTCATTAGATGCCTATTTAATTAATAAATTAAAATTGCGTCAGGATATTGTTCGGCTTCCAGTCACTGAAATGGGCTGTGCGGCAGGAATTTCTGGAATTATCTATGCTAAAAATTTCTTGCAGGCTAATCCTGGAAAACGAGCTGCAGTAATTGCTGTCGAAAGTCCGACTGCAACGTTTCAATTAGATGATTTTTCGATGGCAAACATTGTAAGTGCGGCAATTTTTGGTGATGGAGCCGCTTGTGTTTTGCTTTCTTCCCATGAAGATGATGAAGGACCTGAAATTCTAGCTGAGGAAATGTATCATTTTTACGATAACATTCATATGATGGGCTTTAAGCTCACCAATTCAGGCTTGCAGATGGTTTTGGATATTGAAGTTCCCGAAACGATAGCTTCGCATTTTCCGGATATCATTCATCCTTTTTTAGAACGAAATACTCTAGAAATGAAAGATATCGACCATTTAATTTTTCATCCAGGAGGAAAGAAAATTGTACAAACGGTTGAAGCTTTATTTTCTGATTTAGGAAAAAATATAAACGATACCAAAGAAGTATTACGCTTGTATGGAAATATGTCGAGCGCTACTGTTTTATATGTTCTGGAAAGAATTATGGATGGTAATCCAGAAAAAGGGTCAAAAGGATTAATGCTGAGTTTTGGACCAGGATTTTCAGCACAACGAGTATTACTCCAGTTTTAAAAACGAAAATGAATAGCCAAGATATCATAGCACAATTGCCATATTCAAAGCCTTTTCTATTTGTGGACGAAATAACCCATATTGATGAAAATGGAGTAGAGGGCAGTTACACTTTTGATGAAAATCTAGATTTTTACAAAGGGCATTTTAAGGAATTTCCAGTTACTCCAGGTGTTATTTTAACGGAAGTTATGGCTCAAATTGGGTTGGTTTGTCTAGGTATATTTTTATTAAATAATACATTTAGTAAAAGTACTTCAATTGCTTTAACATCAAATGATATTGAATTTTTAAAACCTGTTTTTCCAAATGAAAAAGTGATTGTGATTTCGGAAAAAATATATTTTAGATTTGGAAAACTAAAATGTAAAGTAGTTATGAAAAACGAAAAAGAAGATGTTGTTTGCACAGGAACAATAGCTGGAATGATAGTTTCAAAGAGTGAAATAACTTAATATTCTTAATGCCTTAATGGTTTAAAAATTATTTTCTGTATGCAAAAAAGAGTAGTTATTACGGGGCTTGGTGTTGTTGCTCCAAATGGAGTAGGGCTTGATGCGTTTACTCATGCTATCAAAAATGGGATTTCTGGAATCAAGCACGACACTGAATTAGAACGATTGCAATTTTCCTGTCAGATTTCCGGAAGGCCTGAAGTTTCTGTTGAATTGTCATTGCAATACTTCTCTGAACTAGAGTTGCGAAATTTTAACTCAACGGGTATTTTGTATGGTGTAATTGCAGGAATAGATGCTTGGAAAGATGCTGGTTTGTCATTAGAAATTAACGATGAACCGGATTGGGATAGCGGAACTATTTTTGGCACAGGAACTTCTGGCATAGATAAATTTCGGGAAAGTATTTATAAAATTGATGATTTTCAAACTAGAAGGTTAGGAAGTACTGCCGTGGCGCAAACTATGAATAGTGGTGTGAGCGCTTATTTAGGAGGGAAATTAGGTTTAGGGAATCAGGTTACAACTAATTCATCGGCTTGCACTACAGGAACCGAAAGCATTCTGATGGCATTCGAGCGTATACAATCAGGTCAGGCAAAACGTATTTTAGCAGGAAGCACAAGTGATTCAGGCCCTTATATTTGGGGAGGATTCGATGCTATGCGCGTTTGCACTTTTAAACATAATGATTCCCCAGAGGAAGGCTCAAGGCCAATGAGCATAAGTGCTTCTGGGTTTGTTCCTGGAAGCGGAGCAGGAGCTTTGGTTTTAGAAGATTTAGAAAGTGCGGTAGCTCGCGGGGCAAAAATTTACGCCGAAGTTTTAGGCGGAAATGTAAATTCTGGTGGCCAACGTGGATTAGGAACTATGACTGCCCCAAATCCTGTCGCCGTTCAGAAATGTATAAAAAATGCCATTGAAAATGCAGGTCTTCTTCCAAAGGATATAGATGCTATTAATGGGCACTTGACAGCAACATCAAAAGATAGTTTAGAAATCCAGAATTGGAGTGAAGCTTTAGGAAGAAAAGGAATTGATTTTCCGTATATAAATTCTTTAAAATCAATGGTAGGTCATTGTTTGTCTGGCGCAGGTAGCATTGAAAGTGTAGCTTCGATATTGCAATTGCATGAGGGATTTGTTTTTCCAAATATTAATTGTGAAGATTTACATCCTGAGATTACTACGCTTATTGATGAGTCCCGAATCCCAAGAAAAGTAATTGAAACAGAATTAAATATCATAGCAAAAGCGAGTTTTGGTTTTGGAGATGTCAATGGTTGTGTAATTTTCAAGAAATTTAAAACCTAGTATAATTCAGTGTTAATTAGGAAAAAGCAGAATCAAAAAATAAACATCAAATTAGAACGAATAAATAAACGTCTCATCTTATTGCCTTTGTTGGCTAAAAAATTAAATATGAATAAAGAACAAACAATTGAAGAATTAAAAAATATTGTTAAACCGTACATTGCAAATCAGGAAGCATTTGACACATTGACGGAAGAAACTGATTTCATCAATGACTTGAAAATTAACTCTGCTAATTTAGTTGATGTTATTTTAGATATAGAAGAAAAATACAACATCGTAATTGATAATGAATCGATGGAACGAATGATCAACGTAAAAGCAGCAATGGAAATTATTGACGCTAAATTATCAGAAAAAGAATAAGTGGTATTCAAAATAGATAAATAAGGTGATTGGAAACGATATAGTAGATTTGGCTTTAGCCAAAAAAGAAAGCAACTGGAAGCGGAAAGGTTTTTTGGATAAAATTTTTACGCAACAGGAACAGCTGCTTATTACTTGTGCCGAGAGTCCGGAAGTAATGGTTTGGAACTTATGGACCAGAAAAGAAGCTGCTTATAAAATCTATAATAGGCAGACGAATATTAGAATGTATTTCCCTTTGCAACTTGTATGTTTATACGAAAGCGAAACTTCAGGAACGGTTCTCTGTAATGGGAATATCTATCATACAAAAACCAAAATTTCAGAAGACAATATTTATACAATTGCGGTTTCGGAAGAAAATTATTTTATTCAAATTAAGGACATAAAAGCAGACGCTAAAATCTGTAAAACAAACGGAATTCCATATATAATTGACGATTTTAGCGAAATAAAAAAGCCCGTTTCGATTTCTCATCACGGGCGTTTTTGGAAAGGAATTACCCTTTGATTTATAAATCCAGTTGTTATTTAATTCCCAATCTAGACTTTAATTTTAAGAATAATAAAGCAATTTTGTAGGCGTCTTCGGAAGAAGAATTCCGATCACTTTTTGGTAAGTTGTATATGATACTTAATTCGTCTAATGAAAATTGCCTGTTGTTTATGTCTTGTAATTTACGATACATTACATCAATATCTAAAGCTTCATTTTTTAGGCGCCCGCAATCGAGTCTCTCTAGTGCAGCATTAATCATTTCTACATCAAAATCAATGTGATGACCTACCAGTACGGCATTTCCAAGGAATTCAATCAGTGATTTAATAGCCTCAAGTTCACCCAATTTTTTCATTTTACTTTCTACGATAAATTCGTTTGAAAGTCCGTTATCGTGAAGAAATTTGTATTGCAACAAAACGGCTTCAAAGCTATCCCCAATAACAATACTAT
>NZ_JAYURN010000116.1:0-34946 GCF_043756175.1 Flavobacterium sp.
GAAACCTGCTTAAAATTACTTTTGTATAAATGTAAATAAAAACTATGATATTTCAAGAATTACAACCAAAAGTAACCGAAATCACCTTAAATACAAGCCTTTCAAGAGATGAAAAACTTTTAACTATTTGCCAGCTTTTAAGCGACTCTATTGACTATTACAACTGGGTAGGATTTTATTTTGCCAATCAGGAAACTAAAACCTTGCATTTAGGCCCCTATGTAGGAGCTGAAACGGATCATACTGTAATTCCTTTTGGAAAAGGTATTTGTGGACAAGTAGCTGTTTCTAATGAGAACTTTGTAGTTCCGGACGTTTCGGCACAAGACAATTATATTGCCTGCAGTTTTACGGTAAAATCAGAAATCGTAGTCCCTCTTTTTGTAAATGGAGAAAATATTGGGCAAATTGACATTGATAGTCATGTTATTGATCCTTTTACCGAAGCTGATGAAAAATTTTTAGAATTTGTAAATCAAGAAATCGCGAAATTATTCACAGTATAATGTACTGTGAATTAAATTCTTAAAGCTTAGACAAATTTTCTCTTGCCTTTTTAAAAATAAAGATTATCTTTGCACCCGTCTTACAATGGATGTATGACATACATAAAAATCATTAAACAAATATTGGAATGTATTTAACTAAAGAGATTAAAGAAGAAATCTTCGCTAAACACGGAGAAAAAACAAACACAGGTAAATCAGAAGCACAAATTGCTTTATTCACATTTAGAATTTCGCACCTTACTGAGCACTTGAAAAAAAATCGTCACGATTATAACACTGAACGTTCATTAGTACTTTTAGTAGGTAAAAGAAGATCTTTACTAGACTACTTGAAGAAAAAAGAGATTAACAGATACCGTGAGATTATCAAAGAATTGGGTATTAGAAAATAATCAATAGTAAAGAGGTGCGAAAGTGCCTCTTTTTTTATTTTAGATTTTAGAGTGAAGATTTTAGATTTTTGAAAAAAATCATCTTTTATCTATCCGTCTTTTATCTAATTGTCTTTTAGAAAAAAGTTAGTTTTTCATTGGGTTTTAGGCAATAACTACGCAACAACAACACAACTAGAACCCGTGTTAAACTTAAAAAAGGAAAAATTATGATTCCACAATTATTTGTAGAAAGCATCGATTTAGGTGATGGAAGAAACATCACAATCGAGACAGGTCGTTTAGCGAAACAAGCTGACGGTTCTGTAGTAGTAAGAATTGGTAAAACTGTAATCTTAGGAACAGTAGTATCATCAAGAAAAGCAAGTCCAGGTATCGACTTTTTACCGTTAACGGTAGATTATCGTGAAAAATTTGCTGCAGCAGGTCGTTTTCCAGGTGGTTTCTTCAAAAGAGAAGCGCGTCCAAGTGACAACGAAGTATTAACAATGAGATTAGTTGACCGTGTTTTACGTCCACTTTTCCCATCAGATTACCATGCAGAAGTTCAAGTTATGATTCAGTTAATGTCTCATGACGAAGAAGTGATGCCAGATGCATTAGCAGGATTAGCCGCTTCGGCAGCACTTGCCTTATCTGACATTCCTTTTGAAACTTTAATTTCTGAAGCTAGAGTTGGAAGAATTGATGGAAAATTCATCATCAACCCATCTCGTGCGCAATTAGAATTATCAGATATTGATATGATGATTGGAGCTTCAACTGATTCTATCGCCATGGTAGAAGGAGAAATGAAAGAAATTTCAGAAGCAGAAATGTTAGAAGCAATTAAATTTGCACACGAACATATTAAAGTACAAATTACTGCTCAAGAAAGATTGGCTGCAGCCTTTGGAAAAAAAGAAGTTCGTACTTACGAAGGAGAAAGAGAAGATGAAGCTATTTACGAAAAAGTAAAAGCAGCATCTTACGATAAAATTTACGCAATTGCTAGTAAAGGTTCGGCTAAACACGAACGTTCAGCTGCATTTGACGAAGTAAAAGAAGAAGTAAAAGCATTATTTACTGAAGAAGAATTGACAGAAAACGGAGATTTAGTTTCTAAATATTTCAAAAAAGTCAACAAAGAAGCAGTTCGTAATGTAACTTTAGATTTAGGAACACGTTTAGACGGAAGAAAAACTACGGAAATCAGAGACATCTGGTGTGAAGTAGATTATTTACCATCGGTTCACGGTTCTGCATTGTTTACACGTGGAGAAACTCAAGCTTTGGCAACTGCAACTTTAGGAACTTCTAGAGAAGCGAACCAAATTGATTCACCATCTGAACAAGGAGAAGAAAAATTCTATTTACACTATAATTTTCCACCATTTTCAACAGGAGAAGCTCGTCCGTTAAGAGGAACTTCAAGAAGAGAAGTTGGTCACGGAAACTTAGCACAAAGAGCATTGAAAAACATGATTCCTGCTGATTGTCCTTATACAATTCGTGTCGTTTCTGAAGTATTAGAATCTAATGGTTCGTCTTCAATGGCTACAGTTTGTGCTGGAACATTAGCATTAATGGATGCAGGTATTCAAATGATTCGTCCAGTTTCTGGAATTGCGATGGGATTAATTACAGACGGAGAACGTTTTGCTGTTTTATCTGATATTTTAGGTGATGAAGATCATTTAGGAGATATGGATTTCAAAGTAACTGGAACTTCAGAAGGAATTACCGCTTGTCAAATGGACATTAAAATTGACGGATTGAAATATGAAATTATGGAAGCGGCTTTAGCACAAGCTAGAGATGGTCGTTTACATATTCTTAACATTCTTACTGAAACGCTTGCAACACCTAAAGCTGACGTTAAAGTATATGCTCCAAAAATTATCATGAGAACTATTCCTGGTAACTTTATTGGTGCGTTAATTGGACCTGGTGGAAAAGTGATTCAAGAATTACAAAAAGCTACGGGAACAACTATCGTAATTAATGAAGTTGACGAAATGGGAGTTGTTGAAATTTTAGGAACAGATCCTGCTGGAATTGAAGCGGTATTGGCTAAAATTGAGTCAATTACTTTCAAACCACAAATGGGAGAAGCTTATGAAGTGAAAGTAATTAAAATGTTAGATTTTGGTGCTGTGGTTGAATATACTGCAGTTCCTGGAAACGAAGTTTTATTACACGTATCTGAATTAGCTTGGGAAAGAACAGAAAATGTTACTGATGTGGTAAACATGGGTGATGTATTTATGGTGAAATATTTAGGTTTAGATCCTAAAACTCGTAAAGAGAAAGTATCTAGAAAAGCCTTAATGCCAAGACCTCCACGTGAGGAGAAAAAAGAGTAATCAGATCTTATAGTTTACTAAAGGTTTATTTATAGGAAATCCCGTTTCAAAATTGAAACGGGATTTTTGTTTGATTTTTATTTTATTTTTTTAAAAAAATATTGCCTTCTTGAGCTACCTCCTGCAGCTAATAAAAATATATTTCCACTATTATCATAATATTTATCAACAACCAGAGTTGAATCTTTTTTCAGGTAAACTCTGATCCTATCAATATTTATTTTACTATATATTAACGGTATATTAATTTTATCCTTCCTTAAATAAATTTCATAATAATTTTTCTTAAAACGACCTTTAATATAACGGCTTTCATTTCCTCCTAAAATAAATTTATAACTTAAGATTAAGCTTCCATTTTTATCAAATTTAATATTGACTGTATCAATATTAGCCTTTCTTATTTCAAATAGATTTAGCAAATAAGATTTATGCTTTGTACTGTCAATCTGATATGAATTATTATTAAACGATTCCTTTAAGTTACTATCAATAAACAAAAGATCTTTCTTTTTAACTTTAAAACTTGTAGAACAAGAATACAGTAGAAAAGAAATTGTTATAAATAAAAATATTCTTTTCATAATTTTATTTTTTAAATTGCCAGTTAATAAACGGAAGTTTTCTTTTTCCATTTGTATTCCAAATTCCAAATTGCATTCCTCGCAAATTTTTGGAATGATTGAATAGACCAATTTGAATACCTTTATGATTTCTGGAAACATTAGAAATGGCAATTTGAGCACCATTACCTTGTTCAGAAACATTTGCAATACCTGAAATACAGAGTCCATTAAATTTTTCCGTCCCGATTACGGCACCATTTAAAGATATTCCATTGATCTTATTCATCCCTGTAAAAACTGAAATATTAAAACCATTCATTTCTGCTCCTTTCATGAAACCTCCTGAACTAAGATTCAACCCATTAACCCTAATTCGAGTTTTATAATCATCATCCATAAACGACGTATTACTCAATGAACCATCATTAATACCAACAAAAATTGCCTCAAAAGGAACATTAAGCGCAAAAGTAAATAATGCAATACATAACGGACTTACTTCTAAATTCAATCCATTAACCTCTTGAAACTTTATTTTTTCATTTTCATAATGTCCAACACCTAGAGCAAACCCGTTTACTTGTTTTACTCTTCTTGATATAGGCGAAAGACTAAAAATTTTAATACTGTCATTCCTAAAATCATTTTTCGATTTCCATTTAAAATATTTACCTAAATCAACGCTTTGTCCTTTAGTGAAATTAATTATTGTAACATTAAACTTTTTTGTTTCTTCCTGACAAAAAGAAAGTTGTGACAAAAGCATTACTAAAACTAAAAAGGTATTTCTCATAATTCCTGGTTTTTAAATTAACACTACAAACATATTGCGATTATTACAATAATATTTGCTTTAAATAATAAATAAAAATATTATATTTGTGATTATCGCAAATATATGACGAATCAAGAGCTGCTTTTAAAACAAATAAGAAAACAACTTTCAGAAAACCAATCGATTAATGATGAAATTGCTTCGATTTTGAATATAAGTTATGATGCTTCACATAGAAGAGTTTCTGGAAAAAGCAAATTTTCTATCGATGAGACTGTTTTGTTGGCTAAAAATTATAATATTTCATTAGATAGTTTATTTTTTAAAAGCGAAAAGATAATTGTCGAAAAAACGATAGAAATAGCCACATTGAGTGATATGTTATTGTATTTCAAAAAATCGGCAGAACAGATAGACGAACTAACCAAAAATAAAAATGCGACGCTCTATTATTCTGCAAAAGACATTCCATTATTCTATTTTATGGACGCAACAATTCTGTCAAAATTTAAAGCTTATGTTTGGTTAAGTCTTCTGAATCCAAATCAATCAAAAACTTCTTTTGAGAATTTTGTTATCGACGAATCGTTTATGGAACATAGTCTTAAGTTAAAAAAAGCATACGAAAATTCGACAGTAAAAGAAGTTTGGAATGACACAACGATAAACAGTAGCATGCAACAGATTCTTTATTTTTATGAATCTGGTTTAGTTAATTTTAAAAATGCAAATGCTTTATTTAATGACCTAAAACGAATTATTAATGCTATAAAAGAAAAATCAAATAATCAGAACTCCGAATTTTCCATTTACTATAACGAGTTAATTTTACTAAATAACAATCTGTTATTTGAATCGAAAGAAAAAATCACACTCTTTGTTCCATATACACTTTTAGGCTATTTCATAACTGACAATGAGGAAAGTTGCAAGAATGTACATAACTTTTTTAATCAACAAATTGCAAACTCTAAACCACTAAACCAATCTGGAATTAAAGAACAAAATTTATTTTTCAATAAAGTATTTCGAAAAATAGATTACTACATAGACCAATTAAACAATCAAGTAGATCTAATGTTTTAAAAAATATTTTACTTTTTTTGTAACTCTTTGCAAACTCTTTATGTATGACTACTATGAGACAGCTAGAAATTACCAAACAAGTTACCAATCGTGAAACTGTGTCGTTAGACAAATATTTGTAAGAAATTTGAAAAGTAGATTTAATCACTGCCGATGAAGAAGTAGGATTGGCTCAAAGAATAAATGCAGGAGACCAAGCAGCTTTAGAAAAACTAACAAAAGCCAACTTGCGTTTAGTAGTTTTCGGTAGCAAAACAACACCAAAACCAAGGACTAACACTTCCCTATTTAATTAATAAACTTTATTTACGGGGTAACCTTTTACTTTTTGGGCAGTAGTATAAAAGAATAAGAAATTATACATATTTTTAAAGCTAAACATTTACGTAAGAAAATTCTTTTATTATTATTATTTTTTAAATTTGCCAAAACAGATAAATTATGTTTAAATGTATTTTTAAAATCACTTCTCTTTTATTTTTATTGAATAGTTTACAAGTTAATTCACAAAACAAAAACGACAAAGAATTATACGCTAAGATTGATAAAGAACTTAGCCAAGGAAACTCTACACTTAATAATGGTAAAATCTACGTAAACAAAGACTTGACTATCAATAATGAACATCGTTATTTTTTAGAAAATAAATTTTATCTCGCAGAAATCAAGTTTGAAAATCAGGTTTATTTTGGAGCCAAAATAAAATATGACATTTACAAAGACGAATTGATTCTAAATCCAGAGAATCAATCTGAAAAATTACAAATTGTATTAGACAAAAACAAAGTCGATTATTTTATAATTCAAAATAAAAAATTCACGCCATGTAAATCCGATAAGAACACGCCTTTAGAGTATTATGAGAAAAATGTGGTTGGCCAAGATTTTGAATTTTATATTAAATACAAAAAAAACATAAAAGAGGTACTCTTAGACAGCGGTGTATACAATTCGTATGTTGATCAAACTAAATATTTTATAAAAACCAACAATACCTTTTATGAAATAAAATCAAAAAAAATATTATTAAAACTGTACCCACAATTTAAAGACGAAATTAACAACTACTATCTAATTTACAAAGATTTTGAAAATGAAAATAAGTTGAAGTTTATGGAGAATTTAATGTCAAACGTTAAAAGATTATCAAGGAATTAAATTTCTATTAATGAAAAAAATATTCACAATACTTGTTTTTACATTTTTCAATCTATCCTTTTCACAAGTAAGGAATTTGACATTTGAGTATGTTAATTTAACTCATAAAAGTATTATTCAAAAAATAGAACAACAAACACCTTATACATTTTATTTTCAAGATGATTGGCTAAACGACTTAACTTTTTACTCTGGAGAGTTTAAAGACAAATCTATTGAAGAAGTTTTAAATAAATTATTTGATAATACTGAAATCAATTATTTTGTTGATTTAAACAAAATAATACTAACACAAAAAAATTTAGTCTATGACAAACTACCTGATGGCTTTTTTAAGAAAGATTCATTATCAGTTAGTAACAAATCTCATTTGCCAGTTTTTTTTCAAGAATTTAATTCAGATAAAACCGAAGATTCTATCTCACTAATTAGTAAAGAATCCTTGAATAATGGAAATGAAAAGGCTTTGTTTACATTTTCAGGTTTTGTTAGAAATAAAAAAAATAATGAACCTATAAGCGATGCCAATATCAGAATAAAAAATACAAATTTCCTATTTATAACAGATGTAAATGGCTACTATCAATTAAAATTACCTGCTGGAATTTATACTATTACAACGGACATTCAAAATTTCAAACCTCTTATAAAAAAGATTGTAGTTTACAATAACGGAAATCTGGATCTAGCATTAACTGAAAAAACCATCCAATTAAATGAAGTTCACATAAGCGGAAAGAGTAAACAAAAAATGAGATCCGCAGTAACAGGCGTAACAACTATTGAAGCAGAAGGAGTCAAGAACGTTCCATTAGTTTTTGGAGAAAGAGATATACTTAAAATAGCAACAACAACACCTGGTATAAAAACTGCTGGCGAAGGGTCTTCAGGATATAATGTAAGAGGAGGCAAAGAAGACCAGAATTTATTCTTATTAGATAAAGGAACTATTTACAACCCATCACACTTTTTTGGGTTTTTCACTGCTCTAAATCCTTACACAATTAAAAAAGTTGATATTTATAAAGGAAGTATTCCTAGTGAATTTGGAGGTAGATTATCTTCTGTATTTGATATAACATCAAAAAACGGAAACACTGATAAGTTTTCAGGAGAAGCTGGCATAGGTCCAGTAACCAGTAATATTGCGCTTTCAATACCAGTAATAAAAAATAAAGCAAGTGTTTTGGTGGGGGGAAGAGGAACTTATTCTGGCTGGATTTTAAAAAGTTTGAAAGAAAAAAAACTTAATAACAGTAAGGCTTCATTTTATGATTTTATAACAAAGTACAATCACAAAATAAATAACAACAATACTATAGAATCGACATTATATTTCAGCGATGACAAGTTTAGCATAACTGCTGATTCTATTTATCAATACAATAACAGGCTAGCAACATTGACTTGGAAAAATGTTTACAATGCAAAAAACAATAGCGAGTTAACATTTACAAACAGTAAATACAACTTCAAGATAGACTACAGCGGCTTACCTAAAAATTCATTTAAATTTGGATATGGTAATGCTGAAACGCAATTCATAGCAAAAATGAATACAGTGCTAAACACAAAGAATAAGTTAAGCTATGGTATTTCGGGCAAATTGTACAACATCGATCCTGGTTATATAAAACCAAGTAGTGATAGTTCAAATATTAAAAATAAGCAAATAGACCTTGAAAAGGGATTGGAAATAGGTGTATATATTTCCGAAAACTATAAGCTAACAGAGAAATTTTTAATTGATTTTGGCATCCGGTACTCGGTATTTAGTGCAATAGGGCCAACAACTCAAAAAACATATCAAGATGACCTACCAAAAAGCGAGGGAACTCAGATTGGAGAAGATACTTACAGCAATAATAAAGTATTCAAAACATTCTACGGTTTTGAACCTAGAGCTGCCTTTAGATATTTAATTAATAACGATCTATCTTTAAAAGCAGGTTATGATAAATCATATCAATATATCCATTTGTTATCAACTAATACGACACAATCACCAACAGACAGTTGGAAATTATCTGATTTGAATGTAAAACCACAAAGTGGAGAACAATTTTCTTTTGGTATTTTCAAAAATCTAGGTTACCAAGATCTGGAAATTAGCGCTGAAGGATATTATAAAAAATCAAAAAACATATTAGACTATAAAGTTGGTGCTGATTTAATTTTGAATGAAAATCTAGAAACTGAATTACTTCAAGGGAAGGGTAAATCATATGGTGCAGAATTATTAATAAAAAAATCAGAAGGAAGATTAAATGGTTGGTTAAGTTATAGTTATTCAAGGTCATTTATTAAATTAGACAGTAAGTTCGATGAAGAAAAAGTAAATAATGGCAACTATTTTCCTACAAACTTTGACAAACCACATGATTTTAGTGCAGTTTTAAATTATCGATTAACCAAAAGATATAGCTTCTCTGGTAATTTTATTTATCAAACCGGAAGACCAATAACATATCCTGTGGGTAAATACATGTATAACGGAATAGAATATTCTATATTCAGCGACCGTAATCAATTTAGAATACCTGATTACTATCGATTGGATTTGGGTATAAATATCGAAGGAAATCATAAAATTAAAAAATTAGCACATAGCTACTTTAATATTTCAATTTATAATGTTTTAGGTAGAAACAATCCTTATTCAGTATTTTTTGTAACTAAAAACGGAGAAGTTAAAGGCTACAAGACTTCTATTTTTAGCATTCCAATACCAACAATAACCTACAACTTTAAATTTTAATAAAATGAAAAACATATACTATCTGCAATTATTATTCTGCATAATCATTCTGCAAAGTTGTACAGAACCCTATGCTTTACAAACGGATGTTTTTGAAAGTGCAATTGTTATCGAAGCTACAATTACCGATGAATACAAATACCAAGAAATTAAATTATCTAGGACATACAAACTGGAAGAAACAGGACCTAGACCTGAAACTGGAGCAGTAGTTTTTATTGAAGACGATAAAGGGAATCACTACGATTTTATCGAAAATAATGGCATGTATAAATCACAACAGGAATTTCAAGCACTACCTAATGTAACTTATAAATTGCACTTAGTTACTTCTGATGGAAAAAAGTATGCCTCTACAAATGAAGAAATAGCTTCTTTTTCAGACATAGAAAATGTAACGACAAATACAATAAACAACACCGATATTGGAAAAGGAGTCCAAATACTAGTTCGCACTAATAACAATAACCCTAACCAAATAAAATATTACAGATATGATTATGAAGAAACAAATAAAATAATTGCACCACATTGGATTAATAGAAGAGGTGTTGTAACTACATATATCCCAATACCAGATGTACCTCCTTTTGGCGAACTTAAAATGGAAAATTGGCCTTATGAAGCAAAAATTTGTTATGCTACAGAAAAATCAAAAGTAATATCAATCAGTAATACATCTTTAAACAATAATAATTCAAACTTGTTTTCGGTACGATTTTTAAAAAATGATGATTATAAAATAGCTAACAGATATTCTATTAATGTTATTATGTATAATGAAAGTTTAACCGCTTATAATTATTATAATGCTTTAAAAAAATCTTCTTCTAGTGAAAGTTTATTCTCACAGAGCCAACCTGGTTTTTATAGTGGTAATATAAAAAATCAAAGTAATCCAAATGAAAAAATCATTGGTTTTTTTGATGTATCTCATGTTTCAAGCAAAAGGATATTCTTCAATTTTGAAGATTTATTTTTTGGCGAACCAAAACCAGAGTACCCCTATTATTGTCCTAGTATAATCAATTTGTTTAGAGATTCAACTTTTGAATTTTGTTTCATCTATGGACCTGGGGCACCAACCCCTCCTTGTGCTGGTAATTATATATTAGAATCGGTTAAAAATAAAACCAAAGCCATATACAGCTACGGATCAACAGAAATTGTTTTAACAAATTATCAGTGCGGAGATTGCTCTTCATTTTCATCAAACATAAAACCTGCATTTTGGATCGATTAAATTTAACTCTTAGTATTCTATTACTTTTCTTGTTTCAAAATATATTTGCTCAAGAACACATTAATCAATTGGTTAAAGAAAACGTGTATGTAAACACAAACTCCAGCACGTTATTAACTGGAGAAAAACTATACTATGCTGTCACTTGTTTAAATACAATTAAAGCTACATTATCTGAATATAGCAAAATAGCTTATGTCGAATTAATAAATAACGATAAGCAAATTGTCTTTAAAAATAAATTGTTTTTAAAAAACAGCAAAGGTAATAGCGAATATTTTATTCCTACCACATTAAAAACAGGAAAATACAAACTGTTAGCCTACACCAACTGGATGCTAAACTCAACTCCTATAAAAGTAAATAGTATCGACATAAACATTATTAATCCTTACCGTGCATTTGAAGAACAAAATTTCCCCCAATTAGAAAGTGGAGAAAAGAACGATTTAAACATTCGAAATCTAAATTCGATTTATGAAATTGACAAAAGAAAATACACCACAAGAGAAAAAATAAAACTAAAATTAAACGAATCTAAGGATATTGACAATCAAAGTAGTTATACCCTAAAAGTATTCAAAAAAGACACTATTACTTCCTTTTTTAACCAAAATGAAAGCTTATCAACCATTAATAATACCATAATTATCTCAAAAAAAACAAACACTTTTATAACCCCTGAATTTAGAGGTGAAATTATAAAAGGTAAAATTAAAGCCAAAAGCAGTGACGAAATAAACTTAAAAAATATTTCTATTGCACTTTCTATAACTGGTAATAATTCTTTTTTTAAGATTATTCAATCAAACAATAACGGTGAATTTTGTTTTACAATAGAAAAACGATTCAAGAATGAGGATTTGAAATTTCAAATAATTGATGAAGACCATAGCAAATATAACTTAGAAATTGAAGATTCTAATTATTTAGACTATTCAAATCTTAAATTTGGTAATTTAATCCTAACTCCAAATTTAAAAAAATCACTAGAACGTAGATCCATTGCAAGTCAAATTGAAAATGCATATTTTAAAACTAAAAATGATTCATTAAACAATAATGATATCGCTGAAATAAGTTCATTAAAATTTGATTTAGTATTTAATCTGAACGATTATACTAGATTTCAAACAATGAAAGAAACATTAACAGAAATAATAGGAGGAGCCTACTATAAATCTGTTGATAAGAAAAATGAAATTCATATTATTGATAACATTTCAGAATATAAATTAACGTACCCTGCACTTGTTTTAATCGACGGCTTATACATACAAGATGTTAATGAAATATTTAATTATAATATTGACAATGTTGAAACCATAAGTATAACAAGAGGCGGTTACTATTATGGTTACAAAATATATAATGGAGTCATATTTATAAAAACAAAAAAAAATGATTACGAACCTGCAAACAAAAATTCATATCTAATTGAACCTAAAACAATTAGACCTCAACAAGAAAAAGAATATTTTAATATCGATTACACTAAAAAAGATTATTCAAGAATTCCAGACTACAGGCATCAGTTAATATGGATACCTGATTTAAAAGCAGATAATAAAGAAATTAGTTTTTATACCTCAGACATATCAGGTGTTTTTGAAATTGTATTAGAAGGTATTGACTCTAAAGGAAATAAAAATATTTTTTACGATTCATTTGAAGTAGAATAAAATATTTTACTTTTTTTGTAACTTTTTACAAACTCATTACGTATAACCATTTGTACACTTATAACTTTTAAGGAGAAACTACAATGAGACAATTAAAAATTACCAAGCAGGTTACCAATCGTGAAACTGCATCGTTAGACAAATATTTACAAGAAATTGGAAAAGTAGATTTGATTACTGCCGATGAAGAGGTAGAATTGGCTCAAAGAATAAAAGCTGGAGACCAAGCTGCGTTAGAAAAACTAACAAAAGCCAACTTGCGTTTCGTAGTTTCGGTAGCAAAACAATACCAAAATCAAGGATTAACACTTCCCGATTTAATTAACGAAGGAAATTTAGGTCTAATTAAAGCAGCACAACGTTTTGACGAAACTCGTGGTTTCAAATTTATTTCATATGCTGTTTGGTGGATTCGTCAATCGATTCTTCAAGCATTGGCTGAACAATCTCGTATCGTTCGTTTGCCTTTAAACAAAATTGGTTCTATCAATAAAATCAACAAAATGTACGCTTTGTTAGAACAATCTAACGAGCGTCCACCTTCTGCTGAAGAGATTGCAAAAGAACTAGACATGACTGTAAATGACGTAAAAGAGAGCATGAAAAACTCTGGTCGTCACTTATCTATGGATGCACCACTTGTAGAAGGAGAAGATTCTAACCTTTATGACGTTTTACGTTCTGGAGAATCACCAAATCCTGATAGAGAATTAATTATCGAATCTTTACGTACCGAAATTGAACGTTCACTAGAAACATTAACACCTCGTGAAGCTGATGTGGTTCGTTTGTATTTTGGTCTTGCAGACCAACATCCAATGACATTAGAAGAAATTGGAGAAACTTTCGACCTTACTCGTGAGCGTGTTCGTCAAATAAAAGAAAAAGCAATCCGTAGATTAAAACATACTTCAAGAAGTAAAATCTTGAAAACGTATTTAGGATAATCCTAAAACCGATGACTAACAGTTTGATTAACTGTTCGTTTTTTGATTGATGATTGAAACTCCGGCTGATTACCGGAGTTTTGTTTTTTATAAAAACTTCAACATTCGTTATTCCTCGTTCGTTATTCAAACTTCAAAAAATTGTATCTTTGCAAAAATATTGAACTACGAATTTCGAAATTTAAAACACACAACAACAACACAATGAACAACACACTAATTGCCCCATCAGTACTAGCAGCCGATTTTGCCAACTTGCAACGCGACATCGAAATGATTAATAACTCTGAAGCCGACTGGTTTCATATTGACATCATGGATGGCGTTTTTGTTCCAAACATTTCCTTCGGAATGCCAGTTTTAGAAGCGATTAACAAACACGCAAAAAAAACTATAGACGTACACTTAATGATTGTAGACCCTGACAGATACATAAAAACTTTTGCTGATTTAGGAGCAAATATTCTAACCGTGCATTATGAAACTTGTACCCATTTACATAGAACCTTACAAGCTATAAAAGCAGAAGGAATGCAAGCTGGAGTAGCATTAAATCCGCATACCAATGTATCTCTTTTAGAAGATGTTATTAATGATATTGATTTAGTTTGTATCATGAGTGTAAATCCTGGTTTTGGCGGACAATCATTTATAGAAAACACTTACGATAAGGTTAAGAAACTAAAAGAATTAATCAATAGAAAAGGAGCTTCAACACTAATAGAAATTGACGGTGGTGTAACCAGCAAAAATGCAAAACAATTAGTTGATGCTGGTGCAAATGTATTAGTTGCAGGAAATTTTGTTTTTAAAGCTGAAAATCCTACACAGACTATTGCCGATTTGAAGACAATTACCAGTTTTTAATGTTTGTGATTTAGCATTTTACTAACATTACTATAGAGTTGTGGGAATTCCTGTTTAAAGATTTCAGGTGATTCAAAATAATGCTCCAGAATGACTGCTAAAAACTCAAATCGATTGGTATAGGCATATATCCTAAAATATGCTGAACTGATTAGTTTTTCTTTATTTACAGGATGATTAACTTCTTTCTGAATTTGGTTATGCATTCTTGAAAAAATTATAGCACTAGCATCGTCACTCATTAACCCGTGAAGATGCAAAACATGTGTGAATTCGTGAATCCCTAAGTTTAAATTATCATTAGTAATTTCGAAGCCTGCTTTAAAATCTTGCCAAGAAAACACAATTGTTCTCATTCTTGGATTGAATTCTCCTTTGTGATATACTTCGTTAATTGTAGAATAATATTGTTCTGGATAAACTATTATCTTATCAATATTAGAATACAAATAGTTTCGCATTCCAAAAGTTAGCATTACTGATGTTGAAGCTATTAAAATTTTTACTTCATCCGTAATTAAGAATTCTTCTTTTCCAATGAATTCATATTTGCTAATAAAAACAGCTACTCGATGTTCAAAATACTTTTTTTTATTATCCGAAAGTGTGTTGTAATAGTGAAATTGCTCTTTTAAAACATAAGATTGATTAACTGACAACGATTTTACTTTTGGGTAAAAATGAACATAAAAAGGCTTATTGAACAACAAACCATAATTATCTTCTGCAACTGTGTAGAGAAAAGCAATAAAAAGAGCTACAGCAGGAGTAAATAAAATTAGTAAAATAATTATCATAAATAGTTGTTGCTGTTTTTACTCCAAAGCAGTAAAAAAATGTGACCGCGACAGGGTTCGAACCTGCAACCATCAGAGCCGAAATCTGATATTCTATCCAGTTGAACTACGCAGCCAATATTTAGATTGTTAGACTTCTTAGAAAATTAGACTTCTTAGATATTTGAAATTCTAAAAGGTCTAATTTTCTAAGTAGTCTAAACTAATAGTTTTTTTACAATACTAGAAATGGTTTTTCCTTCAGCTTGACCACCTATTTGTGCTGATGCTAATCCCATTACTTTCCCCATCGATGCGATTCCAGAAGCACCAGTTTCTGCAATAATTTTTGCAACAATAGCTTCTACTTCTACTTCAGATAATTGCGCTGGCAAGAATTTTTCGATAACTACGATTTGCGCTAATTCTGGCTCAGCAAGATCAGGACGGTTTTGTTCTGTAAAAATAGTCGCGCTGTCTTTACGCATTTTTACTAATTTTTGTAGAATTTTAATTTCGTCTGCTTCGGTGATTTCTTCTTTACTTCCTGTTGCCGTTTGTGCTAATAATATTTCCGATTTGATGGCGCGAAGTGCTTCGAGCGCAACGGTGTCTTTTGCACGCATTGCTGTTTTCATTTCGTCCATGATGTGTGTTGATAAACTCATATTTATTTTAGATTTTAGATTGTTGATTTTAGATTGTTGATTTTAAAAAATCTGAAATCTAATATTTTTTTTGCCCCTGATGGAAATGGAAAGCCTTTTGAGAAAAAATGTATTTTTTCTTGAAGCAGAAAAGCGACCAGCGGAAGCTCTTTCTGGTTTGTAGAAAAAAACATTTTGCGAAAAAAGATTACTTCACATAACTTTTATTTTAATCGGAGTTCAGTGAACTTCGTTTGTAATGAACAGCAGAAATTGGCTCGACAAATTTAGTGAAAATTTACATTGTTTTAGTCCTTTGAACTACAAAAAATAACCCGAAAAATCATAAGAAATTTCGGGTTACAAGGGTTTGGTTTGAGTTAGTTAATCGACGTTGTCGTGAAGGAACGAATTGTTTGATCGTAACTGAATATCGTCGTTACTATCGGTTCCTAAAGACATTCGCGATCTGCTATTGTCTATCGAATTGTTCGAAATGTCGATTCCCATACGTTTGTATGCTGGTTCTTTTTCGAACTCTTCTACTTTTGATGCGTTATTATGAAACTTGTAATTGAATTCTTTCATTTTGCGACGACGTTCTTCGGCTCTCATTCTCAAAGAGTCTTCGATAGACATGTCTAACGGAGAAATTTCGTTTGCTGTATTTTGAGTCGCATATTGTGGCGTGATATCCACTTGCGTCATTGTGATATTTAACTCAGTTGGAATAGTTTCTACCACTACAGTCTCGGCTTTTTTAGCCTCGAATAATTGGTTTTCGATTTCCATATATTCTTCGAGCGAATGCTTGATAACTCCGTTTTGAGTTACTTCGGTCATTGGCACAAATTGTACCGCTTCATTTACTTTGATGTCTTTAATTTCGTTTGTTAAATCGAATATTAATCTATCGGTATTTGCAGTTTCGGGTGCTTTTTGTATTGGCAAATCGAATGTAAATGTGATTTGTTCTGGCTCTTTTACTACAAATACTGGGTCGATAACTTCGATTTCTTTTACTTCTGGTGAAGTGAAATAAAAATCATTAACATCTATCGTTTTTGATGAAACTACTTCGAAGGTAACATCTAAATTTTTGATTAATTCTGTTGTTGGCACTAAATCCATTGAGAAATAAGTTTCAACAGGATTTGGCAATTCTTCTTCTAATGAAAATACTATTTTTTCCTCAACAATTGCAGCTTCAATAATTTTTGTTTCTTGGGCAACTACATTTGATGAAAAATCGAATCCTTTTGCTTCATATTTTTGTGTTAAATCACGAACAATTTTTTGGTCATCTTCTAACGCATGAATTATTTTTTTAGGTTCTGTATTTACAATTTCTGCTTGTTGTTCTACACAAAATCCAGTTGCAATAATGGTTACGGCGATTTTATCTCCAAGTTCTTCTTCTTCACCAACACCCATAATAATATTGGCGTTGTGTCCTGCTTCTGCTTGAATGTAATCGTTTATTTCTCCTATCTCGTCGATAGTAATTTCGTTAGTTCCAGAAACGATAAGCAACAATACGTTTTTGGCTCCAGCAATTTTATTATCATTTAAAAGTGGTGAATCTAATGCAGAAACAATCGCTTCTTTAGCTCTGTTTTCGCCTTCGGCAGTGGCAGAACCCATGATTGCTGTTCCTGAATTTGACAACACAGTTTTCGCATCTTTTAAATCGATATTTTGTGTGTAGTGGTGCGTAATTACTTCAGCAATACCGCGTGATGCAGTTGCTAAAACTTCGTCCGCTTTAGAAAATCCAGCTTTGAAACCAAGATTTCCGTACACTTCTCTCAATTTATTATTATTGATAACTATAAGTGAATCGACTTGTTTTCTTAATTTTTCGACACCCAAAAGTGCTTGTTCGATACGAACTTTTCCTTCAAACTGAAATGGAATTGTTACAATACCAACGGTTAAGATGTCTCTTTCTTTTGCTAATTGCGCAATAACTGGCGCAGCTCCTGTCCCTGTTCCTCCACCCATTCCTGCAGTGATAAAAACCATCTTAGTGTTGCTGTCTAGCATTTTTTCGATTTCGGCAATGCTTTCTATTGCTGATTGCTGTCCCACTTCTGGGTTTGCTCCCGCTCCTAATCCTTCGGTTAAGTTTACACCTAACTGAATTTTATTAGGCACAGCACTATTCTCAAGCGCTTGTGAATCGGTATTACAAACAATAAAATCGACACCTTTTATTCCTTGCTTAAACATGTGATTTATTGCGTTGCTTCCGCCTCCACCTACTCCTATTACTTTAATTACATTTGATTGGTTTTTTGGTAAATCAAATGAAATACTTCCAAATTCTGAGTTGCTTTCCATACTATTGGTTTTTATTTATGCTTTATTACTATTATTTTGAAAATTTAATATCTGTTATTTGATATTATTGAATTCCATTATTTTTTGGAATTGTATAATTCGATAACTTCCATAAAATTTTTATATGTATATTCTCTATTGTCTATTTTTGCTGCAATTTCTGGATTGTCTGCAAAATACTTCCTTCCGTTTTGTCTAAAAAACATGTTTTCATTTGCATAATTACTATCAACATGGATTAATGACGCCGCTTCTTCTCCTTCTCTAATGCAATAATAATTTACAAACCCAACACCATTGTTTCTAGCAGCAATTGCACTTCCATTATACGAAAATTGATTGTTTGTATAACTACTTATGTATACTGAAACTTTACCTTTTACTACATTAAGCAACAATTTTAGATCTTTCATTACTTTCACATTCATTTCATTAAAAACCTTCATGTTTATGTATTCAATCGACGCGCCTCCTCCTTGGTTTGTGGTAAAAACTACTTTACTAATTTTTTCTCTTTCAATTTTTTGTTTCCCGTTTGCATTTTTATATTTCAAAAATTTTCCATCATTCAGAATTGGTAAATCAATTTCTCCTTCAATTTGAGTACTATCATTTAATATTATAGTAGACTTTTCAACTTTAAACATTGCTGGCTCTTGCCCATAAAAAGAAGTTGTTAGCGTAATAAATAATATTAAAAATAAATTTTTCATTCTGTCTCTTTAAGTTGTACTTTAATTTTTACTCAGCGTTGTCTAAAAAATCTTTTATTTTGTCTATATACTTGTCGAAAAACGATTTACGAATCATTTTTTCGGTTGTTTTTGATTCTGATTTTGTTTCTTCGATTACTTTTTCAGCTTCTTGTTGTATTTCTACTTGTTCGGCAATGGTTGGCTTCTGAATAAGTACTGGTTCAGGAATAAAATTATCCTGTGGCACGGCACTTACTGTATTATTACGAATACTATTCATAACCAATCCGACAGCAGTTGCATACAAAGGACTTGATATCTCTTCGCTAGAATTTCCTGCTAAATGCTCGTTTGGATATCCTATTCTAGTGTCCATTCCTGTGATATATTCTACTAATTGTTTGATGTGATTCAGTTGTGAACCTCCACCAGTTAGTACAATTCCTGCAATTAATTTTTTGCGTGGATCTTCGTGACCGTATATTTTAATTTCAGTATAAACTTGCTCGATAATTTCTACTACACGAGCATGAATTATTTTAGACAAGTTTTTTAACGAAATCTCTTTTGGATCTCTTCCTCTTAATCCTGGAATTGAAACAATTTCGTTGTCTTTATTTTCACCTGGCCAAGCAGAACCAAATTTTGTTTTTAACAATTCAGCTTGCTTTTCGATAATAGAACAGCCTTCTTTTATATCTTCAGTAATTACATTTCCACCGAAAGGCACTACTGCAGTATGTCGAATAATTCCGTCTTTGAAAATGGCTAAATCCGTTGTTCCTCCACCAATATCAATCAAAGCAACACCTGCTTCTTTTTCTTCTTGACTTAAAACTGCATCTGCCGAAGCCAATGGCTCCAATGTTAATCCAGATAAATCCAATCCTGAACTTTTTATACAACGCCCAACGTTTCTTATAGATGATGCTTGACCAACCACAACATGAAAACTACTTTCTAGTCTTCCGCCGTACATTCCGATTGGTTCTTTTATTTCAGATTGCCCATCGATTTTGAATTCTTGTGGCAATACATGAATAATTTCTTCTCCAGGCAACATCGCTAATTTTTGAACTTGATTGATTAAAACATCAATATCAAGTTCACTGATTACTTCTTCTGGATTTGGTCTTGAAATATAATCGCTGTGTTGTATACTACGAATATGTTGACCCGCAATACCTACCACAACATCTTTTATTTTATAACCCGAATCTGCTTCTGCCAAACTTATTGCTTCCTGTATAGATTGTATGGTTTGCGTGATATTATTTACTACACCACGAGCCACACCGAGGCTTTTAGATTTTCCTACACCTAAAATTTCTAGCTTTCCGTACTCATTTTTCTTACCTATCATAGCAACAATCTTTGTTGTGCCTATGTCTAGTCCTACTGCTATATTCTCTCTTTCCATACCCATAATTATTTAGTACAAACTACTTGTTTTGTGAACTTCAGATTAATCTTCTTGTAAGAATTTATCATTGTATCTTGCACTGCTTTTTGAAAAAAAGCTTTATAGTTGTCAAATTTTCTTTCTATATAAATGTTTCTTCCGAAAATTATATCATAACCATAATCTCTATTCTTCATAATAACGCTACCATCGGGCAAAATTTTTATTCCGATGATGTTTTTTTTCAAAAAATCATCGTTATAAATTGCTTGCAAAAGCTGAACAAAATCTTTGCTATAACAATTGTTAAAATCACCATAAACAAGCGGAACTCTTGCCGTAAAATTACTCGAAAGCGGCATCTTACCTCCTTTATAATCAATATAAAAGGAAGTGTTTTTGTTAAAAACTCTAGCGATTGGGGTCTTTTGTTTTACAACAACTTTTAACTTTCCATCGACACTCAAAAAAACCTCTGAATTTTCGATTAGGTTGTGTTTATTGATGGTTTGCTCAATATTTTTCAAATTTACCCTATCTTTTTGGATACTGAAAGTGCCACCAAAATTATCTATCAACAAGTTATTAACCATTTCGTGGGTTACAAACGGACTTTCTGAGTTTAAAAATTCGATTGTTGGTTTCGATATTTTTCTGTGTTCGTTCCTTTTTGAGGTAAATGAATACAAAAAAACAACCAAAGCAAGAATGGCAATTAATTGAATATTTAAAATTAAATTACTTCGCATCTAATTCTTTTTTAATATTTACAACCATTTCCCCAATATCTCCAGCGCCAATAGTAACAATTACTGTAGCATCTGATTTTTTTAGTAATGGAATCAATTCTTCTTTTTGAATTAATTTTTTGTTTTTATTTTCAATTTTGTTTAACAACCATTGCGACGTAATTCCTTCCATAGGCAATTCTCTCGCTGGGTAAATGTCTAACAATAAAACTTCGTCAAATTGTGATAAACTTTTAGCAAAATCATCCGCAAAATCTTTTGTTCTACTAAATAAATGTGGTTGAAAAACAGCTAAAACTTTCTGATTAGGATATAACTCCCGAACGGCTTGATACACTGCATTTATTTCTGTTGGATGGTGCGCATAATCATCAATATAAACGAATTCTGGCTTTCTGATTTGGAAAGAAAAACGGCGTTTTACACCTTTGAATGTTGCCAATGCTTTAGCGATAGATTCGGTTGGGGTTCCGAAAGTTCGAGCCATTGCCAAAGCAAGCAACGCATTTGTAAGATTGTGTTTTCCAGGTAATCCGAATTTTAAATCTTTTATATTTTCGGTTGGTGTTTTAACATCAAAAACATACCAGCCGTTTTCAATTCTAATATTATGTGCAACGAATTTTGAATCATCGTTTGCTCCGACAGTTATACCTTCTAACGGCAAACCATTTATCACAAAAAGATTGTTTTTATTTTCTACTTTATTAGCAAATTCTTTGAACGATTCTTTTATTGAAGCATCATCTCCATAAATATCTAAATGATCGGCATCCATCGAAGTTACACAAGCAATATTTGGATATAAATGCAAGAATGAACGGTCAAATTCGTCAGCTTCGACAACCGTTACAGTTTTTCCAGAACCAATTAGATTTGAATTATAATTTTCGACAATTCCGCCAATAAATGCGGTAACATCGGCACCGCTTTCGTACAAAATATGCCCTAAAATACTTGAAGTCGTTGTTTTACCATGAGTTCCTGCAACTGCCAAACAAAAAGTGTCTTTGGTAATTATCCCTAAAACTTCGGCACGTTTTTTCACATGATATTCTCTTTCTAGGAAATAATTCCATTCCGAATGTGATTTTGGAACAGCTGGCGTAATGATTATCAATGTGTTTTCTACAAAGTAATCATTCGGAATTAAATTGATATTGTCTTCAAAATGAATGGAAATTCCACTTTCGATTAACTCTGATGTTAATGTTGACGGTGTTTTGTCGTAACCAGATACGTTTTTACCAATAAATTTAAAATAACGAGCCAAAGCACTCATTCCGATGCCTCCAATTCCGATGAAATAGACGTTATGTATTTGGTTTAAGTTCATTTTTTTTATTAATTAAAAGATTGAAAGATTGAAAGATTTTACTATCTAATTAATTTTACAATTTCGTCAACTATATCTTTTGTTGCATTTGGCAAAGCCAATGATTTTATATTTTTACTTAAATCTTCTTGTTTTCCTTTATCTTTTAATAAAGCTTCAAAAACTAAATTAAATTCGGAGTCTAGTTGTGCTTCTTTTAGAAAAATTGCCCCATGTTTATCGACAATTGCTTGTGCATTTTTGGTTTGATGGTCCTCAGAAACATTAGGTGATGGAATAAAAATGACTGGTTTTCCTACAATTGCTAATTCTGATACAGATGACGCTCCTGAACGAGAAATTACAATATCGGCTGCGGCATACACAAAATCCATTCTGTCTATAAATGACAAAACTTGTACATTTTCTTTGTCTGAAAAGTGTTTGTATTCTTCAAAATACAATTTGCCACATTGCCAGATAACTTGAACATCTAGTGATAATAACCAATCGATTTCTTTTGCAATTAACTGGTTAATTCTTCTTGCACCAAGGCTTCCACCAAGAATTAATAATGTTTTTTTATTCACATCTAATTTAAAATAATCAATCGCTTCATTTCGTTTTTCCTCGACTGAAATCAAGTCTTGGCGAACCGGATTCCCTGTCAACATCATATTTTCTTTTGGAAAAAATCGTTCCAAATTTTCGTAAGCGACACAAATTTTATTGGCTTTTTTGCTTAATAATTTATTGGTAATTCCAGGATAAGAATTTTGTTCTTGAATTACAGTTGCTATTCCCAAGACAGAAGCAACTTTCAGAACTGCTCCACTAGCAAAACCTCCAGTTCCTATAACTACATCTGGCTTAAATTTTTTTAATATTTTGAATGATTTTGCCAAACTTGATAATAACTTAACTGGAAACATCGCATTTTGCAAGGTCAATTTTCTTTGAATTCCTGCAATCCACAATCCTTTAATATCATAACCCGCTTGCGGTACTTTTTGCATTTCCATTTTGTCTTGTGCTCCTACAAAAAGGATTTTGCAATCAGGAAAACGAGATTTTAAATCATTTGCAATTGCAATTGCAGGATAAATATGTCCTCCGGTTCCGCCGCCACTTAATATGAATTTTGGGTTTGTTTTCATTATTTAACTTATTTATTCAAAACTGCATTCATTGGATTACTCGTATTGTCTTCAATAGAATAATTTTCTTCCTGAGAATCTTCCGCTAATTGTTTGTCTATTAGTTTTTGCAAAGCTTCTTCACGTTGTTTTTTTTCGATATTTTCTTCGGTAATTTCTTCTTCTTTTTTGGTCACATTTATTATAATTCCAAGTGCCGCACAAGTCATCCAGATCGACGTTCCTCCACTACTTATAAGTGGTAGTGTTTGCCCTGTGGTTGGTAATAATTCGACCGCAACACCCATGTTTATAAAAGCCTGAAAAATTATAGGAAATCCCAATCCTGCAACTAATAATTTTCCGAATAATGTGGGTGCTTTATATGAAGCAATTACAAATCGGATGAATAACATAATGTATAAAAACATGATAGCAAATCCTCCTAAAAGTCCAAATTCTTCGATAATAATCGCAAATATAAAATCGGAAGAAGATTGTGGCAAAAAATTTTTCTGAATACTTTTTCCTGGACCTAATCCGTAAACACCACCAGTTGCAATAGCTGTTTTTGCTTTTTCGATTTGGTAATCATCTTCATCGGGTTTGTCTGATGTGAAGTTTTCTATACGACTTTCCCAAGTACCAACTCTACTATTTTTGAACGCATCTGGAAATACTTTTACCACCAAAATAAAAAATGTTAGTGATAAAATTCCAATTCCAATTATTACAGCTATGTTTTTTATTGGATATTTCCCAATAAAAGTCAACATTAAAACCATTGAAAATATTAAAGCCGTTGTAGAAAAGTTAGACGGCAGAATTAACATTAATGTAAAAAAAACTGGTGCCCATAATTCTAATGCAGATTTAGACAAAGTCATGTCTTCAATGGCTGTTTTAGACAAATATCTAGCAACAAATATTAACAATGCTATTGATGCAAAAGCTGATGGTTGAAAGGTGATTCCTAAAAATGGAACTTGTATCCATCGGCTGGCATTAGCACCATCGATTATTGTCCCTTTTAGCATGGTATAAATTAGTAACAACCAAGCAAACGGTAATAATAATCTGGATAAACTTCTAAAATAATGGTAAGGCACTTTTTGTACTTGATACATAATAACAAATCCCATTATTAAATGCATAAAATGTTTTAGTAAATACACAAAAGTATTTCCTGTACCATGATGCAAATAGGCTAAATTACTACTTGCGCTATATACAGGTATAAAAGAAAATAATGCCAAAAGCGCCACGAACGACCAGATGACTTTATCTCCTTTTAAGTTATATAATAGCGTTTTCATATTTTATGTTTATGCGGTTATGCGTTAATTTGGTTATTCGAAAAACCTCGTTACAAATTTTGAACTGCTTGTTTAAATTGACGACCTCTGTCTTCATAATTTTCGAACAAATCAAAACTAGCACAAGCTGGAGACAATAAAACTGCATCTCCTTTTTCTGCCAATTTATATGCTTGACGAACGGCATCAGTCATAGAAGAAACTTCAATTAATTCATCTACAACATTTCGAAATGCTTCGATTATTTTTTTGTTATCTACACCTAAACAAATGATAGCTTTTACGTTTTTATTTACCAATTCCATCAATTCTGAATAGTCATTACCTTTATCTACACCACCTACAATCCAAACAGTTGGCGATGTCATACTGTCTAAAGCATAAAAAGTAGCATTTACGTTTGTTGCCTTAGAATCGTTGATGTATTGTACATTTTGAATTTTAAGCACTTTTTCTAAACGATGCTCGACACCTTGAAAATCAGCCAGACTCTCACGTATGGTCGCTTTTCTGATTTTTAATAATTGCGCCACAGAAGTAGCTGCCAAAGCGTTTTTTACGTTGTGTTTTCCTTCGAGAGATAGTTGAGATGTTTGCATAACAAATGGGTCGTTATTGGTATTTATATTTATATTATTTTCTGCTTCGTAAGCGCCAAATTCAAATTGTTTTATTAATGAAAACGGAACTAATTTCGCTCTTGTTTTGTTGTTCTTTAACCAATTACTTATGGCTTCGTCATCAGCATCATAAATCAAATAATCCTCTTCTGTTTGATTCATTGTGATTCTGAATTTCGACTCTATATATTTTTCATAATTATAATCATATCTGTCTAAATGATCTGGACTAATATTTGTAATTATAGCAATATGTGGTTTATAATTTTTTATTCCGTCCAACTGAAAACTGCTTAATTCCAGCGCATAAACATCATGTTTATCTTCGGAAACTTGCCAAGCAAAACTTTTACCTATATTTCCAGCAAGTCCAACATTTAACCCGCCTTGTTTTAACAAATGATACACCAACATTGTCGTTGTTGTTTTACCATTACTTCCAGTAATTCCTACAGTTGTAGCATTTGTATACTGTGCCGTAAACTCAATTTCAGAAATAACTGGAATGTTTTTTACTTTCAATTTCTTTACGATGGGAGATTTGTCAGGAATTCCTGGACTTTTCATCACTACATCGGCATTTAGAATTAAATCTTCGGTATGTTGCTCATCTTCAAACTTGATTTTATTAAGGATTAAGACTTCTTTGTAATTGTTTTTTATTTTTCCAAAATCAGAAACAAAGACATCATATCCTTTCTTCTTACCAAGAATCGCTGTGCCAACACCGCTTTCTCCTCCTCCAAGAATTACTAATCTCATATTATCGTAATTTTAAAGTTACTATTGACACTATCGCCAATAAAATCCCGACAATCCAGAAACGGGTGACGATTTTGCTTTCGTGGTATCCTTTCTTTTGATAATGATGATGCAAAGGCGACATAAGAAAGATTCGTCGACCTTCGCCAAAACGCTTTTTAGTATATTTAAAATAAGAAACTTGTAAAACCACCGATAAATTTTCGGCAAGAAAAATCCCGCAAATAACTGGAATTAGCATTTCTTTTCGAACTGCAATTGCTAAAACGGCTATAATTCCGCCTATAGTTAAACTTCCTGTATCTCCCATAAATACAGCTGCTGGGTAACTATTATACCACAAAAATCCGACTAACGCTCCTACGAATGCGGCAATAAAAACTGTCATTTCTCCCGAATTTGGGATAAACATAATATTGAGATAATTAGAGAAAATAATATTTCCAGAAACGAATGTAAAAACTCCCAAAGCAATAACTGAAATGGCCGAAGTCCCTGCTGCTAAACCATCAATCCCATCGGTTAGATTGGCTCCGTTTGAAACAGCAACAATGATAAAAATTACGATTGGAATAAAAATTAACCATGCATAATTCTGATAACCATCGCCTGTCCAGGCTAATAATTCGGCATAATCAAATTCATTATTTTTAAAAAAAGGAATGGTTGTTGCGGTCGATTTTTCATCTAAAGAAACTGAGTTCACTGTGTTTTGGGTCGAATTGATTTCGATTTTATTTTTATCAATATCCTTACGGATAGTTACATCTTGATGAAAATATAAAGTAGCTCCTACAATAATACCTAATCCAACTTGGCCAATTACTTTAAAAATTCCTTTTAATCCTGCTTTATCTTTTTTGAAAATTTTTATGTAATCATCAAGAAATCCAATAGCTCCCATCCAAAGTGTGGTTACGATTAGAAGAATGATATAAATATTATTCAGTTTCGCTAATAAAAGAACAGGAAGCAAGGTTGAAAATATAATAATTAACCCACCCATTGTTGGTGTTCCAGCTTTTTGAGTTTGTCCTTCTAGACCTAATTCTCTTACTGTCTCCCCTACTTGCAAACGACTTAAATAACTAATAACTCTTTTTCCGAAAATAGTCGAAATAAGCAATGACATAATAATTGCTAATGCTGATCTAAATGTGATATATTGAAAAACTCCAGCTCCTGGAAAATCAAAATATTTGTCTAAGTATTCGAATAAATAGTATAGCATATTCTTCTTTATTTGGTTATTGTTGATTTGGTTAAACGAATCAACGATTGAACTTTATTTGTTTAGTTGTTCTAAAATTTCTTTTACAATTTGCATGTCATCAAAATCATGACGTACGCCGTTTATTTCTTGATATGTTTCATGTCCTTTTCCTGCAATGAGAATAATATCGTTAGGTTGTGCTAACTGACAAGCAGTTTTTATGGCTTGTTTTCTATCGGTAATGGCCATGTATTTTTTATAATTTACAGTTGTAATTCCAGCTTCCATTTCGGCAATAATTGCTTCAGGATTTTCGGTCCTTGGATTATCAGAAGTAAGAATAGCCTTATCACTCATTTCCGAAGCGATATTTGCCATAATTGGTCTTTTTGTTTTGTCACGATCACCGCCACAACCTACAATGGTAATTAATTGTTCGTTTCTTGTACGAATGTCATTAATGGTGCTCAACACATTTTCTAAAGCATCAGGCGTGTGTGCATAATCGACAATTGCAGTGATATTTTCTTTTGAAACTATAAATTGAAAACGTCCTGAAACACTTTCTAATTCTGACAAAAGCCTTAAAACTTCTAACTTTTCGATTCCTAATTCGATGGCTACGCCATAAATTGCCAATAAATTATATGCATTGAAAGTTCCTATCAATCGAACCCAAAATTCTTGTTCGTTTACTTTCAATAACAATCCGCTTAACTGATTTTCGATAATAATGGCTTTATAATCGGCATACGTTTTTAATGCATAAGACAATTTTCTTGCCTTGGTATTTTGCATCATTACGGAACCATTTTTATCATCTATATTAGATAAAGCAAATGCGTTTTTAGGTAAATTATCGAAGAATGATTTCTTCACGTCGCGATACTCTGCAAATGTTGGGTGATAATCTAAATGATCGTGAGATAAGTTTGTAAAAACGCCGCCTACAAATTGTAAACCTTCGGTACGTTTTTGATGAATTCCGTGTGAACTTACTTCCATAAAGCAATATTCGCAACCAGCTTCAACCATTTTATCTAGATAGTAATTGATTGTTAATGAATCTGGTGTGGTGTGTGTTGCTTTATGTTCTACTTCATCAACTAAAATTTTTACAGTAGAAAGCAATCCAACTTTGAAACCTGCTTTTTTGAATAATTGATATAATAATGAGGCAATCGTGGTTTTGCCGTTTGTTCCTGTTATACCAACTAATTGCAATTTCTGTGATGGATTATCATAAAAATTTGTTGCTAGATATGCCAAAGCTGCATTTGTGTCTTTTACTTTTACATAAGTAATTTGTGATAACAAATCCGTTGGTAATGTATCGCAAATAATCACGGAAGCACCCAACGAAATGGCTTTGTCGATAAACTCATGTCCGTTTGAAACCGAACCACGAATTGCCACAAATACATCATTTGACTCTATTTTTCGAGAATCAAAATGAATATTATGCACAGCGACATCGGTTGAACCGTGAACAACTTCGAGAGCTACTTTATATAAAATTTCTTTTAAAACCATTTTATGACAATTCTAAAATTATTGTATTGTTTTTTAATATTGGTTGACCTGCTTGTATCGATTGTTTTTTTACCTTTCCAACGCCGATAGCTTTTACTTTCATTCCTAAATTTTCGAGTAACGCCACCGCATCCATTCCAGACATACCACGCAAATTTGGTATCGATATTGGTTTTTTATTTACTTTATCATTGTAAATCAAATAATTTTTGTCTTGAACCGGATTGTTCTTTTTTAGGTTTTTTACTATGTTAGTTGATGGCACATCGGTAAAAACTTTTTGCGCAATCCGTTTGAAAACTGGTCCTGCAACATCGGCTCCGTAATAATTATTTTTGGAAGTATTTGGTTTATGAACCACCACAATGCAAGAATATTTAGGATTTTCTGCTGGAAAATAACCCGTAAATGAAGAAGCATAATACATATTTCCTTGTCCTTTGTGATAATCTACTTGTGCCGTTCCTGTTTTTCCAGCCATCGAAAAATCTTTAGAATATAGTTTAGAACCTGTTCCTTTTTTAACTACATTTTTCAGTATAGCTCTTACTTTTTTCAAAGTTTCGTCAGAGCATATTTTTGGATTAATGACTTGTTTCTCGAATATTTTGATGGTTTTATTCCATTCTTTAACTTCTTGAACAAAAATTGGTTTTATCATTTCGCCATTATTTGCAATGGCGTTATATAAGGTTAATGTTTGTAATGGCGTTACTGAAACTCCGTACCCGAATGCCATCCACGGAAGTGAGATTGCACTCCAATTTTTATCAGACGGTTGTGGTATTACTGGAATCCCTTCTCCTTTAAATGGTAATCCAAGTGGTTTATTTAAACCTAAATTTACAATTCTGTCTGTAAATTGTTTTGGATTGTTTTTATAATTTTCATAAACCGCTTGCACCATAATCGTGTTAGAAGACACTTCGAATCCTTTAGCTAATGATATTTTTCCGTAACCGCCTTCGTGAGAATCTCTAACTTTACGACCACGATACGTAATCTCACCACCGTTACTGTTATACACTTTGCTAGTGTCGATTTTATTGTCATCTATAAGAGCAATTAAATCCACTAATTTGAATGTAGAACCTGGCTCGTGAGATTCTCCAACAGCATAATTTATGGTTTCATAATAAGATCCGTCCTTGTCTTTTCCTAGATTAGAAATCGCTTTTACGGCACCTGTTTTGGTTTCCATAACCACAACACAACCATGATCGGCATCATATTCTATTAATTGTTTCAGTAAAGCGTGGTGTGCAATGTCTTGAATATAAACATCAATCGTTGAAACGATATCATAGCCATCTTGTGGTTCGACTTCGTTATTATCACGAATAGGTTTCCATTGTCCTTGTGCGATTTTTTGTTTTAAAACTTTACCATCTTTACCATTTAGGTATTTTCCGAAAGCTCCTTCTATTCCTACAGGCAATAAATTTCCATTGTCGTCATAACGTTCATAACCTATTGTTCTTGCTGCAATTTTTCCGATAGGATGTTCCCGAACGGTTCTTTGCTCGGTAATCATGCCACCTTTGTTTGGTCCAAGTTTGAATAATGGGAAATTTTTGACCGTCGCATATTGGGTATAACTCAAATCTTTTGCCAAAAGAAAATATCTGTTTTTATTCGCTCTAGCCTTTCTGAAATCATTCAAATAAGTACTAGAAGATTTTTTTAGTAATACCGAAAGTGAATCCGATAAATCTTCAATATAAGCATCGAAATTTTCTTTGTTTGGCGCCAAAGCATCAAAACGAATGGTATATTTAGGAATTGAAGTTGCAAGCAAACTTCCATCGGAAGAATATACATTCCCACGATTGGCAGGAATTACAAAATTTTTGATAGACCTTTCTTTGGCTAATTTTCTGTAATAATCACCTTCAACCCACTGTATATTAGTGAGCTTTATACTTACAGCAGTTACCATAATTAAAATAACTATTGCAATTACGTAGATACGTTTTAAAATATTTCTATCTTCTATTGCCATAGTTTATCCCAAGCGGTTTTTTCTTTGGTTACTTTTATTTTTTTTGGTGGTACCGATGATGGTAAAATTCCTTTACTAAACATTTTTTCGGCCACCGTCGATTCCATTTTTATTTTCATTAATTCCGAACGTCGGTCTACAAACTCTGAACGTAATTCTTTGACATTATCTGTTAAATCGGCAATTTTGAAAATCTTTTTCTCGTAACTATGTGTATTTGCAATCATGATTATAGCCAACAAAAGCAGAAACACAATGAAACGCCAGTTTTTCGTAGCGTCTTCATTGACAAGAAATCTTGCTTTTAATATGTTATAAATATTGCCTTTCATTACTTTTTCTCTGCGATTCTTAGTTTTGCACTTCGAGCACGATTGTTTATTTTAATTTCCTCGTTTGACGGAATAATCATTTTTCCAATTAATTTGAAAGGAACTTCGAAACGTCCGAAGAAATCTTTTTCAGGCTCTCCTTCAAACAATCCATTTTTCATGAATCTTTTTACCAATCGGTCTTCTAAGGAATGATAAGAAATAACACTTAATCTTCCGCCTTCTCCTAAAACTTCTAATGATTGCTCTAAAAATTCTCTCAAAACATCCATTTCTTGATTTACCTCAATACGAATAGATTGGTATATTTGAGCCAAAATTTTATGCGCTTTATTATTCGGTAAAAATCTCGCTAAAACTTGTTTTAAATCTTCTGTGTTTACTATTTTTTCTTTTTCACGAGCTTCAATAATAGCTCGTGCAATTGCCAAAGCATTTCCTAATTCTCCGTATTCAGAAAAAATTCGACGTAAGTTTGCTTCGTCATATTCATTAACAATATTGAAAGCCGTTAAATCATTTTTTTTACTCATTCTCATATCCAACTCAGCATCAAAACGAGTAGAAAATCCTCTTTCAGGAACGTCAAACTGATGGGAAGAAACGCCTAAATCAGCAAGAATTCCATCTACTTTTTTAATTCCGTTAAAACGTAAAAACCTTTTTATATATCTAAAATTTTCTTGTATTAATGTAAATCTTTCGTCTGGCAAAGCATTTTCCCAAGCGTCTTCATCTTGATCGAAACCAAATAATTTTCCATCAGGACCAAGTCTTGACAAAATCTCTTTCGAATGTCCGCCACCACCAAAAGTCACATCTACATACACTCCGTCTGGCTTAATATTTAAACCATCGACCGTTTCTTTTAGTAAAACTGGATTATGATATTCCATTGTCATCGTCATTTACGTTACCCATTACTTCTTCTGCCAAATCCGCAAAATCCACCACCGAATCATCAATCGCTTTTTCATATAAATCTTTGTCCCAAATTTCAATGATATTTACTGCCGATGACAATACAATATCTTTTGAAACCGAAGCGAAAACAGCTAAATCTTTTGGAATTAACAATCGCCCCGTCGCATCAATTTCAATTACACGAACACCAGCTGTAAAACGTCGAATGAAATCGTTGTTCTTTTTTACAAATCGATTCAGTTTATTTATTTTTTGCATCATCAAATTCCATTCTTGCATTGGATATAATTCCAAACATTGCTGAAAAACCGAACGCTTCAAAACAAAGCCTTCTTTCAAAGACTCGTTTAGCTGCTTCTTCAAAGGATTAGGCATCATGAGCCTTCCTTTAGAATCGACCTTACATTCGTATGTTCCTACAATGGTATTCAAGTAGTTATGATTTTATATGATTGTTAGCAAATATAAATAATTATTTACCACCTTTTACCACAAAATACCACTTTGTTGATAAGTTTTGGTATTTTTAGTCCTAAACAAATACAAAATCAAGAAGAATCAATATTTACGACTTATTAACACAAAAATGATGTTATAAAAAAAGACAAGATTTATATTTCGTATTTTAGTCCTATATTTGCACCTATTTAAAGACAAAATTATTGACTGTGGATAACTTGAAGAAAGAAGGTAAATACGAATATTTTGAGGCTGGAGAAGGAACTCCGATTATTATTTTGCACGGATTAATGGGTGGCTTAAGTAATTTTGACGGTGTTGCTAATTATTTTCCTGCAAAAGGCTATAAAGTTGTTATACCGCAATTGCCATTATACACACAAAACATATTGAAAACTAACGTAAAAGCTTTCTCTAAATATGTTAAAGATTTTATCACTTTCAAAGGTTTTGATAGAGTAATTCTAGTAGGAAATTCATTGGGTGGACACATTGCTTTGTACTTTACAAAAATGTATCCAGAACGCGTTTCTGGTCTTGTAATTACAGGAAGTTCAGGGCTTTACGAAAGCGCCATGGGTGATAGCTACCCAAAACGTGGTGATTACGAATATATTAGAAAAAAAGCAGAAGGCGTTTTTTACGATCCTGCTATTGCTACAAAAGAAATTATAGATGATGTTTACAATACTGTAAATGACCGAATAAAATTGATAAAAACGTTAACTATTGCCAAAAGCGCCATTCGTCACAACATGGCCAAAGATTTGCCAAAAATGCATGTTCCTACTGGAATTATTTGGGGCAGAAATGATGGAGTAACTCCACCAAATGTTGCCGAAGAATTTCATAAGTTATTACCCAATTCGACCTTATATTGGATTGAGAAATGTGGTCACGCAGCAATGATGGAACATCCAGACGAGTTTAACCGTTTGCTTGATGAATGGTTGACTACAAAAGCAGAACATTAAAAACTGACTTAGTCTAAAAAAATAATTATACCGCTATTTTAGCGTAAAACATATTAAATGAAAATTAATACTGCCGAATTTATTATAAGCAATTCCATTGTGAGTTTGTGTCCGCAAGAACGCTTACCAGAATACGCTTTTATTGGACGATCTAACGTTGGGAAATCATCGTTAATAAACATGTTGACCAACCACAAAAGTTTGGCTAAAACTTCTGGAAGACCAGGAAAAACACAGTTAATAAATCATTTTAAGATAAACAATAACTGGTTTCTTGTCGATTTGCCAGGTTATGGTTATGCCAAAGTTTCGAAAAGAACTAAAGAAGTATTTCAGCAATTTATTACCGATTATTTCGAGAAAAGAGAACAACTCGTTTGTGCTTTTGTATTGATAGATATTCGTCACGAAGCACAACAAATAGATTTAGAATTTATCACATATCTTGGCGAAATCGAATTGCCATTTTGTATTGTTTTTACTAAAGCCGACAAAATTAGCAAAGGAAAAGTAGACCAACATGTTGCTGCTTATCGCAAAGCTTTACTTGCTAACAATTGGGCAGAAATGCCACATCATTTTGTAACTTCTGCAACGGAACATACCGGAAAAGAAAGTCTTTTAAGTTATATAGATGAAGTAAATCAGGAGATTTTTAAAGAAAATGGTTTTTAATTGGCATTATTTTAGCAAAAGTATAAATTCACAATACATTAAATAGAATAGCGATTTTCAATTATTTTTGAAAGTCGCTATTTTTTTCCCCAACCTTTTTAGTAAAAATGACATCTATAGTAATAACAAACTATATTTATATAAAAATGAAAAAAATACTTTTATCTGCAATTATCTTATTTTTTTGTAATCTAACATACAGTCAGAGAGTTGTAATTAGAGGTGTGGTTATAGATTCTACAAACGGGAATAGTGAAGCAAGCATAGTTATTAATGATACTATCAACAAATTAACCAATAAAATGGATAATGATCCAGATTTCTATTGGGCGAAAATCTATTTTAAAATGTCTGGAAGAAATAAGATGCAATATGCTACTAAAAGAAACAGCTATTTTAAAATGCCTAAAAAAAATAAATTGTACTATACTACCAAAAGAGATGGCTATTTTAAAATTAAAGCCAGATTAAAAGATACTTTAAGATTTTCTTCAAACGAGCATAAGGACACTATTATTTTAGTAAAAGATTTGGCAAAGAAAAAAAACATAAAAATCCTGTTAACTTCATTAAAATGCAACAGCAAAACTTGTCCCGAAGATAAGCTAGAATATTTAACACTAATAGGGACAAAAATAAAAGTTGATAATGGAAAAAGAGGAGGAACTGCTTGTGGAAAGTATACTAGATTAGTTTTACATGATTCTAGTTGCGATGCACTATTTAGAGTCGATTGTATTATAAA
>NZ_JAYURN010000117.1:0-10935 GCF_043756175.1 Flavobacterium sp.
AATATTTTTTTATATTTTTAACAAAAATTTTATTCATTCCTAAATGAGAATTGCAAAGTATATTTTCTTGTTGCTTTTACTAATTACCGTAACAATCTCTGTTTTTGTAGCAACAAAAGACGGAAATTACACCGTCACAAAAAGCAAACAAATAGATGTTTCAAAGGAAATAGTTTTTAATTATGTATCGGATTCTAAAAACTGGGAAACTATAAATCCTTGGAAAGGAGAAAATATAAAAATAAAATCCGTTCAGAAAATTGGCGAAGAAACCATTTTGCAAAACATAATTATAAATGAGGTTCCTGCCGAGCTAAAATTAACTTTCAAAGACACTTTATCTAAAAAAACAATTATTACTTGGACAACTAACGGTAAATTGAGTTTTAAAGATAAATTTTTAAGCATTATAAATCGTGGAACTCACAACAATTTTGCTGAAAAATTCGAGAAAGGACTTACAATACTAAACACAATTCTTACTACCGAAATTAATAGTTTTTCTGTAAAAGTTGATGGTTTTGTAAATCGAGATACTGTTTTTTATATACAACAAGTAGTTAGTTGTAAAGTTGAAGAATTGCCTGCAAAAATTAAAAAAACACTTCCAAAACTTAATTATTTATTAAAAATCACAAATACACCTGAAAACGGAGCGCCATTTATTGTTTATCATTCGATAGATAGTTTGGCGAATAAAATAACTTTCTCAGTTGCAATTCCGACTAAACAGAAAGTTTTTACTTCGCCAGAAAGCGATATATATACAGGACAAACCAATCCTTTTCAGGCGGTAAAAGCCACACTTACAGGTAATTATAATCACAAAAAAGAAGCATTAGCACAACTGTCTGATTTCATGTCTAAAAATAAATTAGAACGAAGTGATCGTAATAAAATTTTCGAAATTATACCTGTAAATAGTTTAACCGAAAAATCGGCAGCAAAATGGGTTACCGAAATTTATATTCCTGTTAGACCAAAAAAGATTACTATAGCTATAAAACCAGTAAAAAAAGATTCAATAAATACTATGATTGAAAGTAATGTAAAGAATTCTTTGATTCCTTAGGTGTTTTACTTCAACAAATACCTAATTACAGATTCTGCTGCATGCAACCCAAAAAGTCCTGGCATATAACTGTTTGTACCATAAAAAGATTTTTTGTAATTAGAGCCATCAGTCATTTTCAGACTCGTTTCATCTTGTATTTCCGAAGAAGAAACTACTTTTAGTTTATCAATTTTTACGGCTTTTAATCTTTTTCTGATGGTTTTTGCCAACATACAATTGGTAGCCTGAGTAATACAAGAAACTTTTACTTTTGAAGCTTCCATTTTTCCGCCAGCACCCATTGATGAAACTATTTTTACACGTTTGCGTTTGGCAGCAATAATCAAATTTAGTTTTGGCGTCACGCTATCTATGCAATCCAGAACATAATCGAATTCATCAGTAACAATTTCGAAAGCTCTTTCTGGCGAAAGAAATTCCTGAACTCTAGTTAGTTTCAATTCAGGATTTATATCCATTAATCTATCACCAACAACAGTAATTTTTGGTTGCCCAACTGTAGAATGCAATGCCGGTAATTGACGGTTTATGTTTGTAATATCTACAACATCACCATCTACAATAGTCATTTTTCCTACTCCAGCACGAACTAGAAATTCGGCAGCAAATGAACCTACACCTCCTAATCCTACTACTAAGATATTTGCATTTTGTAATTTATTTAAACCTTCTTTTTTGAATAAAAGCTCTGCTCTTTCTGTCCACTCTGCCATAATATGTTTATTCGATTAATTGTTTATTCGGTTATTTGAAAACAGATTGAAAATTAGTTTTAACTATTTCCTGTAATTCTGAAATCTTGATGTTTTTATATTTTGCTGCTAATTCGTATACTTCTTCTAAAGTTTCTTCGATAGTATCGGTTTCTAAAAAAAATCTATCGTAAGGAACAAATTTAAAAACAGATTCTAATTCTGGATTTCTTAATAAATATTTCCCAAACGAAAGATAAAATCCGTTGTCTAAAAGTGATTTTGCTACTTGTTCATTTTTAGAATATCCATGAATAATCATGGGAACTTGAACTTGTAACCTTTTTTTTATTTCAATAATTTCCTGATAAGCCGAAACGCAATGCAAAATTACAGGTTTTTTATATTTTATAGCTAAAGACAATTGTTTTTCGAAAACTTGTGTTTGAATATCCATCGAAATTTCAATTCGTTTGTCTAATCCACATTCGCCAAGAGCGAGACAATTTTGCAATTGTAATTTCTCTTGGATAATTACCAAATCGGATTCTAGTCTAGTTTCATTAATATACCAAGGATGAATTCCTATGGAATAAAAAGGAATTTTCTCATCAAAATCTTGTGGATATTGATTGACAATTTCCAACACATTCTGGTTATTAGTAAATTTGTGTGTATGTAAATTGATGAATTTCATTAGTCTTGAAACTTTTTTACACCAGCCAAAATTTCAATATGTAAGTCGTTTTCCAAAGGAACAATTGGACAAGAGTATTTGTGATTGTAAGCACAATACGGATTGTACGCTTTATTAAAATCGATAATTACCATTTCCGATTTAGGAAAACGCATATCGATATATCTTCCACCAATATAACTTTCTTTTCCACAAGTTAAATCTGAAAAAGGTAAGAATAGATAATCTTTATATCCTTCTTTTTTAGACAAATCGATATTTTGATAAATGTTTAATTTGAAATTTCTACCATCAATAACAAAAAATAATTCGCCATATTTTTTATATTTAGGAAGTCTTGTGGTCGATGTTTTCATTTCGAAAACCTTCTCTTTTTTAGTTCTCACAAACTTTGCTTCCACAATAAATTGTTCATTTATTGGATAAAAATCTAGTGTTTTAAAAACCTTAAAATCTTCTTCTGTAAAAGGACTTTCTTTTATATCTGCATACTCTTTATTCAAATTATTTTGAAATTCTTGAGAAGATTCTACTTTCTTATCTTGGGCATAAGAAATTATAAAAAACAGAATAGTAATAATTAAAAAATATTTTTTCATTGGAAGAATTTTTATGCAAAAATAGTTTAAAAGTTACAAAGCTACAAAGTTGCAATTTTGTAACTTTGAAGATTATATTTCCATTTATGTTTCAAAACTTTTTTAGCCGCTACATTAATAATTTTAAAGGATTTTCGAGAGAAATTTGGATTCTTGCTATTGTAACTTTCATAAATCGTGCTGGTGTGATGGTTGTCCCGTTTTTGTCTAAATATTTAAAAGAAAATTTGCATTTTACTTACTCAGAAGTAGGTTGGATTATGGTCGGTTTTGGACTAGGTTCAGTTTGCGGATCATGGCTTGGCGGGAAATTATCAGATAAAATAGGCTTCTATAAAATCATGCTTTTTAGTCTATTTGTGAGCGGAATTGTACTTATTTTATTGCAATTTATAAGCTCTTTTTGGGGATTGGTTTTAGGATTATTTGTCTTAATGCTTATTGCCGATATGTTTAGACCAGCTATGTTTGTTGCAATAGGTGCTTATGCAAAACCTGAAAATCGTACACGAGCTTTAACGCTAGTTCGATTGGCAATAAATATTGGTTTTGCAGCAGGACCAGCACTTGGCGGATTAGTAATTATGACAATTGGTTATTCTGGGCTTTTTTGGATTGACGGTTTAACATGTATTATTTCAATTATAATATTTGCATTATTAGTCAAAGAAAAAAAGAAATTTATAGATCCAGAGATCGAAACGGTTACTATTTCTGAAGTAAGTTCTGTTTTTCGCGATAAACCTTTTTGGATATTTCTGGTAGCTTGTCTTATTTCGGGTGTATTATTTTTTCAATTATTTACTACCATTCCGTTGTATCATCACGAGCAATTTAACTTAACAGAATTTCAAACAGGATTGTTACTCACTTTAAACGGTTTAATCATTTTTTTCATAGAAATGCCATTTGTTAGTTATGTTGAACGCAAAAATATTAGTAAACTTAAAGTTTGCGGCTGGGGTTTGTTGCTTATGACCATAAGTATTTCGTTGCTAATGATTAATTTTTGGTCAGGAATTTTAATTATTATGATGGTTTTTATGACACTTGGCGAAATGTTTGTTTTTCCGTTTTCTAATTCGTTTGCCTTAAGTCGTGCTCCAAAAGGTCATGAAGGTCGATATATGGCAATTTTTACAATGAGTTACAGTTTCGCACATATTTTTAGTTCTAAAGCAGGATTAGATATTGTCGCGCATTTTGGCTATCAAAAGAACTGGTTTTTGATGACAATTCTTGGAATAATAAGTGTTTTTTTAATCATTTGGGTTGTTAAATTGGTTGATAAAGAAGCTGTAAGCTTAAAAAATAGTTAATTAACAAATTTTAAACTTTTTACATTTTAAAATTTATATAGTTTTGTATATATAAATTTAAAAATTAAAGAAATGAAAACTTTTGTAACTTTTTTAATGTTTGTTTTTGTATTTCCAGCAAATATATTTGCTCAGAATGATAAGGCTAAAATCAGCAAAAACAATTCAGTTGTGATGACTTGGAATAAAAATACTCCTGAACAAGAAATGAAGGATGATATTAATTCTTTGAAGTCAAATAATGATATTATTATTAAATATTCTAACCTAAAACGAAATTCTAAGTCGGAAATCGTAAGTATCAAAATTGAATATACTGATAACGAAGGAAATTCTGGTTCGCAAGAATACAACAACAAAAATGCTATTCCCGAAATAAAATTTCATAAAAACAATGATGAAATTGGTTTTGGGGATTTAAAACCAAACAATAATTTTGCGCTAGGAAATCTAGATTTTAATGATTTACAAAAACAATTCTCTAATAGAATCAAAATTGACACTTTGGGAAATAATGAAATTTTTAAGTTTAATTTAGATGATAAAAATCGAGCAAACATTAGAAAATCGAAAATCATTGTTCAAAAAGACGGTAGAAAACCACTCGTAATTGAAGATGGTAAAATAACTGAAGGCACAAACGATTATTCTAAGGAAGAAATTGATAAAATCCTGAATGAGAATAAATTTAACTCTAATGAAAATTTAAGATTCAATCTAAGTGAAGATAATTTTGATGTAAATAACTTAAAAGAAGAACTTGAAAAAATGCAGAATCAAATTCAAAAAATGACGCCAAATTCATTAGAGGATGAAATAATTGCAAAACCTTTAAAATCAAGAAATGAAGATTTATCTAAAGAAATTAAAGATGCCAAAGAAGAAATGATTAAGGCAAAAAAAGAAATGGAAGAAGCTAGAAAAGAATTGCAAAAAGCTAAATCCGAAATAAAAACTCAGAGAGTTTAATATTTATAAAATATTATCCGACAAAAACAGCCATAATAGGCTGTTTTTTTATTTAAAAAAAAAAATAAACTTAAAAAACAGTTAAATAACTACAAAAATAGTTGTGTAACTAAAATGCTAGTTGTAAATTTGGTCTATAAAATATCAAACATGCAAAAGTTAACCAATAAAGAAGAAGAAGTAATGCACATTTTATGGAAGCTAAAAAAAGCTTTTGTAAAAGAAGTGTTAGCAGAAATTACAGAAGAAAAACCACATTACAATACACTTTCAACCATTATAAGAAACCTCGAAGAAAAAGGTTTTGTATCTTATAATGCTTATGGAAATACGCATCAATATTTTCCAATTATAAGCATTGAAGATTACAGAAAACGATTTATGAATACTGCAATAGATAATTATTTTGGTAGTTCATACAAAAATATGGTTTCATTTTTCGCTGAAGAAAATAAAATATCTGCCGACGAGTTACGTGAAATATTAGCAATCATCGAACAAAAAAAATAACGTTATGGATGCTATTTTTATTTACTTCTTAAAAGCAAATTTACTAATTGTCATTTTTTATTTGGCCTATTATTTTTTGGTTCAAAAAGAAACATTTTTTAATAGTAATCGATGGTTTTTATTATTTGGATTATTTACATCAGTTTTAATTCCGTTATTTTTCATAAAAAAAGTAGTAATTATAGAAGCTTCGAGCTTAGTTGAAACAAATTTATCATCAATATCAAGTACTAATATTAATCCTGTGATAACTGAGTCAATAGATTGGTACAGTATAATGTTAATCGGTTATGTTATAATTTCAATCATTTTGGTATTAAAAATAGTGTCAGAATTAATTTCATTTTTCAAATTAATAAAAAACAAAAAAATAACAGTAAACAAGCCATTTTCGATGGTTGATATTGAAGAAAATATAAATCCATTTTCATTTTTTAAATACATTGTATTCAATTCAACAAAATATTCAAATTCAGAATTAGAGAATATTTTAAATCACGAAAAAGTGCATAGCAAAGAGAAACACTCGTTAGATGTTTTAATAGCGAAAATATATTGTACTATTTTTTGGTTCAATCCATTTGTTTGGTTATACAAAAAAGCAATCATACAAAACCTAGAATATATTGCCGACCAAAAGGCGATACAAAATATTGAAGATAAAAAAGCGTATCAAATGACGCTTTTAAAAGTAGTTACTGATCACAACTGCTTGTCGATTACCAACTCATTTTATCAATCATTAATCAAAAAACGAATTGTTATGTTAAACAAAAATCAATCAAAACAGAAAAACATTTGGAAATACGCTCTCGTAATTCCAGCATTAGTAGCTTTTGTAATTTTCTTTCAAGTGGAAGTTATTGCTCAGGAAAAAATAGCACATCACAAAGACAGATCTTCAGGCACAAAACAAATTTCAGAAATGATTTGGACGAAAGACACTCCAGATGATGAAATTAAAAACGATGTTCAGTCAATGAAAAAAATGGGGATTGATGTTATTTATTCTGACATTAAAAGAAATTCTCAAGGTGAAATTACAGCCATTAAAATTTCAATCAAAGACAAAAGTGGTAAAACAGATAGTTTACAGTATACTGGTGATAAACCAATTAGACCAATTGTCTTACGCAAGGAAATAGATGAAAATGACAACATTAAAGTTAGTTTAGGTGAATTAGCTGAGCTAGATAATTTAAATAAAGAATTATCAGTCCTTGAACCACCAACGCCACCTACTCCTCCAACTCCGCCAATGCATAATTTGGAAAATATGCCTAAACCGCCTACGCCTCCTACTTTTCCTACGCCACCAAATGTAAAAGCTCCGGAAAATCCGAATGATAAAAAGGCATGGAAAAAATTTGAAGAAAAAATGCAAAAGTTTGAAGATGCTTGGAATACAAAAGAAATAAAAGAATATGAAATTAGTATGAAAGCTTACGAAAAAGAAATGGAATCTTACGAACCTGATATGACTGCTTTTGAAAAAGAAATGAAAATTTTTGAGTCTAAAATGGAAAAATTCGAAGAAGAAATGGAAGTTTATCAAGAGAAAATTCATGAAAATCAAAAAAATTAAATCCTCGAAAAAAGGCATAATTAAGAATTAAGTGAAGTAATGGGTATTAAAATAATTTTTATTTTAATACCCATTAATATTTTAAACAAATCTGTAAATAAACTATTTTTGTAGAAAAAAAATGCCAAGAATTCTCGCCATCGATTACGGACAAAAACGTACAGGAATCGCCATTACTGACGAAATGCAAATCATCGCGTCAGGACTTACTACAATTGCTTCAGAAACATCGATAGCATTTCTAAAAGACTATTTTGCTAAAGAAAAAGTAGAAAAAGTACTCATAGGAGAACCCAAACAAATGAACGGCCAACCGTCACAAAGCACTGATATTATCGAAAAATTTGTAACCCAATTCAAAAATAATTTCCCAGAAATGCCGTTAGAAAGAGTCGACGAACGTTTTACATCAAAAATGGCATTTCAAACCATGATAGATAGCGGACTCAAAAAGAAACAACGCCAAAACAAAGCATTGGTCGACGAAATTTCCGCAACAATAATGCTACAAGATTATTTAACTAGACAATAAATCCTAAATTAAAGATGGCTAGACAAAAAATAGAATCCGATATTGTTCTAATTGGTGCAGGAATTATGAGTGCTACATTAGGATTGTTGCTCAAAGAATTAAATCCAAAACTAAAAATAGAAATATTTGAACGACTAGACATTACTGCTGCCGAAAGTTCCGATGCTTGGAACAATGCAGGAACAGGTCACGCCGCTTTTTGCGAACTAAACTATACACCAGAACTAGAAGACGGAACTATCGATTCCCAAAAGGCTTTAAAAATATCTGAAGCATTTGAAGTTTCCCGTCAACTTTGGACATATCTTGTCGAAAAAGGATTGCTTCAAAACCCAGAAAATTTTATCAAAAGTGTGCCACACATAAGTTTTGTTTGGGGTGATGAAAATGTCGAATATTTGAGAAAACGATTCGAAGCTTTGCAACAATTTCATCTGTTTAAAACGATGGAATTCTCTGATAATTTCGAAAAAATCAAAGAATGGGCACCACTTGTTATGGAAAACAGAAAAAGCAAAGACAAAATTGCTGCCACATCAATGAAGTTAGGAACTGATGTAAATTTTGGAGCTTTAACTAGAAGTATTTTCAAATATTTAGAATCGTTAGATGGTGTGACAATGCATTTTCATCATGATGTTTATGATTTAAAAAAACGCGATGACGGTCGTTGGAGAATAAAAGTTAAAGATATTGCAACTGGCGAAAAGAAAAAAATATACACACCGTTTGTATTTATCGGAGCAGGTGGCGGTTCCTTATTATTGTTAGAAAAAGCAAATATTCCTGAAGGAGAAGGCTTTGGTGGTTTCCCGGTGAGCGGACAATGGCTAAAATGTACGAATCCCGAAGTAATAAAAAAACACAGTGCAAAAGTCTACGGAAAAGCATCGGTTGGCGCACCACCTATGTCAGTTCCACATATTGACACTAGAATGATTGATGGCAAAAAAGCATTATTATTTGGGCCTTATGCAGGGTTTTCTACTAAATTCTTAAAAAATGGTTCTTATTTTGATTTGATAAAATCGATTGAATTTAACAATATAAGACCAATGCTAAGCGCTGGAGCAAAAAACATTCCACTCACAAAATACCTTATAGAACAAGTAATTCAATCTTCAGACGACAGACTAAAAGCACTACAAGAATACGTCCCATCAGCCAAAAAAGAAGATTGGGTTCTCGAAAATGCAGGACAACGTGTTCAAGTTATTAAAAAAGACAAAGACGGTCATGGAATCCTCGAGTTTGGTACCGAAGTAGTTACAGCTCATGATGGTTCATTGGCAGTTTTACTTGGTGCTTCTCCAGGTGCATCAACAGCAGTGCAAATCATGATTGATTTAATTACAAAATGTTTCCCAGAAGAAGTAAAAACAACACTTTGGCAAACTAAACTTAAAGAAATGATTCCATCTTACGGGCAATTATTAAATGAAAACCCTATTTTGTGTGACCAAATTAGAGCAAAAACTAATGAAGTTCTAAAATTGAAAGTTTAGTTTTTATTTTGTTAAGATTTATGACAATCATTTTAAATTATTTACTTTTGCACTTTATATAATATATTAAGAATGATTTTACCAATTGTAGGTTACGGCGATCCGGTTTTACGTAAAGTATGCGAGGAGATTACCAAAGATTACGCTAATTTAGAAGAAACCATTGCAACGATGTACGAAACCATGTACAATGCTTGCGGTGTGGGATTGGCTGCGCCACAAGTAGGTCTTCCTATCCGTTTGTTTATTGTAGATACAGATCCGTTTAGCGATAGCGATGATTTATCTAAAGAAGAAGCAGAAGCTCTAAAAGGTTTCAAGAAAACTTTTATTAATGCTAAAATGCTTAAGGAAGAAGGCGAAGAATGGAGTTTTAACGAAGGTTGTTTAAGTATTCCTGACGTTCGAGAAGATGTTTACAGAAACCCAAATATAACAATCGAATATTACGACGAGAACTTTAATAAAAAAACCGAAGAATACAACGGATTGATTGCTAGAGTTATTCAGCACGAATATGACCATATTGAAGGTGTTTTGTTTACCGATAAAATTTCGGTATTCAAGAAACAACTCATCAAAAAGAAACTTCAAAATATCATGGAAGGCAAAGCACATCCTGATTATAGAATGAAATTAGTGACAAAAAAAAGATAGGTTTTAATAAATAATTTATTAATTTCGATTTTTACAAATTAACGATTCAAACGATTAAACAATAAAAATGAATTTAGAAAAAATATTAGCGATTTCTGGAAAACCAGGATTATACTCTCTAAAAGTGCAAACAAGAACTGGTTTCGTTGCCGAATCTTTTATCGACGGAAAAAGAATAACAGTAGGTTTGCGTAGTAACGTAAGTTTATTATCGGAAGTTTCGATGTATACTACTAGCGACGAAAAACCGTTGGCAGAAGTAATGAGAAATATTGCTAAAAAAGAAAATAACGGACCAACACCCGCTTTTAAAGATGATAAAGCGCAATTGTCAGCATATTTCTTGCAAATTCTTCCTGATTACGATCAAGAAAGAGTTTATGCTTCAGATATTAAAAAAGTATTAAACTGGTATAACATTTTGCAAGCAAGAGGATTAGTTTCTTCTGAAGAGTCTGCTACAACTGAAGAAAAATCAGAAAAAGTTGTTTCTACCGAAGCTAAACCAGCAAAAGCTCCTAAAACTGTAGCTCCTAAAAATGCAGGAATGGCTGCTGCCAAAAAGGCTCCAGCTCAAAAAGCGACAAAGTCAACAAAGAAATAAGATTAGTCATAATGTCTTAAAGTCGAAAGTCATAAAGTCTCAAAATATTTTAGACTTTATGACTTTCGACTTTTGACTTTAAGACATTTTAACATAATTATGAATAACCGCCAACAACAACTCGACGCTTTCAATCGATTACTCGATGTAATGGATGAATTGCGTGAAAAATGTCCTTGGGACAAAAAACA
>NZ_JAYURN010000118.1:0-10657 GCF_043756175.1 Flavobacterium sp.
CACGAACATACTTTTCTTGATTTAGTAAAAGCTTTAGATGAAGTAGAAGGAATCGAAAGATTGAGAATTTCCTAAAAAAAATAGGGGTCAAAACTTTATTTTAATAAATATTTATATATTTGCATTAAAATTAATGGGGTATAACTTTTAAAAATCAATTTTTATGTCAACAATTCGTTTTCAAGCATTAAAAGAAGCATCAGGTAGAAAACCTGTAAAATTTGAAGAAGCCGACAGAAAGTCGAACATTTTCGGTGCAAATGTGTTTAATGACAAAGCAATGAAGCAGTTTCTTACTTCAGATGCGCATAAAGGAGTGAAAGATGCCGTGCAGCACGGAACAAAAATTGACAGAAAGTTAGCCGATTATATCGCAATGGGTATGAAAGAATGGGCGCTGTCTAAAGGGGTGACTCATTATACACACTGGTTTCAACCACTTACGGGAACAACTGCCGAAAAACACGACGCTTTTTTTGAAACCTCTTATGATGGGAGTGATGCAGTAGAAAAATTTGGTGGTGCACAACTAGTACAACAAGAACCAGATGCTTCAAGTTTCCCTAATGGAGGAATTAGAAATACATTTGAAGCCCGTGGTTACACCGCTTGGGATCCAACATCTCCAGCATTTATATTCGGTACAACTTTATGTATCCCAACTGTTTTTATATCTTATACAGGAGAAGCTTTAGATTACAAAACACCATTGTTACGTGCTTTGCATTCGATAGATCAAGCTGCGGTCGATGTTTGTAAATATTTTGATAAAAATGTAAAAAAAGTAACTGCCACTTTAGGTTGGGAACAAGAATATTTCTTGATAGATACTGCTTTAGCAAATTCTCGTCCTGATATTTTGATGACAGGAAGAACTTTGCTAGGACATACTTCGGCAAAAGGACAACAGTTAGACGACCATTATTTTGGTTCAATACCAACAAGAGCGTTAAATTATATGCGTGAGTTGGAACAAGAATGTATGTATCTTGGTATTCCAGTAAAAACACGTCACAATGAAGTAGCGCCAAATCAGTTTGAGCTGGCTCCAATTTTCGAAGAAACAAATCTTGCTGTAGACCACAATTCATTATTAATGGATGTGATGCAAAAAGTAGGAGAACGTCATGATTTTAAAGTTTTATTTCACGAAAAACCTTTCAAAGGAGTAAACGGTTCTGGAAAACATAACAACTGGTCATTAGCAACAGATACTGGAATTAATTTATTAAGTCCGAGTAAAACACCAATGAGTAACCTTCAGTTTTTATCATTTTTTATCAATACTATAAAAGCGGTAAATGATTATGAAGAATTATTAAGAGCTGCTATTGCCACTGCAACTAACGACCACAGATTAGGAGCAAACGAAGCACCACCAGCAATTATTTCGGTATTTATTGGAGAACAATTGACAAAAGTTTTGGCCGAATTAGAAGGTGTAACAACTGGAAAATTATCTCCGGAAGAAAAAACAGATTTAAAACTAAATGTTGTAGGTAAAATTCCAGACGTACTTTTAGATAATACTGACAGAAACAGAACATCGCCATTTGCATTTACAGGAAACAAATTTGAGTTCAGAGCCGTTGGTTCTTCTGCAAATTGTGCCAATGCTATGACAACTTTAAATACAATAGTTGCTAAACAATTGAAAGATTTCAAAAAAGAAGTTGACGCTTTGATTGAAACAAAAGACATGAAAAAAGATGATGCTATTTTCAATGTTTTAAGAGAATATATCAAAAAGTCTAAAAAGATTCTTTTTGAAGGAGATGGTTATAGTGATGCTTGGGAAGTAGAAGCTAAAAAACGTGGTTTGAGTAATTTTAAAACTACTCCATTAGCATTAAAAGCTAAAGTTTCTAAACAAGCACTAGATTTATTTTCGGAAATGAATGTCATGAATCATGTTGAGGTTGAAGCTCGTTACGAAATCGAATTGGAAGAATATACTAAGAAAATTCAAATTGAAGGTCGTGTTTTAGGTGATATTGCTCGTAATCATGTGATTCCAACAGCGATTAAATACCAAAATACATTAATAGAAAATGTAAAAGGATTAAAAGATATTTTTGGTGATGAATTCAAAAAAATTGGTAAAGAACAAATTGTTTTAATCAAAGAAATTTCCGAACATATCGAAGGTATTAATACCAAAGTAGAAGCAATGACAGAAGCTCGTAAAAAAGCAAACGTTATTACAGATGCTCAAAAAATGGCCGAATCATATTGTGATGCTGTAAAACCATTTTTTGATGATATTCGCGAGCACTGTGACAAACTAGAATTGTTAGTAGATAACGAAAGTTGGACATTAACTAAATATAGAGAGTTGTTGTTTACGAAATAAATTTAAAATACTTTATATTTGAAGCCGTTTGAGTAATCAAATGGCTTTTTTATTGGTATTGTTTTTGATTAACTAACAATATTTTGCAATAAATTGGGTTAATTAATTAAATGAAGAAACTTTTTATCTACATATTATTTTTGGCAAATATTTATCTAGCAAATGCGCAGGAGCAATTCTCTGTGTATTTTGATAGTAATAAATACGAATTGTCAGCATCAGAAAACAAAGAACTTCAAACTTGGATAAGTCAAAACCCAACAAGTAAAATATTAGCTATAAATGGTTATACAGATGAAGATGGAACCAATCAACACAACGATTCGCTCGCTTTAAAAAGAGTTGATAAAGTGTATCAAAACATAAAAGAGAAAGTGAAAATTCGAGAGGATTTTAAAACACGAAGCTTTGGTGAGAACTTTCAACAATCAAAAAATAAAGCTGAAAACAGAAAAGTAACGATTTACTATTTATTCCAAAAAGATATTGTTCGTGAGGATGAAGTTTTAGGTATGAAATCAAAGAAAATTGTCAAAACCAAAAAGCCAATTGTTTTTCCAGACAAAGTTGTAATCGATAATTTTAATGGTACAAAAACTGAATACAAACTCGATGTTAAGTTTATGGACGAACTTTGTTATGCAGAACCAGGCACAAAATTAAAACTGAATAACCTGAATTTTATTCTGAATACTTTTGCAGTAACCAATGATTCTCGAGGTAAATTATACGAATTATTGCTTGTAATGCAAGAAAGACCAGAAATGGTAATTAGTATTCACGGTCATTTGTGTTGCGTAACTGTTGACAGAAAAGACTTGTCAACCCAAAGAGCCAAAGCTGTTAAGCAATTCTTAGAACTAAACGGAATAGAAAAAACAAGAATGAGTTTCAAAGGTTTTGGAAGTTCAATACCAATGTATGCTTTACCCGAAAAAACCGAAGAAGAAAGAGCTGCCAATCGCCGAGTTGAGATTGAAGTTATCGAAAATTAAAGTATGAAAACCCTTTTTTTACTTCTTTTATTCTTTGTAAAAAGCGTTTCTGCCCAAGAAAAGTTAGAAGTTTACTTCGATTTTAATAAATCAGAAATAAATCCCAAAGCAAAAATCAAATTGGATTCTTTGATTGCTTCAAAAAAGAAAATCGAAATTTTAAAAATTTACGGTTACGCCGATTCAGTCGACACCAAAAAATACAACGATTCACTTTCATCAAAACGAGCAAAAAACATTCTCAATTATTGTAAAGAAAAAAATATTTCGATTAGTAATCAATTTGAAATAAAAGGCTTTGGCGAAATTCACAGTCAATCTAAAATATCAGACGAGAATAGAAAAGCAATCATTTTTTTTAAATCTATTTTAGCTCAAAAATCAAAACCAAATCCCAATAACTCAGAAAACGGAAGTTTCGATTCGCCAGAAAACCAAGAAATATTAAATCAGTTTTTAGCTTCGGAAAAATCAATTTCTGAAAAATTTAAAAATGCCAAAATAGGTGATATCATCATTATCAATAATATTTTATTTCAAATTAATTCTGAAAAATTAGCAGATGGTTCGTTGCAAATTATATTAGATCTTTTAGAATATTTGAAAAACAATCCGAAACTAAAAATCGATATTCACGGGAATATTTGTTGTAATCGTAACACAAACGATGTGAAACTTTCATACAGAAGAGCTAAATTTGTATTCGATTATTTAATAAAAAATGGAATTTCAACATCAAGGTTGGGTTATAAAGGCTACGGAAGCGCTAATCCAATTTATAAAATTCCAGAAAAAAGTTACCAAGAAGAATTAGCCAATCGCCGAGTAGAAATAGAAGTTATCGAAAATTAATTATATGAAATATTTATGATAACTGAATTACGAATATAAATGAATGTTTCCTCATAAATATAACATATTCCAATAAAAAACAAATATTATCTGCGTATGAAAACACGTTACATTTTACTTTTTTTATGCTTATCAATCACAACTTATTCGCAAGAGAAGTTTGATGTTTTTTTTGATTTTAATATCGATGTTCCTAACGAAAGTTCAGCCAAAAGTTTTCGAAATTGGATTTCAGAAAACCCAAAAGCCGAAATAACTAAAATTTATGGTTATTGCGATAGTGTAGATGACAAATCGTATAACAAAGAATTGTCTGCCAAAAGAATAAATGCAGTGATTAAAATTCTGAAAGAAAATAAATTACAGTTAAGCGAAAATGTTGAGTTAATGCCATTTGGTAAAGACTTTAAACTGTCTAGTAATCAAAAAGAAAACAGGAAAGTAACTCTTTTTTATGACATTCCAAAACAACAAAAAATTAGTGTTGTAACAAGCGAAGAAATGCCAATAGATATTGATATAAATGCTAAAATTGAAAAAGAAGCTAATTCTTTAGTGAGTAAATTTAAAAACGCAAAAAAAGGGGATATCATTACGATTGATAATATTTATTTTCATCTCGACTCAGATAAAGTAATAGAAAAATCGAAACCAATTTTATTAGGGCTTTATAATGTTTTATTAAAAAATCCGAATTTAAAAATTAAAATAAACGGACACATTTGTTGCAATACCGATATTAAAGATGTAAAACTATCTAGCAAAAGAGCGCAATCTATTTACACTTATTTGGTAGAAAAAGAAATTTTATTTAATCGAGTATTCCACGAAGGCTTCGGAAGTTCGCAACCTATTTATAAAATTCTAGAAAAAAATGATTCAGAAAAATTGGCCAATCGCCGAGTAGAAATCTTAATTGTAGAAAAGTAAAAATTCGTAATTCGTAATTCGTAATTCGTAATTCAATTTGTTATCTTTGCCAGACAACAACACAAACAAAAATGAGTTCTGATACTTCAAAAAGATATGCACTTCGAGGCGTTTCGGCAGGCAAAGAAGATGTGCACAACGCCATCAAAAATATAGACAAAGGATTGTTTCCAAAAGCATTCTGCAAAATCGTCCCAGATTATTTAACAAACGACGAGGATTATTGCCTCATCATGCACGCAGATGGCGCAGGAACAAAATCATCCTTAGCCTATATGTACTGGAAAGAAACAGGTGATATGTCTGTCTGGAAAGGCATTGCGCAAGATGCACTCATCATGAATATAGATGATTTATTATGCGTTGGCGCAACCGATAATATTATGTTATCATCAACCATTGGGCGTAATAAAAACCTCATAACAGGCGAAGTGATTTCTGCGATTATCAACGGAAGTGAAGAGATAATTGCCGAACTAAAAACCTTCGGCGTAACCATACATTCTACTGGTGGAGAAACTGCCGATGTAGGCGATATCGTGCGAACACTTATTGTCGACTCGACCGTAACTGCCCGTATGAAACGTAAAGATGTAGTAAACAATGCCAATATTCAACCGGGAGATGTAATCGTAGGATTGGCCTCTTTTGGACAAGCCAATTACGAGAAATCATATAATGGCGGAATGGGAAGCAACGGACTCACATCTGCCCGTCACGATGTTTTCGATAAGTATTTAGCACACAAATATCCAGAAAGTTTCGATGCACAAGTTCCTAACGAACTCGTATATTCAGGAAGTGTAAAACTAACTGATAAGGTAGAAAATTCCCCGATAGATGCTGGTAAATTAGTGCTTTCTCCAACAAGAACTTATGCGCCAATTATCAAAAAAATACTAGAAAAATACACGCCAAACGAAATACATGGTATGGTGCATTGTAGTGGAGGAGCACAAACAAAAATCTTGCATTTTATAGATAATTTGCACGTTATAAAAGACAATTTATTTCCAGTTCCGCCACTTTTCAAACTCATTCAAGAGCAGTCAAAAACCGATTGGAAAGAAATGTATCAAGTATTTAATTGTGGTCACCGAATGGAAATTTATGTTCCAGAAAACATAGCAAATAATATCATCGAAATCTCAAAATCATTTGGTGTCGATGCCCAAATTGTGGGTAGAGTAGAGGCAAGCGAAAATAAAAAATTGACTATACAATCAGAATACGGAACTTTCGAATATTAGGAGCAATTCCCGCTGTGCGCTATATCTTTTCCTTGCTAAAGGAGCAAGAAAAAGGATATCGCTTCCATCAGGGCTAAAATATTTGTAATTTTCAGAAATAATATAATAAATCCGTTCTAATCAGTATAAATCCGCGATATCCGTGGGCAAAAAAATAATTATGTACGAACTAGTATTTTGGAATTATAAAGAAGGAATTTACTTAAACCATCATTTGGTTTACGAAGCCATTTCAGACGAAGAAATAGTCGACGGACTCGAAGATTTACCTATCGAAGTAATCCTAAACCGAATCGCAAACGTTTTCTCAAAATGGCAAAAAGTAGATGAGAAAAGCTGGAAAAATAACGACGGAGTAGGAGCATTTCATATAAGAACTACACCACAAAGTATTAAAATAGATTGCTACGGAACTGAAGGGAAAACCATGGACAAATTGGTAGATATTCTCGAAGAATACAAATGTCCGTTATACGATCCGCAAGTTCCAGAACGTTGTGACGAATTCAATGAATAATACAATTGTTATGAACTTTGATTTTGCTGCAAACTACACTTTAGAAAATGATTTCGTTCGATTAGAACCTTTAAAAGAATCTCATTTTACCAATTTATATACAGAATCATTGCAAAACCAAGAAATCTGGAAATATTCCTCTTTGCCAGCAATTGGAGAAGAAAATTTTAGAAATTACATTCATATTGCATTAAATAATCGAGAAAAACTTAGTGAATATGCATTTGTAGTTTTCGACAAACGAACAAATGAATACGCAGGAAGTACACGTTTTTATGATATACAATTTAGCAATAAAACTTTACAATTGGGTTATACTTGGTACGGAAAACAATTTCACGGAACAGGACTCAACAAACATTGCAAATATTTATTACTCGAGTTCGCTTTCGAAAAAATGAATATGGAACGCGTAGAATTTCGTGCTGATAATGCAAACGAACGTAGCAAAGCCGCCATGAAAAGTATTGGTTGTAAAGTAGATGGAGTTTTGAGAAGTAATATGACAAAACTAGACGGCGGAAGACGAGATAGTATTATTTTGAGTATTCTTCGTGACGAATGGTTTGATGAAGTTAAAGAAAATTTAAGTAATAAGTTATCAACGAAATAAACCTATTATTAAAAACAACAGCTTCCAATTTATCTTGGAAGCTGTTGTTTTTTTAAGTATATATTATTTTTTTATAATCTTTCTTTTATATTCTTTACCATCAACGGATATTTTCATTAAATAAATTCCATTAGGTAAATGTCTAATATCTATACCTTTATTGATAACCTCTTCAGGTGAATTGAAGTTTTTTGTATAAACATTTTGACCAGTTAAATTGAAAATTGAAATATATAAAACTCTATTTAGAACATTATTAATATTTAAAATGAACTCGCCTTCTGTTGGATTTGGATGCAAAGTAATTTCATTTTTAATATTAATATTATTAATCATTAATTCATCGTTTTTAGTCATTACTGTCGAAGGTTTATTTGTTCCTGCTGCTAAACAACTAATTGCAGTCATAGTTCTCGTTCCGTTTGAGTTTGCAACAGTTCCGACACTATTTTTTGCAACCATCGAGTAAGTATATGTTGTGCCAGATATAATTAAATAAGTGTTTAAAAACTGAGTGCCAGTCACATCACTTGCGTAAAGATTTCCGTTTCTATATATATCATACGAAGTTGCTCCTGCTGAAACTGTCCAAGTTAAGTTTATTCTGCTAGTTGTACCTGAGCAATCGGCAAAAGCTGTAACAGTAAATGCTCCTGGAATGCAACTTATTGCTACAACCGATAGTATTCCGTTTGAATTAGATGTTTTACCAATAGTGTTTTTTGCTTTTACAGAATAGGTGTATGTTGTTCCACCAGTAATTAAATAACTATTAATATATTGATTTCCTACTATATCACTATCATATAAAACACCATTTCTATAAATATCATAGGCAGTTGCATTTGCAGAAGTTGTCCATGTTAATTTATTTTGACTTGTTGCAGAAACATTACATTCTGGAGTTACTGTTAATGTAAATGCTCCTGGTAGCGCACAATTAATAGCTGTCACAGACAAAGTCCCGTTTGAATTTCCTGTTTGGGTTGAAGTTGTATTTTTTGCTTTTATAGAATAAGAATAAGTCGTGCCAGCAACAACATTAGTAGTATTTACATAAGTAGTTGCGGTTATATTTGTATCCCACAAAACACCATTTCTATAAATATCATAGGAAGTAGTATTTGTAGAGGCAGTCCAAGTAAGATTAACTTGACTAGTTATATTATTACAAGAGGGAGTAACTATAAGTGAAAAGCTTCCTGGCGCAGGAATTGTACCATTACAAGTCATATTTAAATTTGATTTAAGTGCATTAAAATAAGCCAATGCAAATTTATCTCTCCATGTTGAACTCAATAATTTTGGAGCATCAGTTGTACTGTCAACAAAACCAATTTCGTTTAGACAACCAGTTGTAGAACGTTTTAAAACTCCTAAATTATAACCCAAGAAACTAATATCAGTAGAAACTCTTCTGCTTAACCAATCACCATTTAATACCATCTCATCTTGAACTTTTGTTGCGTAGGCCAACTGAACCGCTGCGCTTTCGTTATTAGCAACTAATCCTGTTGCTGTTGAGTAAAATGTTTCTGTACCAGTTCCGCCTCCTGCATTGCCATGCATGCTTATTAGTCTGTCTGCATTCCAATTTTGAGCCATTAAGGCTCTTTGGTCTACTGAAATCCATCCATTTATATTTGTTGTTCTAGTCATGTGAACTACAACTGATGCACAATTATTCGTTAATAATGTTTTTGTTCTTAAACCTACTTCAAGAGCAGTTTCTATTTCTGTTGCTGTTCTTCCATCGGGATTGTTACTTGTTATAGCTCCGTAACCATGTTCTGGATCAATAACAATAACTTGACAATTTGCGGTAAATGAAAGTATAATGGTAAATAAAAATATATATAATTGCTTCATGAAAATTAAAAGTTAATTTGTGAGGTAAATATTTGTCCGGTTTTTTTGTCATTATAAATTATCATGTTTGTGCCAAAAAAACTCGGATCGCTTTCAAATGAATCTTTTGTTTGCGTGATTTTTTTTGATTTTGAATTGACAACATCAAATAAGTACAAATCTGAATTGCTTATTTCATGTCCATCAGAGCTTTCATCCATAAAACCTAATAGATATTTGTCATTTTTAGACCAAGAAGTAGCAATTCCTATACCTAACTTCGAAATTATTCCAGAACCATCAATATTATAGACAAAAATATTTGGGCCATTATGTACGGCTACTTTTTTTCCGTCATGTGATAAAATTGCATTATAAAATTGTCCTTCTTCGTTAGTAACTACCCACGCTTTTGAAGTGTTTAAATCGATAGCTTCAATTTTTAAAGTCATAATATTAGTGTACACAACAATATTACTTTCTTTTATATTTCCTTTGTATGAAGGTAAATAATTATGATTAATATTTATTCTTTCTGTTTTTTTAGTTTTTATATTATAGTTAAAAACTTCAGAATTCATGATATAGCCATTTTCAGGTTTTACTTTATAAAAAAAAGTTTCGCTATCATTCGACCAACTGTATCCATAACCACTACCTTCGGTTTTTGATATTTGGGTTATCTTTTTTGTTTTTATATTCAATAAGGAAATTCCTTGAGATTTTTCATTAGTTAATAAGATAAATTCACCAGTTGGAGAAGGGATTGGGTTTGCAAAAGTACCCGTTATTTCAACCTTTTTTGGTTTTGATAGTTTTTGAGAAAAAGCATCAGTTGTAATAATTGTTAATGTTAATAGAATCAGAATTCTTTTCATAATTTTGGGTTAAATAATTTGATTATTTCTCAAAAATATAAAAATAAGAATGTTGTCCTATTTTAGTCATTCATAATCCGATAAGAAGTGAAATAGTGTCGTTGAAATACAAAATAAAAGAGAGGTTTTCATTTCGAAAACCTCTCTTTTATAAAAATTAAAACATAAAAACTAAAATCTAATAAATCATTTAAGAAACTAGTTTAAATAATTGTATTTGTTTTTACTGTTTGTGTAATTTGTTATTTTTTCATCATATTAGCGGGCAACAGTTTGCTAGAAACTTCACCAAAACCAATTCTTACTTGGTCGTTCTTACAGAAACCTTTCATAATGACAGTATCGCCATCATTAATAAATTTACGTTCAGAACCGTCTTTCATTTGTATAGGATTTTTTCCTCCCCAAGTTAGTTCAAGCA
>NZ_JAYURN010000119.1:0-10564 GCF_043756175.1 Flavobacterium sp.
CGGCTAATGCTGCTTCTTTTATAGCTTCTGCAAATGTTGGATGTGCGTGACTCATTCTTGAAATATCTTCGGCAGATGCTCTAAATTCCATTGCGGTAACTGCTTCTGCAATTAAATCGGCACAACGAGCACCAATCATGTGTACACCAAGGACTTCATCAGTTTTAGCATCAGCTAGAATTTTTACAAATCCATCGGTATCACCTCCAGCTCTTGCTCTTCCTAATGCCTTGAATGGGAAACTTCCTGCTTTGTATTCTATACCATCTGCTTTCAGTTGTTCTTCAGTTTTTCCAACTTCAGCAACTTCTGGCCAAGTATAAACAACTCCAGGAATCAAATTATAATCGATATGTGGTTTTTGACCTGCCAAAATTTCGGCAACCATAACTCCTTCTTCTTCTGCTTTATGAGCTAACATGGCACCTCGAACTACATCACCAATGGCATAAATATTTGAAACTGAAGTTTGCAAATGATCGTTTACTTCTACCATTCCTCTGTCAGTAATTTTTACACCAGCTTTATCTGCTGAAAGACCATCAGTATAAGGACGACGACCAACTGAAACTAGTGAATAATCACCTTCTAAAGTAATAGTTTCTCCTTTAGTATTTTCAGCTTGAACTGTTACAGCATCGCCATTTCTTTCTACTGATTTTACTTTGTGTGAAACATAGAATTTCATTCCTTGTTTTTTTAACACTTTTGTCAATTCTTTAGACAAAGAAGCATCCATTCCTGGAATAATTCTGTCCATATATTCTACTACCGAAACTTGTGCTCCTAATCTTAAATATACTTGCCCAAGCTCAATACCAATAACGCCACCACCAATAATTACTAAATGTTTAGGAACTTCTGGTAATTTTAATGCTTCGGTCGATGTGATGATTCTTTCTTTATCTAATTTTATAAAAGGTAAAGATGATGGTTTAGAACCTGTTGCTATAATGATATTTTTAGCTTCAAGAACTTCCGAAGTTCTGTCTGCTTTTGTAACTTTTACATGAGTTGCATCTTCAAAAGAACCTAATCCTTCGAAAACGGTCACTTTGTTTTTGTCCATTAAAAATTTTACACCACCAGAAGTTTGATCCACAACAGCTTGTTTGCGTGCAATCATTTTTTCAAGATTTACTTTTACTTCTCCAGAAACTTCAATTCCGTGGTCTGCAAAATGTTGTAATTCTTCGTAATGATGAGATGATGCCAATAATGCTTTTGATGGAATACAACCTACATTAAGACAGGTTCCGCCAAGAGTCGAATATTTTTCTATAATAGCAGTTTTGAAACCTAATTGTGCGCAACGAATTGCTGATACATATCCGCCTGGACCTGAACCTATAATGACTACGTCAAATGAACTCATAGTTAGTGTTTTTTTTTTTTAATAATGCAAAATTACGAATTTAATTGCAATCATAAAGGCAAAAATCATTACCAATTTTTCAAAAAAATTAAATTTCTATAACCGTTGTGTTTTTTACCTCAGAAATCATAAAGGTGCTGTGTGTGCTACCTATATGTTCTAATGTTGTCAGTTTTTCTACTAGAAATTCACGATATTCTTCCATGTCTTTGAGTACAATTTTCAGAATATAATCGTAATCGCCACTCACGTGATGACATTCTAATACTTCGTTAAGCTTAATGACTTGACTTTCAAATTTTGTTAGAAATTCTTTTGTATGTTGAATTAGTTTGATATGACAGAAAACGACAAATCCTTTTTCAATCTTTTTTCTGTTTAATAAAACAACATGTTTTTCGATAATACCTTCTCGTTCCAGTTTTTTTATACGTTCGTAAACTGCTGTAACAGAAAGATTTAATTTTGATGAAAGTTCTTTTGTAGTTTTCTTACTATCAGTTTGTAATAATTTTAATAAGCTTTTGTCGATTTCGTCTAAATTCATGATTTTAAATTTTCTAAAAATGACAATTTTAAATCATTTTTAATGTTTAAATAATTTCAAATGTATTAAATTATAGTTTTATTTTCTAATTTATTTCATTTGCATTGTGATTAAATCTAATATTTTGTTTTTTTAATGATTATTAGTTGATAACAGAATGTCCTAGCCTTTTCCCGATAGCAGTGGAAATCCTTTTTTTTGAGATTTTTTCGAAAAAAAAGATTGTAATGAATTGCTTCGCCAGTTCGCACTTTCAGTCTCTGGTGTAGGAATAGCTTCTAAAGAAAATAAAAGTATGAAATATTTATGAAACCTAAATCACGAACATAAATGAATGTTTCTCATAAACATACCATATTCCGATAAAAAACAAATATTATTTACATATGAAAAACTTCAATCCCGCAGACAAAATTCAAGATTTGCAATATTTTGGCGAATTTGGAGGTGTAAATCCTTCTATTTCAGACAGTTCTACCTATACCTTTTTGTCGGCAAAAACCATGTTTGACACTTTTGAAGGCAATGCCGAAGGTTGTTACCTCTATTCTCGTCATTCTTCGCCAAGTAATTTGTATTTAGACAAAGCACTTGCTGCCATGGAGGGAACGGAAACGGCAAATGTTGCAGCTTCTGGAATGGGAGCAATTACTCCAACATTATTACAATTGTGTGGAAACGGTGATCATATTGTTTCGAGCAGAACAATTTATGGAGGAACGTACGCTTTTTTGAAAAATCTAGCGCCTAGATTTGGTATCAAAACAACATTTGTAGATATTACTAAATTGGATGTTGTAGAAGCAGCCATTACGCCAAATACTAAAGTTTTGTATTGTGAAACGGTAAGTAATCCTTTGTTGGAAGTGGCTGATATTGCTGGTTTGGCAAAAATTGCCATTAAACACGATTTGAAATTAGTGGTTGATAATACTTTTTCGCTATTGTCGGTTTCACCAGCAAAATTAGGTGCAGATATTGTGATTCATTCGTTAACTAAATACATAAATGGAAGTAGCGATACTGTAGGTGGCGTGGTTTGTGCTTCGCAAGCTTTTATTAATGATTTAAAAAATGTAAACTCAGGTGCTAGTATGCTTTTGGGACCAACGATGGATAGTTTGCGAAGTGCAAGTGTAATGAAAAACCTCAGAACTTTGCATATCAGAATGAAGCAACACAGTCATAATGCGATGTTTTTGTCACAAAAATTTGAAGAAAACGGAATAAAAACGGTTTATCCAGGTTTGAAATCACACCCGAGTCACGAGATTTATTCAGGTATGATTAACCACGAATATGGTTTTGGTGGTATGATGACTATCGATGTTGGAAGCTTGGACAAAGCAAACGAACTGATGGAACTCATGCAAGAAAGAAATCTAGGTTATCTGGCAGTAAGTTTGGGTTTTTATAAAACGTTGTTTTCTGCACCAGGAACATCAACCTCGTCTGAAATTCCGTTAGAAGAGCAAGCAGAAATGGGCTTAACAGATGGTTTGATTCGTTTTTCTATTGGGTTAGATAACGATATAAATCGTACTTATGAAATGATGCATGCTTGTATGAAAGAATTAGAGATTTTATAGTAAAAATTCTATAAATTTTATAATCCGCTTGAGAGTAATCTTAAGCGGATTTTTTTTTAGTGTTTTTCTACCAAATCCCAATTATTAAATCATCCCATAGCAATATAGATAAATGGGTTAGCTGGCTTCCCAACATGTCGTTTTAAAATAGTTATAGTTCTGGTTTCAAAAATGATAACCGAGCTATAAATGAACTTGTTGTGCTATGCAAGCAATGGGTAATCACTATACCACTAACCAGCCCAATCACCGTGTAAAAGCTGAGCCGATATAATAGTAAAAATAAATATGTTTTAAACTTAAAAATCTACACCCACCAGCAAAGTTTTTTAACCCAAAAACAAAATCCCTTTAATCTTTTTAATCTGTGGCAAAAAATTTAACATTTTTTTAAACAAAAAGTCGTTTTACAGGAATTTAGGTCGTTTTTAAGCAAGTGCGTATTTTTTTAGGTGTGTACTTTTACAGTAATAGTAACAATAAAACCAAAATACCATGACAAAACCACAAAAAATCCCCAAGAACCAGCAAGTGAACAGCACAACCGTGCCAACACTAACCACCCGAGTACAAAAAATGAATAATAATTTAATTATTACAATATGAAAAATAAAATAAAAAGAATGTTCCTAACAGTATTACTGCTACTTGGAGCATTATATCCTAGCGCGCAAGCGTATGCAAATAGATTGCCCTTTCGGTTAATTTCTGCGGAAGAAAAAGAAATTTTAGTCAATAATTTAGCTAATGATAAAATTTTTGCTCAATATATAGCAACAACATTTATTATTAATTTAAAACATATCTCTAGCCTGTCTTCTTTAGAAAAACAAGATAGATTAATGGGTCTTGAACAAATGCAAGATCTTTCTACTTCAAATAATGAAATTGAGCTCAATAAATTAACTCACAAGCTAGGTTATAAAGATTTCAACGAATTTAAAAAGGTAAATGATATAGTTTTCAATCTTTTTAATCAATTATCTGAAAGCAATCCTTTAATTAAAAAATTAGATGAATCTCAAATTCAAGAAATATTTAAACTAGCAACATTAAATAACACTTTTAAAAAAAAAATATCTAATCTAAAAATAAGCGATAATAAATGGTATCCGTGTTTTTTGACACTAGCTAATTGTTTCGGATCAGTTGCTATTTCTTTTGGCGCTTACAGCACGTGGGTTGCAATTGGTTGTGCAACAACTATTATGACAAATCCTTATATAAGCCCGCCGACAGGAACAACCTTACTTGGTGGGAATGTTGCCGAAAAAATAACATTTGGCGCTCAAGTAGTAGTTTGTATTGGTGCAGAGTTGAAAAGAATTAGTGAAGCTTACTACGTAACATTTAATAATGGTGGATTTATTTGTACTTCAGTATTTGCAGGCTGTATGAATGGAATAACTGTTACTGAAACTGTAGATTTACTTAAATATCTTTTTGAAAACAGAAACAATAGCTCTATGCCAAATGAATTATAACCATGAAAAAAATAATCTTAATACTACTCACCCTATTCATCACTTTTTTTGCGACAGCAAAAAACAAAGATGATGCAAAAGCAAATACTGTACTAGCTCCTGGAGCACCAACACTTTTTCGAGTTGCTGCTTCAGGAAATTACTGGAATTCGACCACTTTTACTTGGAGTGCTCCCACCACAGGAGGAGCAGTTACGTACTACACCATTTACTTAAAGAGGCAGGCTGATGTTGCATACACTAAAGTAAATCAAAGTATAGCGTCAACCACAAGAACATATACTTTAACAGATGCGCAAATGCCTATGCCGATGGATTATGAGTTGTATATAACTGCTACTAGCGGTACAGAAGAAAGCGCACAAAGCACTCACATTTTTTATCCAGCCAATCAAACTGTTAATCCTCCTGCCATATATGGAATAAGTAGTACCTCTGTAACCTCTCAAGGATTTACACAAGCTTGGCTTGCAAGTACATCTAGTGACATTGTTGGTTATTTTGTTTTTGCAAACGGCATTCCAGTTGGATTTTCTAGTGCATCACCATGCGTAGTTACTGGCTTAAATCCAGTAAGTACATATAGTGTTACAGTTGCAGCAATGAATAAATATGGTGATATATCAGTAACTCAAACCCCAAATACAGTAACAACCTTAAATTATTGCGCACCTCCAACTTTTCAAGCAGATTGTTACACATCTCAGGCTTACATACAACAAGTACAAATTACAAATGGAAGTACAAATACGTTAAGTTATCCAAGTTTGACAAGAGGTATACCCACTACAAAAACGTACAACAATTTTACAACAAGTGTTGCTGCTCCTGCATTACAAGCAGGAAGCACAAACAATGTACTTAAAGTACGAGCAGTTGTAAATGGAGCTAATGATGCAAACGTAGCAGCCTTTATAGATTTTGATAATGACGGTGTTTTTGAACCTACTGAACTAGTCACAATGGGAGGATTAACTTATAAAGGATCTGGAGGCTCAAGTGTAACTTTTGGTGTTCCTGTAACATTTGTGTCTAATGGTATTAACGTACCTGCTAATGCTGATGTTGGTACTGTAAGAATGCGAATTATTTACCAAAGATACCCAAATGGTAGTACTTATGTAAATGTGACTGCCGTATGTAATCTATTAGATTCTGCTACAAACGACCCTAATTTTACCGCTCTGGGGGAAATTGAAGACTTTACCATAAACATTACAGCTCCGGCTGCAACAACTGCTAGATCCGCAAACCCTGTTGCAAAAACAGAAAAAATAGTAGTAGAAAATACCCTAACAACACCAGATCCTACAAACCTGATCATTTACCCCAACCCAGTCTCTGGCGACTATATGAACATTACCGCTATAGACAACAACACGCCCTATGCCATATACAACAAAGTAGGGCAAGAAGTAAGCAAAGGCAAAGTTACCAACGGCACCATAAACGTAGCCAACCTAAGCACAGGCAGTTACTTGCTACAAGTACAAGTAAACGACAAGCGCATTGTAAAACAATTTATAAAACAATAATTTAAAATTTAAAAATATGAAAAATATAAAAAAAAATATGCTTGTAGTAGCTTTAATTTTACTATCATCCTACACAAGCGTTCATGCACAAACGTATACTTTTGGAAATTCAGCCGGAAATGGTGCCGATATGTGGATCGCAAATTCGGATAGAACAAACCATTACGGTCATTTTAGAGCCCAGACAGGTGCTACTTCTTTTACCTTAACCAATTATGGTAACAGATTTGCTTTAAGTTATCTGTCTACATTTGCGACAGATTTTAACAATATCGGTACTGAAGTTATTACTTTTACTAGTACTGGTGGTATAATGGCTGATGGTTATATTAGTGCGGGAGGTACTATAGGTGCAAGTGGTAATATTACTTCGGCAAGTAATATAGTTGCAGGTGGTAATATTATTTGTAATGGTAATATTACTAATATTGGCAACGTTGGTATAGGTACTTCAGCGCCAACACAAAAATTAGATGTAAATGGGAATGCATATATAAACGGTAATATTCTTCAAACTAATAATGGTACTGGAATTTCATGGGGAAATAATTATAGTAAAATAAAAGATAACGGCAATTTACAGATATTGACCGACGATTATTTTTATATTGGCAAAAGTGATTCTAATGGAAATATGGCTGGTACAACAATGTTTGCAAATGTAGTCACTGGCAACGTCGGTATAGGTACAATTAACCCAACTGCAAAATTACATGTAAACGGTAAAATAAATGCAACTGACTATGCCGTGGTTACAGCAGTTGCTGCAGATTATGTTTTTGAGAAAGACTATAAATTAATGTCATTGTCTGATACAGAAGCGTACATAAAAGCCAACAAGCACTTACCAGCTTTTAAATCGGCTAAACATTATGAAACAAATGGTTACACCATGATAGAAATGAACGTAGCTTTAGAGCAAACCATTGAAGAAATGACACTTCATGCAATTGCACAAGAAAAAGAAATTAATAACCTAAAAAGCGATATGGCGCAAATAAAAGCCATGTTGCTTAAAAAATAATTTTTTTTAAATAGTTTTTTTGATTAGTCAACCACTCCCTTGTTTACGGAGTGGTTTTTTGTTAGTTATTTTTCTATCCAATTGCCAGGATAAACAATAGTTAAAAACAAAAAACTAATGCTATGGTCTGTAAAAATGGCTTATTTTAGTTTATAATTCAATTTTAAATGTACGAGTGAAAAAAATATTACAAAAATGAAATAACATTTATCAGAAAAATTTAAAACTAAGAATCACTTGAACCATAACCAAATCGTTTAAACCAAAAAAATAAGTCTTGAAGTATTTTTTACTATTTGCTCTATTACTAAGTCACAGTTTTGTTTTTTGCCAAGACAAAAACAAAATAGACAGTTTGCTTGTGGCACTTAGCAAACAGAAAGAGGATACACTAAAAGCATGTATATATCATACCATTTGTGAGGAATACAAATTGTATGATCTAAAAAAAGTGGGTTTTTATAATGACAAATTAGCAACGTTATCCCAAAAACTAAAATACCAAAAAGGAATTGGTTTGTATTATTATAATTTATCTAAAATAACTTTTTTTAATAATGAAACTGAAAAAGCCATTAGTAATGCAAGAAAAGCCAAGGATATATTTTATAAAATTAAGGATTGGGACAATTACTTTCCTTCCTGTTGCAATTTAGCCGATTATCTAATAATGAACGAAGCGTATAAGGAAGCTAATTCCTTGCTTTATGTCAATTTAAAATTAGCGATTGAAAGAAAAAACGATAAAAATTTTCCACTTTTTTATCATCAATTAAGCAGATTATACAGTGCTAAGAGCTTGTACAAAGAAGCATTAATTTATGCTAAAAAAGCAATTGCACTCGAAACCGATACCAACAAAAAAATATCCATTTACCAAAATACTTCTCATATTTATTCTAGTTTAGGAAACTATAAACTAGCAGGATGGTATATGAATTTAGCAATTAGAATATCGGATTCACCACTAAGAAAACATAGATTATTGGTACAAAAAGTTGATATTTTAATCATAGAAAAAAAATATCTGGAAGCATTACCCATTTGTTTAAAAAATGAACAGTTTTTTAAACAAACAACCGATGAAACCACACATATTTATAATCGTTTATTTTTAACTAAATGTTATTATTATTTAAAAAAATACGATCTAGCACTACTCCAATTAAATAAATTTTTAATCGTTCCAAAACTTAAAAAAGACCTAAAAGTAAAAGTATTTGTCCTCGCAAGCAATATTTATCTGGAGACTAACAGGAAAAAAGAAGCCCAACAATACATTAATAAAGCCATTGATTTATTAAATCCAGATGATTACTACGAATTAAAATTAAATATATATACCACAAAATACAAAATAGAAGATGCTTTAGGAAATTATAAAACGGCTCTACATTATTACATAAAACAAGCGGATATAAAAGACGAAGAAAATTTAAAAATAAATAAAAATAAAATAAACGAACTACAAATAGATTTTGACCTTACCGACAAAAACAACAAAATAAAAAACCTAGAACTAGCACAACTTAAAAAAACTATAGAAAACAAGAACCAAAAAGAAAATGTAGTATATCTTTCTATTGCCTTAATTATATCGCTTTTATCCGCTTTTTTTTATTTTCGCAACAACAAAATTATCAAGAAAAAGAACTTTATCATTGAAAACGAAAAGCAACTTACTCAAAAATCATTAGCAGAAAAAGAAACGCTACTCAAAGAAATACACCATCGGGTTAAGAACAATATGCAGTTGGTGATTAGTTTACTTAAAATACAATCGCTAGATGCCAAACAATTATCAATCGATGCGTTTATCAACGTGAGTGAAGCTCGTATTACATCGATGGCATTAATACACGAAAATTTATACCAAAATGAAACCTTAGACAAGGTGTGTTTTAAAGACTATTTAAGCAACTTAACACAATCTATTATTGGTTCGCAACATAGCGCCAAAGAAATTGAATTGCAAACCACGGTAGGCGCAACTTTTTTAGATATTCAAACCGCTATTCCTATTGGTTTAATAGTCAATGAACTGGTCAACAATGCCTATAAGCACGCTTTTGAAAACAGACCCAATGGAAAAATTGCAATTACTCTTACAGAGCATCAAGGAGAATTTACACTTTCTGTTTCTGATGACGGTATTGGGTTTAACAACAATCAAAAAAAGCAAGATGGCTTAGGGCTAGAACTAGTTCGATTGCTAGTTTCACAAATAAAAGGTGTTTTACAAATAGACAATACGGTTGGAACAAGTTATACGATACAATTTCAAAACGCAACGCTATAAAATATAAATTACAAATATGAGAACAAAAATAACAGTAGTCGAAGACGAGTTAGTCATTGCTTTGCATATAAAAAGAGTTTTAGAAAAAGAAAATTACGAAGTAGCTATCGACATTTCATCGGTCGAAGATGCTATACAACATATCGAAGCAACGCCTCCAGACTTGGTGCTTATTGATATTAATTTGAATAAAAACAAAGAAGGAACTGAATTAGGTAGCTATTTACTAAAAAAAGACACCATTCCTTATATTTATCTCACGTCCTATTCTGACAAAAGCACTTTAGATAAAGTAAATATGACCAGACCGCAGGGTTATATTGTAAAACCATTTAAAGACGAAGATTTAGTAACTACGGTTTCGATAGTTTTAAATAACTATTCGCACAAAAAAATCGATGCCAATCGCACTGAAAATAACGAAAAAGACCCAATACCGTATAAAGTAAAAGAGATTGTAAATTATATAAATACCAACATAGAAAAAAAGCTAGATATAGAGGAACTTTCTCTTTTAACATCTTGGAAAAAAGACCATTTCACGAGACTTTTTTTTAAATATTTAGGGGTAACGCCTTATCAATATGTGATTAAAAGAAAAATCGAAAAATCGAAAGTGCTGTTATCAGATACTGTAATTCCTATAAACGAAATTGCTTATGAACTTGGTTTTGATAGTCATAGTAATTTTTATCATTTGTTTAAAAAAAT
>NZ_JAYURN010000120.1:0-3682 GCF_043756175.1 Flavobacterium sp.
CGTTCGGATTCTTTTTAGCAACCGATTCGATAAAAGTAGTAATACTTTGTGACATGATTAATAGATTATTAACGTTTAAGAAAACGTTTTCGTTAGTGACTACAAATATACATCTTCTAGGAATATCGCCCTCTTTTTTTTCGTTTTATCAATAGAATTATCTTTTTATTAAGCAAATACCAAGAAATCCTCTTCTAAACCATCATTTATCCCGAAATCGTTATATTTTTCGTAATCAAATAAGAATATGTTCACTTATTTTAAATTTTTATTTTTTTAATTAATGAGTGATGTTTTTATATATTTGTGAAGATTTGAAAATTTAACTAATAATGATCAAACGAATACTACTAACTTTATTTATCCTGTTGGGTTTTTCACATCATTCAAATGCACAATTTGGATTTTCCCATGAAATAGGAGTTATTGCTGGGCCCATAGCCTTTCAATCTGACTATGGGGAACGCCACGATTTAAAAACTAATTCTGGAAATACTGGAATGGGAATTGGTATTATTCATTATATAAATTTTTCTTACAGAGCTGATTGTGATTGTTATACTCCTGAAACTTATTTTAACGATCATTTTAAATTAAGAAGCGAGCTTTCTTATAACAAAACCGAATTGAAACATTTTGGACGATGGGTAGAAGGTAAACCCTCAGAAGGCAAAGAGCAACTAAAAGCAATGTACGGAAGCACTGCCGTTACCAATATAGGAATGCAATTAGAATATTTCCCTTTAAGCATCCGTGAATTTACCGCAACAATTGGAAAATTAGGACCTTTTGTAAGTCTTGGAGCTCAATTCAGTTATTATAATGCTAAAGCATCTTCAACTATGGGCCCTTTAGGAATTCCAAGGACTACCTTCCCTAAATATTTAACCCCGACTGATGGTCGCCCTTATGGTTTTTCTACCGAAGGAGGCTCTGTATGGTCAGTGGTTTCAAGTGTTGGAACTCGCTATAAATTAAGCCCATTAAGGGATTTGATGGTCGATTTAAGATTTCAGTATTTTTTCTCTAATTGGGTAGATGGTTTAAATCCTAATCCAGCTTTATACAAAGAAAACAAAGCTAACGACTGGTTGGTTTGGTTTAATTTTGGATATATTTATTATTTACAATAGTGGAAATACCATTAATATAAAAAACAAAATCCCAATTCTAATACCGACACTTCGGGATAGAATTGGGATTTTTTATTCTCTCCAAAACATATCTGAAGGAGAGAAAAATATTTTAATATATTAAGCTAATGCTTGCTTCAAATCTTCGATTAAATCATCAGCATCTTCAATACCCACGCTCAATCGAACCAGATCATCTGTAATTCCAATTTCTTTTCTTTTGTCTTCCGGAATCGAGGCGTGAGTCATCAAAGCGGGGTGATTTGCTAATGATTCTACTCCTCCTAGAGATTCTGCCAAAGTGAATACTTTAAGATTCTCTAAAAATTTGATGGCATCCTCTTTTTTGCCTGAAACAAAAGTAAAGGAAACCATTCCTCCAAAACCACTCATTTGCTTTTTTGCAATTTCATGATACGGATGACTTGGCAATCCTGGATAATACACTCTTTTAATCTTTGGATGATTGTCTAAAAACGCAACCACTTTTTCTCCATTTTCACAATGTCTTTGCACGCGTAAATGCAATGTTTTAATTCCTCTCAGCACTAAGAAACTATCCATTGGTCCTAGAGTGGCTCCCGTTGCAAATTGTTGAAAATGCAATTGTTCTCCTAGTGCTTCGTCTTTTACAATCAAAGCACCTGCAATAACGTCAGAATGTCCGCCAAGATATTTCGTTGCAGAATGCATCACAATATCAGCCCCTAAGTCTAACGGTTTTTGCAAATATGGAGTCGCAAAGGTGTTATCTACCGCAAAAAGGATTTTCTTTTCTTTGGTGATTTTGGCAATTTCTTGAATATCTGCCAATTTCATCAGCGGGTTTGTTGGGGTTTCTACCCACACTAATTTTGTGTTTTCATTGATTAATGACTGGAATTTCTCCAAATCATTCATATCAACAAAATGAAACTTAATTCCCGAATCCTTATAAATACGGGTAAACATTCTGTAAGTACCGCCATATAAATCGTCCATGGCGATGATTTCATCACCGGATTTAAAAGAACGTAAAATACAATCCGTCGCTGCTAATCCTGACGAAAAAGCTAAACCTCGCGTCCCGTTTTCAATACTTGCTAATGCATTTTCCAATGCTGTTCTAGTGGGATTCGCGGCCCTGCTATATTCATAATCAGGATTTACTGGTTTCCCAGGACTTGTTTGCACAAATGTTGACGTTTGATAAACTGGAGGCATAACGGCTCCTGTACTTGGATCATGGTGCTGACCACCGTGAATGGCTTTAGTATTGAATTTCATAAGTAGATACTATTTTATTTTTTATAGAATATGGAACCGACGCATCTTCATCCGGGTTTAAATCCAAATTACATAATGCTCGTTTCCTATGTTTTAATTTTAAAGTGCGAAAATGTTTCACAAATTTACCCTTTAATTTATTCTATCCAAGCCACAAGTTGATACCTTTGTATTTAATTAACATTTTTGAGATGAAACATATTATTATTTTTGCCGTATTGCTTTTTTCAATGACCCGTTGTTCTAAAGAATTAGCTTTTGAGGACCAATCTTTTCAGAAAAAAACAACTTTACCTTGCAAAAACGATTGTCCTCAAATTAGCGTGCAAATTCCGATCGCAAAAGATGTCCCGATTGTAGCTGACAGCATCAATAAAAAAGTATTTTCTGTTTTGAAAGAGATTATTTACTTTGGCGAAAAACCATATACATCAACCGACTATAAAGGATTAATGGCTTCATTTATTGGTTCCTACGAAAAACTGCAAAAAGAATATCCAAAGGACGTTTTTGGATGGGAAGCTAAAATTGAGGGCAGTGTAAAATATCAGTCAGACAGCATTTTGAATATAGAAATCAAGCACTATACTTATACTGGTGGCGCTCACGGATATCAAGGTTTACGCTCTTTGATTTTTGATCCTGAAACTGGAAAATCAATTCCAAATAATAAATTATTTAAAGATAGAAATGCGTTCAAGGCTTTCGTTGAAAAAAAATTCAGAGCTAAATATAAAATCCCTGAAAACCAACCAATAAACGCAACAGGATATCAATTTGAAGACGAAAAATTTGAACTTCCACAAAATATTTTTTATACCGACAAAGGACTACTTTTACATTATAATCCTTATGAAGCCGCTTCTTACTCTGATGGACCTAAGGAATTATTGTTGTCTTATAAAGAAGTGAACGAATATTTGGCGGTTAAATAAATTTTCGGATACTCATCATAACCCCAATGTGAAGCCCTTCATGGAAATTACTGAAAGCCATGGCATCCTCGGCATTTCTTAAAACGTGATCGCCTGTTGATGTGGTATATTCCATGTAGTTTTTGAAAATTTGATTGTCATAATCCACTTTGGTTTGTTGTATAGTTTCAAACAATAACGATTTGATTTCGTCCACTTTGGCTTGCATAGCAATGTGTTCCGGCTTGGTTCCCTTTTTGTATTTCTCGACTAATTCATCAGAAATCATCATCGGTAAACCAGAAAGTTTGTAAACCAATAGTTGCTGTGACACGATAATGTGACCGATATTCCAAATCAAATTATTGC
>NZ_JAYURN010000121.1:0-3658 GCF_043756175.1 Flavobacterium sp.
TAAATCGGCGATAGTCATAGGATTGTATTGCAATCTGTCATCTCTACGTTCTACTCTATCCAGTCTTGGCTTAGACATTGCTGTTTCTATAGCCAAAATTTTAATCGCGCTTTCCTTCGCTTTTGCAGGGCTTTCGCCAATAAACTGCAGCATTCTCTCTACGTGAAGTACGTATTTATCTCTTTTTTCCTTAGAATCCTTATCCTCTGAAGAATAATAATCTTTATCCGGCAAGCCTAATCTGCCTACTCCCAGGCTTACAGAATTTTTTTTACTGTTTTTTTCATCGGCACCAACTCCTACTCCAAAAAAGCCAATCCCACCGACTGGTTCCATTTCAACCAATAATTTTTGCAGATCTTGAATATTTTTTACCGCATCAATTTTAGCTAAATATTTTTTTAACGGTTCAATTCCTTTTTTATCTCTTGCCACGGTATCCAAAACCGATTTGAAAAGATTTATGGCTTTCCCTTGATCCGTATTTGATTTGTACATCGGATTTTTTGAAGCTTCCTTCAAGATTGCCAACGCATCCTTATCTGTTTTTTTTAGCAATTCATTAAAACTCCCCCATGAAGTTCTGTCACTTGGAATCTCCGTTTTATCAAGCCAAGCGCCGTTTACGAATCGGAAAAAATCATCGTTTGATTTGATTTTTTTATCCATATTCGAAATATCAATTCCTGGATTCGTTTGAGCAGGAACATTCTGAGCCTGACTTACCGTGAGTCCAAATATTGCAGGAATCACAAAAAGAAATTGTTTGTTAATCTGTTTTTTCATTTTATATAATGGTTTAGACGTATACACAAACTTATTGATATTTTTTTTGATTTTTGTTAAATTTCACACTGAAACTACATTTTGTTAAATACTCTTAATCAAGAATTCCTTTTTGTGTTTTAAATCAAATCGCTATGACGTCCGTGTTTTCAATTTTGAAACTCTACACTTCGTTTTTAATCGAAATATCATTTTTTTTACTGATTTTTCATCTATTTTACCAGAAAAAAGGCGATGCAAGACAAATAATCACTAACTTTAATATGCCAAAACGCAAAAAAGCTTACACCAGCAAAACCCATAAAAAAACTGGAATGAAAGTCCGCTCGTTTTTTCTTTAAAAAAATGGATTTGGTGGTAAGTTTAATACAGTAAGATAGCACCTAACTTTTGATGATTCGGACTTGTAAAATAAATTCGATAAAAAAATAGTACGACACTTCTATCAATAAGAGCAGGAACACGAATAGAAAAATTTAAATATTGGTAACCAACCAAAAGCTTTAGTTACAGTACTACAAAAATACATGCTGTTGCACTAAATTATTTTTGGTTTTCTTTAATGAAAAAGCAGTTGCCGAAATCAACAAGAATGTGCTACTTAACAAGACTAACTTCATTCTTACACATTTTATCGGCATGCTATCAAAACAAAATTGCAATTACGATAAAACCATTTTTCAAGGTAGTTGAATTCAAAAAATAGCGCCAGTGGTTATTAAAAAGGAAACAGAAAAAAAATATTTTATGGAATTGATTAAAATTTCTTAGTCCTACCTGAATAGACATTTTTTTCACCAACACATTATCAATTAGTAATAAAAAAAGAAATTATGAAAAAATCTTTATTTATTATATTGGTTCTCACAGTAAATATAGTTTTTGCACAACAAATAGTAACTGGCGTAATAACAGACGAAACAAACAGACCTATTGAAAGTGTAGAAATTAGTGTGAAAAATACAGCCCTGAAAACTTTTACAGATGAGGAAGGACGGTACTCAATTGAAGTACCGGAAGTTGCAGCAACACTTGAATTTACAAAAGAAAATTTCAAAGTGCAAGTAGTTGAAATCAAAAAAGATATAACTAACTTAAATATAATTCTGATTGCCAGCGTTGATTTTTTTGAACTCACGCTCGAAGAACTAATGAATGTTGAAGTTGTAACTGCTTCTAAAAAGCCAGAAAATCAAAAAATCGCACCTGCAACTATTTATGTTGTTACTGAAAAAGATATTATTGAAAACGGCTACACTGATTTAACAAATTTATTGGAAAACGTTCCAGGTGTCGTAGCTATAAGAACTGACCATTTTACTTTTGGCGGACAACGTGGTTTTTTAAGTAATTTTTCGCAAACGCTATTGTTGGTAAATGGACGGGAAATGCAAAATTTATTTGCTTCCGAAACATTTATTTCAACACAATTTGCAACGCATAATATAAAACAGGTTGAAATCCTACAAGGTCCCGCTTCGGCACTTTATGGTGCAAATGCTTTGGTTGGTGTTATTAATATCATCACAAAAAATGATTCCTCCGATTATAATGAAATACAGTATCGTACTGAATTTGGAACACAAGGAACTCAAGCACAAAGCATCGTTTTTGGAAAAAATATAAATGATTTTCGTATTAGTGGGAGCTTTAGATATTTCCGTAGCAATCTTTGGGATTATAAAGATTTTGTAAAAGATACCGTAAATTTCAGACAAGGAGTTCCTTCTAAAGCGTTTCCCATAAACCAAGAATTTAAGCAAAACAGCTGGTCTCTTCCATATGCTGCTAAAATTTCTTACAAAGGTCTATATCTAGGAATAGAGGGTTATGAGCTTAAAGGTAGTAAAGGGCTAGAAAACATCTCGTTAGATTATATTAATCAAAGTGATTTCCGTCAATTAGCCTTGTATTATGCCGGTATAGAAAAAAAAATTAGCGCCAAACTTAAAATTAATGCAGAACTTCAATTTTATAAAGAAAGATTTTGGGGCGTAAACTACACTTTCGACAATGCGATATACGACACTCTTGTAAAAAATGGGCATAATCCGGAATTACCCCTTACGGATCAAGAAATCAAAGACAATTTTATGATGGCCTACTCACAGCAATCGAGTTCAGGTTCCAAACGATATAAAGGAAGTATTCAATTAGATTATGTTCCAAGTCAAACCTTATCTATTATCGGTGGGTATACTTTTGATATGTTTGATTTATTAGGTTTATCTCTTTCAACAGATAAATTAAATCCTAGTTTTGATGAAACACGCGCTATCGAAAATAGAATGCGCAAACCATTTTTTAGACAATACAAAAATTCACTGTTTTTACAATTGCAAAAAACACTATTTGACAAATTATATGTCACACTAGGCGGACGATTTGATTATCATAATATCTATAAATCCATTCTTACCTTTCGCAGCGGGCTGGTTTACACACCATTTAAAAAAACTTCGATACGATTTCTTTTTGGACAAGCTTTCCGGGAACCTAATATTTTTGAACTCGGTGCTTCATCAGCAAAAAATGTGGTAAATGAACTTGATCCGGCACGCATGAATACTTTTGAGGTTGGAATTAATCAATCGTTTACGAGTAATTTATTAGCAAATATTGTTGCCTACAAAAATATAGCAACAAATTTTATTGAACCTACCGAAACCGGAGGGTTCATAAATTCAGATAATGTAATAAATGTATTTGGTATTGAGAGCCAACTGTTTTATAAAACAGGAAACATTAGAACTGAAATTGGTTATTCCTATGTCAAAAAAGATGCTGATAACTATGCAGGTGTCAGTACCGTAAATCTTGGTGTTTATCCCCATAGAATAACTGCAGGTGTCACTTTTACTGCAACTGATAA
>NZ_JAYURN010000122.1:0-10308 GCF_043756175.1 Flavobacterium sp.
CCGCAACTTGATTATTATAATATGTTAGTTGATCTCTTTTTTGAGAGTTTTCCATTAGAATTCTTTTTTAATGACAAATATAATAAAAATTCAATTAAATTCAAATTACGCATGAGGAGATACAAATGGGAATTCAAAAATTTTAGAGTATTTTCGATGCCCGTCAAACTACCTTCACTTTTTTGTTACAGGCTATCTTTCAATTAATTTGAAATCACACTAAACATGTTTTTTTAAATTCTTCAAAATCTCTTATATAATCTTTTTCATCAAAAACATCTGACGAAACAACTAAACATACTGAACCGGAAGAAAAATTAACTAATTCTCTCCAAATTCCGTTCACAATTAATAAATCTGAATTTGGTTTATTTAGGGTTACTGTTTTTTTTTGTAACCATCTTTTAGTAAAACATCAAAACTGCCACTTAATGCAATTAAAATTTCATACTGAAATAAATGGGAATGACCGCCTCTTTCTGCTCCGCCAGGAACATCATATAGGTAGTAAACCCTATTTATTTTGAAAGGAATTGTATTGCCTTCAATTACTGAAAGATTACCTCGTGGATCTTCAATTTTCGGTATTTCAATAATTTTAATATCTTATATCGATGTTTTCATATTATTCTAAAATTTTCTTCCATTGTTTAGAAATGTTATCAACAGATAAATGATTAACGCTTTTTAAGGTATTACTTTTACAAATATCATATAATCTTTTGTCATCTACAAATCTTTTAATCGCATCAGCTAAAATAAAAACATCATAATTTTTAACCAATAAGCCATTGTACTCGTTTATAATTACTTCGGCTGGTCCAGAATTACAATCGACAGAAACAATTGGTGTTCCCAAAGCTAAAGATTCTATTATAGACATCGGAAAACCTTCGTAACGACTTGTTAGAATCGTAAATTTTGCGTTTTTTACATAATTGAAAGGATTGTTTTGAAAAGGAATTATTTCAATATATTCTTCTAATTTATATTTTTTAATGATTTTTTCAATTAAATTTAAATCTGGTCCGTTACCTAAAATTAATAATTTATATCCTTTTTCATAAATTTTTGAAACCGAAAAAGCTTCAATCATTAAACTGAAATTTTTAGATTTCTCTTCTAATCGTCCAAAAAACAATATATATTTTTTTTTATTTATAGTATATTCGTTAATCGTTAATTTAGAAAAATCTATTGGATTATATTGTGTTATGGTATTTTTAAATTTATATTTTTCGGTAATTTTATTTTCTATTGCTTTTGCAACACATATTATTTTTGTTGCTTTTTTATAAATAAATTTATTGGCCAAAATACCTTTAGGAAAAGATAAATCTAGATTATAACTATGAATCATATAATAAACTTTCGCTTTACTATAAATCCATTTATATATTAATTCTCTTATAATTGAATTTCTTGAACGATTATCTATTATAATTTGAATCTTATTATCCTTTAGATATTTATTCAACAAATAACTTTTTGCAACTTTTTTAATTAAAAAACTAGACTTATCATTGTATTTTTCACCTAAATTATATAATTGACCACAATACTCATAATCAACTTTATCATTTATAATAATAACGTGTACTTCATAATCTAACTCATTTAAAATAAAACTCAAAGTCCCAGCAAAACGCTCTGCTCCACCTAAACCAAGCGAATGTGAGATAATGGCTATTTTATTTTTTGTTATATTCATTATTGTATAAATTGCAAATATATTTGCCAAATATAATAATATATGAAGATTTTACTAGTAGGAGAATATAGTCGCTTGCATAATTCGTTAAAAGAGGGTTTACAAAAATTAGGACACGAGGTTGTAATTCTTGGTTTTAATGATGGTTTTAAAGATTATCCTGTAGATCTTTTGTTATCTAAAAAATGGGATTCAGGTATTTTAAAAAAAATAAAAATTGCTATATTTAGACTTACTTCATTTGATATCAGTTCGTTTCTAACTTACCAACAATTTAAGAAAAATAAAAAAAGTTTTTGTAATCATGATGTGGTTCAGCTCATAAATGAAAATAGTTTTTTTTGTAATTATTATTTTGAAAAAAAAATATTAAAATTTATTTTTCAAAATAATAAAAAGGTTTTTCTTCTTTCCTGCGGGGAAGATTACATAAACGTAAATTACAACTTCCAAAACCCAAAAGAAAAATCTGTTATACATCCCTATTTAGACGTAAAAATATCAGATAAAAATTTCTCTAATGTATTAAAATTTAAGAAAAAATCATTTAAAAAACTTCATGAGTTTATTTACCAAAATATAAACGGAGTTATTTCATCAGATATAGATTATCATAAACCATTAGAGCGTAATTCTAAATATTTAGGGCTAATACCAAATCCCATAAATTTAAGTAAACTAGAATATAAACCATTAAAAATTAATGAAAAAATTCTAATCTTTCATGGAATAAATCGAGAAAACTATTTCAAAAAAGGAAATGATTATTTTGAAAAAGCATTATCCATTATCGAAAAAAGATATGGTGATAAAATTGAAATTATTCAAATTGAGAATATCCCATACAAGGATTACATCAACAAATATAATAGCTCACATATTTTACTAGATCAGGTTTTTTCAAAAGACCAAGGCTACAATGCGCTAGAAGCTATGGCAAAAGGAAAAGTAGTTTTTACAGGTGCAGAAAACGAATTTACTAATTATTACAATATTCAAAAAAGAGTTTGTGTAAATGCGAAAGCAAATGTCGAATATTTAGTAAATGAATTGTCTTTTTTGATAGAAAACTCAGATGAAATTATCGCCATTAGCAAACGAGCCGAAGCTTTTGTACAAAAGGAGCATGATTATGTAAAAATTGCAGAAATATATTTAGAAGTTTGGAAATCTAATTAAACAAACTTTTTCTAAAATAAATTCCCAAAACCAACAAATACATGCCATAAGTAAAGGCGTGTGCTATAACAACTCCTTCCGTTTTAAAAATATTAATAAAATAAATGCTCGAAAAATAAAGTATTAATAATGATAAAATCTCGGTTACGATAAATGCTTTTGTCATTTTTTTTGCAAAAAACTGAAAACCTAAAATGCAAGAAGCTGCTTTTAGAAAATCGCCAACCAATTGCCATAAAAACAAATTAGAAACTGGTTCGAAATCTTGAGTGAAAAGTATTTTTATCATTACACCTCGTAACAGATAAATGATAAATAATCCGACAGCAAACAATGGCAATACATTTTTGTAAAAGCTCCAAAATACTGATTTAGTATCTTTATTTGTTTTCGCTTGCACTAATCTTGGATAATAATACACCGTAAGTAATGTATTTACGAAGAGTAAATAATACGTGGAAATCCTTGTCATTGCTTCCCAAAAACCCGCTTCTTTTAGTCCGATAGTATCTATTACTTGATTTCGAATGGCTAAAAAAACTATCGGTCCAAAAATCCCTGAAACCAAAGCCATCAGAAAATAATGAGATAGATTTTTTATGATTTTGAAATCAAATAAATTTAAATTGATGGCTTTTTTTATCGAAATTTCTTTAGAAATATAATAAAACGTTACAAAAAACAGTAATGATGGTGTAATTATTATTGATAATAAAGCACCAAAAACAAACCATTTCCAAATAAAAAATAAGGTGACAAAAAGTCCAATAATGTTTCCAATAATATTAATATAAATGACTGTTTTAAATCGTCCTAATCCGTTTATAATAGCAACTAAATATATAGAAGAAGTGTAAAATGGTAAGACAATTGCCAATACTTTAAACACGTAAGAATAGGAAAAATTACTCCCAAAAACAACTTGACTCCAATAATTAGCAAACAAAAACAACACGCTACTTATAAGAATCGTAACGGCGAATAAACTAAAAAATAAGGTTGAAAATATTTTTTTGAATTCAAGATTATCATCTTCATTTTCAGCAACATATTTTACAATGCCGTTCTGAAAACCTAAAGTAGCAACACTTTCGACCGAAGTTAAAAAATTACGCAAATTCCCTACCAAAGCCATACCAGTTGGACCAACAAAAATGGCCAAAGCTTTTGAAGTAATTAATCCAATTACCATCTTAATTAGCACACTAATACTATTTAAAGAAGTTATTTTAAATAGTTGTGAGGACGTTATATTTTTTAAAAAATTCAATTAATATATATATATTCTACAAATTCATACTAAAACATCGTCTAGCAAACAATATTTTGAAGTTGCTACTTCATAAAAATCCTGAACAATAGAACTTGCCCCAAAGCTTTCCTTCCAGAATGACAAGCCGCTATTTACTTTTTTCCCTTGGTATTCGTTTGAAATACCAAAATCAAGAAATGCCTTTTCTTTAAAAACTTCTGTAAGCAAACAATAATACAAATAATCTAAACTACCAAGTTCATTCTTAGTTTCATTTGCAGCTATATATTGCGCATGAGCTACTTGTTTAGTTTCAAAAATAGTGGTTCCTGCTACAATTTTATCTTCAAAATACACATTAAATTGTCTGATATTTATCGGAAAAATTTTTTGCAACAAACTCATTTCTGTATGCGAATGTACTGGTTTTGCATTATGTTTTTTTTCTAAATTAGGAACCATAATTTCTTCCCAAAATGTTTCAAATATTGGTTCTTCAACTATTTTTAATTTATTTTTAACCCCTTTTTTAACACCTTCTAATCTTCCTTTCGAAATTTTTATAGCTTTTTGCAAATTTACTACCGATAGCGAATCTCGCCTAACGAGCTCTGCTTGCATCAAAAACATAACATATTGTATTTCATCCGATGGCTTTATATGATAAATGCTAGGAATGGTTTTTATTAAAATTTTATTTATTTCATGCTCGCACAAAAACTTCAAAACCTTAGCAAATACAACTATAAATGAGGTTAATTTTAATTTATCGGAATATATTAATCCCCCATAAGTGAGTCCTTGATGCGAAAAAACAGTATCTCCTACTCTATTTGCGGGCAAAAGTGCAACGAGTTTTTCTTTTTGAAAAATGAGTAAAGAAAAATCATCAAATCTTTCTTTATGATATTCCATAAAGTCTCGATGAAACAAAAAAGTACCATTTTTTGATTCATTAATAAAAGTATTCCAAAGTAAATAATCTTTTGCTTGGTATGGTCGAACGGAGTAATCTTTCACTTCATTTATTTAAACTTCGGAAAATTACACATTTTTTAATAAATTTTTCTAATTTAGAAGTGCCTAATTATAAAAATAGTATCTTTAAAAAATGTTTTTTCTGTAAATGGCTAAAAAACTACTTACAATTTTTATTTTTATCATTGCTATAAACACTATTTATGCTCAAAATATCACGTTATATAATCAGTTTAACGGACGATATGATTTTACATTTGTAGGAAACACACTAAATACCGACGAAAACGGAACAGGTGCGCCGTGCACAATTACTACTGGTTCTTTCGATACAGTAAATCTAAACATTGGCGATACAGTTGAAGCTGCCTATTTGTATTGGGCAGGTTCGGGAACTGGCGATTTTGATATAAAATTGAATAGTACAAATATTACCGCATCTAGACAATTTAGCGTAATACAAACTACTTCTGGAAGGCCTTTTTTTAGTGCTTTTGCCGATATAACAGCCTTAGTACAAACTACAGGAAACGGCAACTATACCTTTTCTGAATTAGATTTGACCGCTGTAATTCCTGAGTATTGTAGCAATGGAACAAATTTTGGTGGTTGGGCAATCATAATTGTATACAAAAATAATTCGCTTCCGCTAAATCAGCTTAATGTTTATGATGGCTTACAATTCGTGCCTAATGCTATCAATATAACGCTAAACAGTCTAAACGTTATAGACAATCAAGACGCAAAAATAGGTTTTTTGGCTTGGGAAGGAGATCGAAGTATTGCAGTGAATGAATCACTTCGCATAAACGGTAATCTAATTAGTAATCCGCCATTAAACCCAGCAGATAATGCATTTAACGGAACAAATAGCATTACAGGTTCAACTACTTTGTATAATATGGATCTTGATGTATATAACATTCAAAATAATATAAATATTGGCGATGTTAGTGCTACGATTCAACTTACGTCAGATAGAGATTTTGTGATGATTAATTCGATAGTTACCAAACTAAATAGTCAACTTCCAGATGCAACTGTCAGAATTGATGCTATTGGGCAATCTTGCAACACAAGAACCTTAATTGTCGATTATACCGTTAGTAATACAAACAGTACTAATTTTCTTCCAGTGGGAACTTTTATTACAATTTATGCAAACAATCAAGCTGTAGGAACTGCTCAAACAATGGTAGACATTCCTATTGGCGAAAGTAGAAATTATCAAATCACAGTTGTTATTCCGAGTACAATTCCTGCTACTTTCGATTTAAAATTTGTTGTCGATGATAATAATGGAGTAGCAAGTGTGACCGAAACTAATGAAAATAACAACAATTATATTCAAAATGTTAGCCTTTGGCTTTCACCAGAATTTAACACACTTTTAGACCAAACTGTTTGTAGTAATTATAACGAAAAAGGTGTTTTTAACTTTTCTGCTTACGAACAACTTGTCAAAAAAAACACAGCTGATATTGTTGCTTTTTTCGAAACCAATAATGATGCTATTGCTAATGTAAATCCGATAATTAATACATCAAATTACACTGCGCAAACAACACCAGAAACCATATATGTTAGAATTAGTAATGACCAATGTTTCTCGGTAACCCAATTTAAACTTATTACCGAACCTTGCCCGATAATCATATACAATCACTATACCCCAAACGGAGATGGTACAAATGATTCTTTTTATATTCAGAATTTAAGAAGTTATCTTAATTTCAGTTTGTTAATTTATAATCGTTGGGGAAAATTAATTTGGGAAGGAAATATAAACTCGCCCGATTGGGACGGAAAATCGAACAAAGCTGGAATAGTCACAAAAGGAGTTTTGCCAGAAGGAACTTATTATTATGTTTTAAATTTAAATGATTCTAAACACACCGAACCCTTTGTAGGTTGGGTTTTCTTGAATAGATAATTATGATTTATTCACAATTGGTTTCAAACTCCATTTGAATTTTACAGCCATCAATCTAATAATGATAATGATTGATGAAGTCATTACATAAATTATGTCATCTTCAAAATTCAATTTCTTTAAAACGAAGAAAATAATTCCGCCAATAATACAAATGGTTGCATAAATCTCTTTTCTGAAAATTACAGGAATTTCGTTACACAAAATATCACGAATAACAACGCCAAAACAAGCTGTCATTGTTCCCACAGCAATACAAATAACAGGATGTAGATTAACATTAATTCCTTTTTGAATTCCAATCAGAGTAAAAACACCAAGCCCAATAGTGTCAAAAAGAAACAAAGACGTTCTTAATTTATCAAATTTATTTCTAAAAATAAAAGCTAATAAAAAGGCTATTATAATAGCATAAACACCGTTTAAATCTTTCATCCAACCCACAGGTGTATTACCAATCATGACATCTCGCAACGTACCACCACCAAGTGCTGTTACAAATGCAATGATAAAAACACCAAACGGATCCATTTTTTTATTCATAGCGGTTAATGCGCCAGACATTGCAAAAGCCATTGTTCCAATAATATCTAAAAGGTAAAACATGGGAAAGTTGTGAATTTATATAATTGAATTGTGCAAAATTACAGAAAATACTCTAAAAATAATATATTTGCATAAACACTAAAAAAATAATGAAAAACATTACCACGTCACTTCTGCTATTTTTAGCTTTCATCGCGTCAGCTTTTTCGCAAAATCAAGATTCCTTAGAATTAGATTACGAAAAAATAGAGAAATCTTTAATTTATAAAACTGGTAAAATAGAATTTCCTTCGAGTAATGCAACATTGACTGTACCAAAAGGATTTAAATTCCTTGATGCAAAACAAACACAATATGTCCTAAAAGATTTATGGGGAAATCCTGAAGACACTACAGTTTTGGGATCGATAGTTCCAGAAAAAAAAGGAGTTATGAATGATAGCAGTTGGTTGTTTGTAATAAACTATCAAGAAGATGGCTATGTAAAAGACGATGATGCTCAAGATATAAATTACGATGATTTACTAAAAGAAATTCAAGAGGATATGCGCAAAGAAAATCCTGAAAGAGCAAAGCAAGGATTTGACACCGCAGAGCTTGTTGGATGGGCATCTAAACCATTTTATGACGGAAAGTTGAAAGTATTACACTGGGCAAAAGAAATAAAATTTGGAAACTCTAAAGACAATACTTTAAATTATGATTTAAGAGTTTTGGGAAGAAAAGGAATGTATAATATTTCGGCAGTTGCTAGTATGCATGAATTAGCAGAAGTAAAAGCAAGCATACCTAATGTTATAAATAGTATTCAGTTTAAAGAAGGAAATACTTATTTCAATTTCGATGAAGACACAGATACGGTTGCCGCTTGGACAATTGGTGGACTTGTAGCTGGAAAAGTACTTGCAAAAGTTGGTCTTTTTGCAGTAATAGCAAAATTTGGAAAAGTTATATTTATTGCACTTTTAGCAGCATTTGCAGGAGCTAAAAAATTTATTTTCGGCAAAAAAGATCAAGTCCTTACAAAACCAAAAGAAGATGAAGAGTTAGCAGAAGAGACTAAAACAGAAGAAGAGTAAATTTCTTTTTTTATTAAATTTTAAAGGTTTCCATAATGAAAAATATTGGAAACCTTTTATTTTAGAATTGGTTTATTAAATTTCTAATAAACATTTGTAACTTTGAGCTTTTCTATTTCAAAATGAAACAAATCACTTCCTCACAAAATCCGTTCATAAAATCGTTGGTTTTATTGCAAGAAAAATCGAAAGCTAGAAAACAATCTGGAACTTTCTTGATTGAAGGACAACGCGAAATAGAATTGGCTCTAAAAGGTGGATTTATCATAGAAACTATCTTGTTTTTACCTGATTTAATTACCGAAAAACAAATCACAAAATTAACTAATCAAGTTATTGATTTAATCGAAATTTCCAAAGAAGTATATCACAAACTAGCTTATCGCGATACTACCGAAGGAATTCTTGCTGTTGCCAAAACAAAATCATTTCTTTTATCAGATTTAAAATTATCTAAAAACCCACTAATTCTTATAGCTGAAGCACCAGAAAAACCAGGAAATATTGGAGCTTTACTTCGCACTGCCGATGCTGCAAATCTCGATGCGGTTATTATTGCCAATCCAAAATCGGATTTATATAATCCAAATATTGTTCGCTCTAGCGTAGGTTGCTTGTTTACAAGGCAAATTGCAACAGGAACAACCCAGGAAATCATTACTTTTTTGAAAGAAAACAATATAAATTTTTACTGTGCTACATTACAAAATTCAACTTCTTATCATACCCAAAATTACACATCTCCAACAGCATTAGTTGTAGGAACAGAAGCTACTGGTTTAACTCAAGAATGGAGAGACAACGCAACGCAAAACATTATCATTCCTATGCAAGGCGAAATAGATAGCATGAATGTTTCGGTGGCAGCAGCTATTTTAATTTTTGAAGCCAAAAGACAAAGAGGATTTTAAAAAATCAATTTCAGTCCTATAAAACCTTTCGTAATTCATTTATTTATTCTAACTTTAGGAATTGAACAACAATGTTATGGTAGAAATTGATATCGAAAAGGAAAATAAAGCTATTGCTCAAGAATACAAGGAGTTACTTCGTATAAGTTACCAAACACTTACATCAGAAGACAAAAAACTAATTCGAAAAGCTTTTGATGTTGCTGTAGATGCACACCAAGACCAACGCCGAAAATCTGGCGAAGCCTATATTTTTCATCCAATTGCTGTGGCTAAAATTGTAGCTGGAGAAATAGGTTTGGGAGCTACAGCCATTGCCGCAGCATTAATGCATGATGTTGTAGAAGACACCGATATTACAGTTCAGGAAATTGAAAAAATGTTTAATCCTAAAGTAGCCCAACTTGTAGAAGGATTAACAAAAATTTCACAGGTAAAAAAAGACATGAACATTTCGATGCAAGCCGAAAACTTTCGTAAAATGTTGCTTACACTAAATGATGATGTTCGTGTAATCATCATAAAACTCGCAGACAGATTGCATAATATGCAAACTATGGAATCGATGGCCGAATACAAGCAAGTTAAAATCGCTTCCGAAACATTATACATATACGCGCCTCTCGCCCATCGATTAGGGTTGTATAATATAAAAACAAAACTCGAAGATTTAGGTCTAAAATATACCGAACCTACTGTTTACAATGATATTGTAAGCA
>NZ_JAYURN010000123.1:0-10245 GCF_043756175.1 Flavobacterium sp.
GGATCTACACCCATTCCGATTGGCTGTACGTGGTTACGATAAGCGGTAATCATTTTATCTTTCCCCAATTCCATAGCGTGCAAAGCACCTGCAAGAACTGCTTCCTGACCGTTATATAAGTGAAGAAATCCTCTTACTTTTTGTTGTATATAAAGCGCTGCTAGTTTGTCTTCAAACTTTCTCCAAAGTAGCATGTCTTCGTACCACTTTAAGTAAACTTCTTTTGTAATTTCTTTCATCTAAATTTTCTTTTTCTAGTATTTTCCGCTTGTAAATTATCTTATAAACATTAAATATTGACCTTTTACAAATTTGCGAATAGCAAAAATAAGACATTCCAAGTAAGGAGTAAAATTTAACTGCTTTTTTTTAATAAAAATTACAAGAAGTTCTTATCAAATGTTAATGGAAGTAAATTTTGAATAGAATTTGATTTATAAATTTCGCCTGTTTCTCCCATAAAATAAATTTCTATTGGATTGTCTTGTCTAAATTCGTATTCAAAAATAGATTGACGACAAGCACCACATGGTGGAATAGGTTTTGTTGTTGCAGATGTAGTAGAACCTGCTGTAATTGCCATTTTTACAATTTTTGCCTGTGGATAAATAGCTCCTGCATGAAAAATCGCTACTCTCTCGGCACACAATCCTGACGGATAGGCAGCGTTTTCTTGGTTTGAACCTACAGAAACTTCTCCATTATCAAGTAAAATAGCAGCTCCTACATTAAATTTAGAGTAAGGCGCATAAGCATTCCTACGAACTTCAATTGCTTTTTGCATTAAGTTATGCACATCGTTAGGTAATTCTTGCATAGATTCGAAAACCGACAGTTTCGTATTTATATTAATCTCTTTCATAATTTGTTAAGGGAAAAAAAATCCAAATCTCAGTAATTGAAATTTGGATTAATTATTTATTATTTATTGATTTTAATTCTGATCATAGTCATCACCGAAATTGAATGTTAGAGAAAAACGCAATGTATTCTCTAAAGGGTTTGGCACTTTTGATGCCGAAAACAAGTAAGAAACATCTAGAGTTACTACATTATATTTGAACCCTGCTCCTAAAGTAAAATATTTTCTTTTCCCTTTTTGCTCACTTTCGTGAAAATAACCCAAACGCAAAGCGAACGAGTCTTGATACCAATATTCTGCTCCCGCAGCATAAGTAAACTCTTTTAGTTCTTCACTAAAACCATCTGGTGCGTCACCAAAGGATTTGAAAATTCCCGAAGTCCATCCAATCGCTTTATAATCTGCATTAGCTTGAGACACACCATTTTCTCCAGGATCTAAAGTATCTCCATCTCCATTTAAATCGACCGGAACCGGAATTTGTGGAGTTGGCACTAATAATTTTGCAAACTCAACATTAGCAGAAATTTTATTATAATCGTCTAAAATAAAATCGAAACCACCACCTATACGTAAGTTTGAAGGAAGAAAATTAGCATTATTTTCGACTCCTGTATTTCCGTCATAACTTAATTTAGGTCCTAAATTTTGAAAATTAAAACCACCTCTCCAACGACCATTAAAATCAGTATAAGCAATCTCTTCAGATTGATAATAACCAGCAATATCTACTGCAAAAGTACTTGCTGCCGAAGCATCAACTGTACCTGAAGCTACTTTTAGATTAGACCTAATATAACGCCCTGCTACTGCCATTGAGTATTTTTCGCTCAATTTTAATGAGTATGATAAATCTAATGCTAATTCGTTTGGCTTTACTATATTTAAGTTTGTCCCTTGATCATCTGTCAATTGAATTTCACCCAAACTAAAATAACGCAAACTTGATCCTATGGCGCTTCTTTCATTAATTCTATTAAAATAGTTAAGTTGTCCTAATGAAATATCATTGACAAGCGCTGTTAAATATGGCGTATAACTTACTGCGAAACCTTGTTTCTTTGTTGAAAAAGCATACTTTGCAGGATTATATTGTTGTGAATAGGCATCGGGCGAGGTGGCAACTCCGTTATCTCCCATACCTGCCGCACGAGCATCCGAAGCAATTAATAAAAACGGAACACCTGTTGTTATAGGACGTTCGGTTTGCGCATAAACATTAATTCCTATAAATAATCCAGACAATATAAAAACGACTCTCTTCATTTTATTTTTTTATATAATAATTAACAAATATATATTCTTTTATTAAAGAATTACTAATTTCTCTATTTTTTCAGTCTTTTTATTAGTAACATTCGATTTTACGGTGAGTTTATAAACGTAAACTCCTTTCCCTATTTTGTCACCAAAATCATCTCGCCCGTCCCAAGTAATGTCACGAGAGGTAAAACCTTCATTGCTTACAATTTGATTTTTTGTCCAAACTATTTTACCAGTAATGGTAAATACTTGAACTTGAACTTCCAGTTGCTCTAACGGCTTGTTATGAGTAAACCAAAACTCCGTATAATTTACAAATGGATTTGGATAATTTAAGACGTTTGTTAATGATAATGTTTCGTCTCCTGCTACTATAAATTGTAAATCGGCGGTTACTATATTATTATAAACATCCCAAGCTTTGAATGTTAAAGTATGCAACCCTATTGCTAAATTTCTGAAAGGATATTTTAGTTTACCTTTTGTGTAATTATTTAGTTCGGTTTCATAAAAATCATTCAAAATATACGGCTTTGTTTCGTCACCATCTAAATAAGCAACAATATCATGACCTATTCCGCTCGCTGTATTGATACCATGCTCGTCTTCCAGAAATGCTAAAAATAACGGTGACTGATTTGTTATTCCACCAGAAGCGAAAGATTCATCATTCATGTAAATTCTTATTTTGGGAGGCACAACATCGGCAACAGCATTGACATTTAATCCTCCTATTTTCAAAGAAAGATCATAACCTGTTTGGTCTTCTAGAATATTATTGTTTTTTGCATAAAAACTTATTTTCCCTGTTCCTACAGGCATTTTTATATCACGCGGCACAACAAAACCGAACTCGAACAGACCGTTTGTAACCGATGCATTTCCTCTAAAAATGGCTTCTCCTAATGTGGTGAAATTCATGACTTGAAGAACTCCATTTACATATGTTCCGTCATTTCCTAAAGTAGTTCTATTTATATCTTTATCATATATACTTACCGCTAATTCTCCATTGTAGTTTGTTATTGGCGCATCGAACTCATCTGTAACTTCACCTGAAATTGTGGCATAAGCTAATGCTTGTAAAACGTCTGGAGAACCTGTGATGGGGACTCCATTTATTTTTGTTAATCTTATTTTTGGTTTCGGAATGGCGAGTTTTAACGCTGGATCACCTATATAAAAAACCACATTGTTTCCTGAATTTGAAGACATAACTTTTGTTAACCTTACTGCTTCAGCAATTGAAGGATAATTATTATTCCCGTAAGCAAATAATTTTGAAGCAAAATTAACATTAAAAATTTCTCCTGTTGACTGTCCTATTTGCCTCGTTGTGGTAACCATTGATACCGCTCCCCCAAAAGGATTCCAGTAAGTTTGCTCACCCGCAGTTGGTCTTGAAGGATTGTCGAAACGCGTGAATTCGCAGGTTACAGTAATAAATAACGGATATTTATATCTATTATTTAATGCCATAGCATCTTTTGTTTCAAAAAGTCTTTCTCCAGCAAGGCCATCTTCTCCTCCGTGTCCGAAATAATTAAAAACCAAGGCGCCTTGTTCGAATGAATTTATAAAATCCACTTTGGCTTTAGGGTATTTTTGTCCGCCCGATGTTGTTTCTTGCACATAAGAATCAGTATGAATTTTTTTGGGATTAAAAAAAGGCTTTTCTTGCGTAACTCTATTTGTTAAATCATCTAAATCAGTTTCCAATGTAGCATCGCTATCTTTATCTACATCATCGGACAAAAAAACTAGATTGTTTCGCCATCTTCCGTACGATTTTTTGTCGTAATAGTCTATGACTTTTGTTACCATTTGTTCTGCTTGTGGCAAACTAGAAACCAACATTCTACCTACAGCTACATCTAAACCCAGTGCACTTGTCATGCTTCCTTCATTAGGATCCATTAATCCGAAATAATCATCGGAAACAAACGATCCTGAAAGCGAAAAACTCTCCATAGATTGAAAAGAAGGAACAATATTGGTGTTGTTTTTAGTTTTGTCTTTAAAGTCATAAGAAGCATCACCAAAAAGGCATAAATATTTCACAGTTTCACTTGGTGCTGATGGATTTTCATAAACATATTTTACAAAATTTCTAATTGCACCTATATCTTGTTTTCCTGATGAGAATTCTTCATATAAATTCTCGAGATTAACTACTTTTACATTTAGATTAGAATTTGTGCTATGAAATTTCACTAATCGTTCTGCTTGAATACTTAATGAAGCTGGGGAAATAATAAGGTAATCCACATCATTAAAAACGCCTTGATTGTTTAAAAAAACTGTTCCTTTTAAATCTTGGTTATTTACAATTGTGTTACCATCTTTTAAGGGTGTATAAACATCAAAATTATCGACGATTATATATTTTCTTTCTTCACCCATAAACGTTTTGAAAGAAAATAAAGACTGTCCAGCATTTACTTTTGCAGTTACATTATATATGTCTGTAATATCCCAAACTTGCCCAATAGATGAAGCATTGCTTATTTGATATTCGCAAGTTCCTAAAGAAGATGAAACTTCTTCTACAGAAAATTTAAATTGCTTACCTAAACCATTCAGTTTTGATTTTGCTTTTAAACTTATATAATCTAAATAGCCTGCAGCACTTGGAACACCATTATTGTTATAACTCAAATTGATTGAAATATTTGCACTTGTTGCATTTATAGTATTTATAAGAGCCGATTGATTTCCAAGCACACTTGATGAACTGGCAGATAAATTGATATTACCTACATTTATATTATTTGCTCTTACAGAAAAAGTAGAATTACCAACACTAACAGCAGCAGTTTGAACTTTTAACAATATAGGGCTTGTTGTAACAATATTAGGAAATGAAAATTGAAAATTTTGATCATTTGTAACCTTAAACTGTTCTCCATACCATTTTCTTCCTAAGCGTGCAAGATTAGTCATGTCAATTTCGTGATACTGGTATTCATCATAAGTTGTAAATATCACATCAGGTGATTGTGTAGATTCTAAAATTGAGGAAATTCTCTTACCGTTAGAAGCAGATGAAGTTACATAATAATAAGATTTTTCGGCATATAAATTAATGTGAGTATCACTATCTGTATTATAATTATCGACACCTTCAGCATAAAACAAAATAGAATCACCATCATTAAAAACACCGTCGCTTTCTCCATCAAACTGTATTGCATTTTCAGCTAAATCCGTTGGATAAGGAACCGAATTTGTAAGCGGAATCATCCTACCTCCGTTCCCGTAAATTTTTATTGTTCGAGGATCTACATTTACATCAAAACCCAAACTGGATAAAAATGCTTTAGAAATTCGATATATTCCAGATTTCTGAACATAAAATTTGCGCCAAACTCCAGTTTTTAATACCGAATTAGATAGTGTCGCAATATTCTTCTGAAATACCTCGTTTTCAACTACAGTAACATAATCAAAATTTAGTGACTTTACTCTTTTATAATAATTTCCTTCTTTTATAATAGGTGAAAAAGTTAGCAAACCATAATTTACCACCCTTGCCTTTGCATTTAGAATGGTTGCATTAAGTGCTTCTGGAATTTGGGACTTATCTAAATCCCCTAATTTTTCCTCAGCTATAGTTTCGTAAATAATGTTTGATAGTTTTAAGCTTTCCTCATTAATAGCAAAGGGAACTTCGAGCTTTTTAGAAAACAAAATAGACTTTTTTACTGCATCATATATAAAGAAATCCGATTTAAAATTAGGAATACTTACTTTGTAATTTTCAGTAACAGAATAATTTCCGTCTACCCAACTAATATTAATATTATTATTGTTTTGAGCAACAACTGTTTGAAAAACAAATATGACAATTAAACTGACGATTTTTTTCATATTCAAATATAACGTTATTAAATGTTTTTTATTTTAGTGAGTAAAAATAAAATTTAAAATACAATATAAAAAGATATAGTACGTTTTTATACAAATAACATAATAATATTTTTTTTATTGTTTTTTTAAATATTTCTAAAAAAGGTGTTGCAGTTTAATGGTTAATTGTTATATTGCGCCACAAAATAATTACCTACGAAAGTATGAAAGTAAACAAAATTGTGACTGTAAGAGTACTGTTTTCATTAATAGTACTGTTTGGATTTACTAGTTGTAGTAAAAAGTCTAGTTCGAAAAACACTTCTTCCGCTACCGGATGGAAGATTAACGACCCCAATGGTGGTTTCCAATACAACAATAATTTCACTAAACAAGAGACTGCTCCTGGATTAGTATTAGTTGAAGGTGGAACATTTACAATGGGTAAAGTTCAAGATGATGTTATGCATGATTGGAACAATACACCAAATCAGCAACACGTACAATCTTTTTATATGGATGAAACTGAGGTTACAAACCTTATGTACATGGAATATTTAGATTGGACAAAAAGGGTATTCCCTCCTACAGAAGAAAATTATAAAAACATTTACGACGGAGCTCTGCCAGATACATTAGTCTGGAGAAATAGATTGGGTTATAACGAAACTATGACCAATAATTATTTGAGACACCCTGCTTACTCTCAATACCCTGTTGTAGGAGTAAACTGGATTCAAGCAAATGAATATGCCAAGTGGAGAACTGATCGTGTAAACGAATCAGTACTTGAAAGAGAAGGGTATATGAAAAAAGGCGCGAAAGTTGTTGATGTAGATGCCAACAATACTTTTAGCACAGAAGCATATTTAGCAACCCCGTCAACATCATTTGGTGGAAACGAAGAAATTATTTTGAAAAAGACTGGTCGTAAAGGCGGAAAAAGTGCTAAAAAATCTAAAAAAGAAGCTGCTGCTGAACCAGATGCAACTGCTAGTACAGATGCGACTGGAACTGATGGTCCAAAAAATGTATACGCACAAAAAACTTCAGGAATACTTTTACCTGAATACAGACTACCAACTGAAGCAGAATGGGAATATGCATCTGCTGCTGATGTAGGAAATAGAGAGTACAATCTTTACAGAGGTCAGAAAAAATATCCTTGGAAAGGTTCTTACACACGTTCTGGAAGCAGATCTTCAAGAGGAGATCAACTAGCCAATTTCAAACAAGGAAAAGGTGATTACGGAGGAATAGCAGGGTGGTCTGATGACGGTGCTGATATTACTGCTCCTGTAAAATCATACAAACCAAATGATTTTGGATTGTACGATATGGCTGGTAACGTTGCAGAATGGGTACTAGATGTTTACAGACCTATGATTGATGATGAAGCAAATGATTTCAACTACGTTCGTGGAAACGTTTACACTAAAAATAAAATTGGTGAAGATGGAAAAATCGAATTAGTGACATCCGAAAACATCAAATACGACACATTAAGTAATGGTAAAGTTATTGCTAGAAATAAACCTGGCGATATCGCTCAAGTTCCTGTAGATGAAAAAGAAACTTACTTAAGACAAAACTTTGACAAGAGTAATGAAATAAACTATAGAGACGGAGACAAACAATCTACTCGTTTCTTTGACTACGGTGCATCTGAAGAAGGGGAAGCAAAAAAAGATGACAAAAACAGAATGTATGATTCTCCTATTCAAAAAATTTCTGCAGATACTACAGGGAAAATGGATAGAAAATATGACAAATCTGCAAAAAGAACAACACTTATTGGTGACGACGTAAGAGTTTACAAAGGTGGCTCTTGGAGAGACAGAGCATATTGGTTAGATCCAGCACAAAGAAGATATTGCCAACAAGACATCGCTTCTGATTATATTGGATTTAGATGCGCAATGTCTAGAGTTGGACCAAAATCTGATATGCCAAAAAGAGCAAGAAATTAATAATTCCTTTATACTATATTTAAAAGCCCTAAATCTTTAGGGCTTTTATTTTTTTATTACTTTCGTATTATGAAAATCGAAGAAATTTACCAATGTTACTTACAGTGTACTTCCGTAAACACGGATACACGAAAAATAGAAAACAACACTTTATTTATTGCCCTAAAAGGAGAGAATTTTGATGCCAATACATTTGCCGAAGAAGCGTTAAGTAAAGGTGCATTATTTGTAATAATTGATGACAAAAAATATCATACTGATAAGAAAAAAATGATTCTTGTATCAAACAGTTTACAAACATTACAAGAACTAGCAAAATACCATCGTCAGCAATTAGGACTTCCCATAATTGCCCTGACAGGAAGCAACGGAAAGACAACAACCAAAGAACTTATAAACGAAGTACTTTCAAAAAAATACAATACTAAAGCAACCATTGGTAATCTAAACAATCATATTGGCGTTCCGCTCACATTACTATCATTTACCGAAGATACTGATATTGGGATTGTAGAGATGGGTGCAAATCACCAAAAAGAAATCGAATTACTATGTTCAATTACAGAACCTGATTTTGGGTACATTACAAATTTCGGCAAAGCACATCTAGAAGGTTTTGGAGGAATAGAAGGCGTGATAAAAGGAAAAAGTGAATTATATAATTACCTAGAAATATATAGAAAAACAGCTTTTGTAAATCTTGATGATGAAATTCAAAATGAAAAAACTTTACAAATTACACGTTATAGTTTTTCACAAAAAGCAAAAAGTGATATTAAAATTGATTCTATCGCAGCGAACCCTATGGTTATAATTAAATATAATAAAATCGAAACACAATCAAATCTAATAGGATTATATAATGCAAATAATATAATTGCAGCTATAACCATTGGAAAATATTTTAACATTTCTGATATTGACATTAAAGAAGCTATTGAAAATTATATTCCTACAAATAATCGCTCCCAACTTATCGAAAAAAATAGCAATCATATTATTTTAGATGCCTATAACGCAAATCCGAGTAGTATGACAGCTGCTATTTCAAACTTTATTCAAATAGAAGCAAAGGAAAAAATTGCTATTTTAGGCGATATGTTCGAATTAGGAAAAGAGAGCTTAATCGAACATGCAAAAGTGATTCAATTGTTAGAAAACACACAAATTGAAACTTATTTTGTTGGTAAAGACTTCTTCAAAAGCAAAATTGAAAAAGAGAATTTGCATTTTTTCGATACATATGAAAATTTTGAAAAAAATTTTAAAACAGTTAATCCTAAAAATCAAAAAATTTTAATCAAAGGATCTAGAGGAATGGCATTAGAGAGAACATTAGAAATCATTTAAAACATACAGCCAAACAATTTAAGTCCTATAGTAATGTGGGACTTTTTTTCTTTCAAAAAATAAATTCTGTAACTTCATAGGACAAATAAAAAACGTGTCACTATTCAATAAATGAAATCAAGAATTAGGACAATTAATAGTAAAATACAAAGGAAATAAGCAACCACAAGATTATAAAAAAATCTATATCAATTAATAGTGATGGTGGTTTTATCTCCCAAGATACTGATAAAAATATCAATAAGATAGATCCTTCATTATTTGATATTACCCAAATATGAAAGCCTATTAATTTCCAATGTTGATTATTTAATTCCGAACTTAAACAGAGGTAGGATTTCAAAATTAAAGCCCGTTGGCTCATCGAAATTAATCAGACCCTTAAATAAGACAAAAACATTCCAACAAAAATAACCAAAATTGTCGCTTTATAAGGGATTGATAGAAAATCAGCCATTGTAATCATGTATGAAGCTGATCCCAATCTGAAGGTTTTATCGCTTATTTAAATATCATTCGAGTTGCACCCAGAATTGGATTAATTACTGAATCCAAAGATGATAATAAAGTCGAAAGCAATTGACACAAATTTTACCAAAGTAATTTGAGGCAAAATTGGTATAGCAATTTCGTTTTTAGGAAGAGTAATTTGTAGACCAACCAATACTAAATGCAACGAATATCCAAATAACAAAACTTGTAATTTTACAATTCTTTATAAATTCCTTGTCGCATGAATAAATGTGTCGATCTTTTCCCTAGAATCTTTTCTTTTTTTCTTTTAAAAAAGAAAAGCATTTCCACTTAAATCCCTTGCGAATTAGGCACTTAAACATTCGGTCTTAAAATTTTAAAACACAAAAAAATGCTTTAGTTGAGGAACTATAGCATTTTTTCATCAAACAAACTAAAACAAACAATTTTTATTTTTTTACAAAAATATTGGTATAA
>NZ_JAYURN010000124.1:0-10204 GCF_043756175.1 Flavobacterium sp.
GTTGCCGAAGTTACAAGACTTGGAGGAACTCCTGATGAAGGAACAAGAGTCACGGGAAAATTTTTTCGAGCTTGGATGGATGTAAAAGCTGCATTGACTGGAAATGACAGAAATACAATTTTAAATTCTTGTGAATATGGTGAAGATGTAATGCTCGGAACTTACAAAAAAGTATTGATTCAAGAGCATCAAGTTACCAATTCAAAAGAGCAAGATATGCTGAACAAACATTATTCATTATTGAAATCAGATCATGATAAAGTAAAACGATTGCGAGATGCAACTGCCAATGAAAAAAATTAACAGAATAGTTAATGTTGTTTAGTCAAGAGAAGAAGATGCTCACCAAAACAGTTGTTTTTGGTACTAACAAATAACATTGATACTATAGATCTACAAGGTTTTTAAAGCCTTGTAGATTTTTTAAATTGATTAAACTATGCAAACTTATCTAAAAAATATATTCGAAGATACGGGCAATGTTTCGTTGTTTACTGGACGGTTCTTTAAAGAAATTGTAAAACCTCCATTTCAAATTAACGAATTTTTTCGTCAGTGTTATGCTGTCGGATATAAATCATTACCCTTAGTCAGTATAACTGGTTTTATAATGGGATTAGTATTAACTATACAATCAAGACCTACAATGATTCAATTTGGAGCAGAAAGTTGGTTGCCAAGTATGGTTTCATTATCATTAGTACGAGAAATAGCTCCTGTGATTACAGCCTTAATCTGCGCAGGAAAAATTGCTTCTGGTATTGGTGCCGAATTAGGTTCCATGAAAGTAACCGAACAAATAGATGCCATGGAAGTTTCGGCTATAAATCCGTATAAATATTTAGTAGTTACCAGAATTTTAGCCACAACATTAATGCTTCCTATTTTAGTAATATTTGCTGATTTTGTTGGAATTTTTGGCGGTTATATTGGATATAATGTTCGTGGAAGTATGAGTTTATATCGCTATTTTTCGGATGTAATAGAGCATTTAGAGTTTATTGATTTAATTCCAGCTGTAATTAAAACATTTTTCTTCGGATTTTTTATTGGTTTAATAGGCTGTTACAAAGGATTTAATGCTTCAAACGGAACAGCAAGTGTTGGTGTTGCAGCTAACGAAGCCGTTGTCGCTGCATCACTTTCTATTTTTATACTTGACATGTTAGCAGTTCAAATAACAGATTTATTCTTTTAGGAATTATGGATAATAAAGTAATTATTTCTATAAAAAACTTATGCAAATCATTCGGAGAAAATGAAGTGCTTAAAGATGTGAATCTGACTGTAAATAAAGGTGAAGATTTGGTTGTTTTGGGTCGTTCTGGTTCAGGAAAATCAGTTACCATAAAATGTTTAGTGGGATTGGTTGAAGCGGATAAAGGTGAAATTAAGATTTTTGATACTGATATTACAAAACTAAAAAATAACGAACTCAATGAAATTAGATCTCGAATTGGTTTTATGTTTCAAAATGGCGCTTTGTATGATTCTATGTCGGTACGACAAAATTTAGCATTCACGTTAAAACACCATACGAAAGATGTGACTGACGATGAAATTGAAAAACAAATTATTGAAGCTTTAACCAACGTGGGGTTAGAGGAATCTATTGACAAAATGCCGTCAGAATTATCTGGTGGAATGCGAAAAAGAATTGCTTTAGCAAGAACATTAATAATTAAACCAGAAATTATTTTATATGACGAACCCACATCAGGTTTAGATACTATAACTTCTAGAGAAATAAGCGAATTGATTCTTTCAGTTCAAAAAAAATATAAAACTACTTCAATTATTATTACTCATGATATGCCATGTGCTAAACTAACGGGAAACAGAATTATGATTCTTAAAGATGGCTTAATACATGCAGAAGGAACTTATACCGAATTAGAGAAAAGCTCCGATGAATGGGTGCGTTCTTTTTTTATTTAATTTAAAAATAATAGTATGGCACAAAATTCAAATTATAAATGGAAATTAGGAATGTTTGTCATTTTAGGATTATTCTTATTTATGATAACCATTTATTTTATTGGGAATAATAAAAACTTATTTCGTTCCACATTTCAATTGAAATCACATTTTAAAAATGTAAGTGGTTTAAAAGAAGGGAATAATGTTCGTTTTTCAGGAATTAATGTTGGTACAGTAAAAGACATTGAATTTATTTCTGATTCAGCCGTTGTAGTCAATTTAATTATAAAGCAAGAAGTTCAAAAGTATATTAAAACAGATGCTATTGCAACTATTGGTTCTGATGGATTAATGGGAGATAAAGTATTAACTATTTCTCCAGGAACTGCATCTAATACTATGGTAAAAGACAATGATCTGATAAAATCGACCCAAGCTGTTGAAATTGAAGATATTATGAAAAGCGTAAAATTAAGTGCTGATAATGCTGGAATTATTACCAGTCAGCTGGCAATTTTTACTAATAATATGAATAACAATAAAGGTGTACTCTCTAAATTAATGACTGATGCTACTTTTTCTAAATCATTAACCAAAACATTATCTAATCTGGAATCAAGCACCGATGAGTTTGCTGTTTTTACAAAAAAAATGAACAACAAAAAAGGGGTTTTGTCAAAATTAGTTACGGATGAGAAGCTAGGAAACTCAGTAGATTCAACCCTTATTGAATTAAACGAAACCGTGAAAGCAGCGCAAAATAATTTTTTACTAAAAGGCTACTTCAATAAAAAGAAAAAAGCAGATGCTAAAAAGAAAAAAGCATTAGATAAAGAAAAATAACAAACTTAAACCTTATTATTTCAAAAATTCGTTAGTGCAGACTAACGAATTTTTTTTATAATTTTTTGAAAATCAATTTATTAATGTATGAATATTGCAACAAATCATAATAAAAATATAACATAACAATAGAACAGTCGGCTAACCTTTGCTTAATAATTTTAATACTAATATTTAAAAAACAATAAAATGAAACAGAAAAAACTATTTTCAATGATTGTCTTATCAATGATTGTTTTATTTGGAGCTTGTTCTAAAGATGATTTTCAAGAAACTATAGGAGTTTGCCCAACAGTAATAGCAACAAGTCCTCTAAATGCTGAAACAAGTGTATCTCTAAACAAAGTGATTACTGTTACTTTTAACGAAGAAATGAATCCCGCAACTATAACGCAATCAACTTTTACAATAGTAAACGGGTCAACACCAATTACAGGAGTAATTTCCTATTCGGGGAATACAGCATCATTTACCCCAACAGGTAATCTTATTGCAAACACAACCTACATAGGTAAAGTGACAACAATGGTAAAAGATTTGCGTGGTAATGCTCTGCAGTCTGATTATATTTGGACTTTTAGTACAGGTACAACTTTATTACCAATTGTTATTGCTACAGATCCGGCTAATAATGCAACTGGAGTAGTTTTAAATAAAATTATTACTGCAACTTTTAATACTCCAATGGATGGAGCGACAATAAACGGAACAACATTTACATTAAAACAAGGCGCAACATCAATTGCTGGTATAGTTACTTATTCAGTTACTACTGCTACATTTACACCAACTTTACCACTTACAGCAAATACTGTTTACACTGGAACGATAACTACTGGAGCTAAAAATATTGCTGGTGTTGCTATTGCTAGTAATTATGTTTGGAATTTTACTACTGGAACTATATCAGCTCCAATTGTAATTTCTACAGATCCGTTAAACAATGCAACTGGAGTAGCTTTAAACAAAATAGTTACTGCTACTTTCAATATGCCAATGGATGCATTAACTATTTCGACAACTACATTTACTGTAAAAATAGGTACATCGACAGTTTTAGGAACAGTTTCTTACAGCGGCAGTACAGCAACATTTACTCCTTCAAGTAATCTTATAGCTAATACTACTTATACTGCGACTATTACTACAGGTGCTAAAAACTTAGCAGGAATAGCATTAGCAAATGATTATGTATGGAGTTTCAGTACTGTAGTGGTTCCAAATTTAGGAACAGCTTCAATGTTTGGTGCTTTTGGAGGTAATGCAGGGATTACTAATCAAGGATTAAATACAGTTATAAATAACGGAAGTATTGGTACAACAGCGGCTTCTACTTTAGTAACTGGTTTTCACGATTCAAATGCAATTTATACTGAAACACCTCTAAATGTTGGTAATGTAACAGGAAGTATTTTTACAGCTCCACCATTTCCAGGAACAGCTGCTTCATTTGCTATAGCTTCACAAGGATTACTGGATGCTAACGCGGCTTATTTAAGTATTTCTCCAGCCTCAATGCCTGGTGGTATTGATCCCGGTGCAGGAGAACTTGGAGGTTTAACTTTAGCTCCTGGGATATACAAATCAGCAAGTGGAACATTTAATATATCTAATGGCGATTTAACACTCGATGCACAAGGCAATCCTAATGCAGTATGGATTTTTCAAACTGCTGCTGGATTAACAGTAGGAATTGCTGGGCCAACTGGAGCTAAAAGTGTTAAAATGATAAATGGTGCTTTACCTAAAAATGTGTTTTGGTATGTAGGAAGTGCAGCTACTATAAACGGTGCAGGTGGAGGAGTGATGACTGGAACCATTATTGCAAATTCAGGCGTTACATTTTCAACTCCTGGTAATGCTGCTCAAACCGTATTGAATGGAAGAGCAATATCATTAGTTGCATCTGTTACTATGGTAAATACAACCATAAATGTTCCTAATTAATATAAAATAAATGATTTATTCTATGAGAATAAATTCTATATATAACTATAAAATTCAAAAAAAAATGAAATCAAATTTTAAATCAATAACAGGATCATGCAAAGCATGGTCCTTAAATAAACTACCAATAAAACATTTTATTTTAACAACTTTGGTATGTTTTGCAACTCAAACTTCTGTTCAGGCTCAAGAAGTTCAATATACTAAACCATCATGGTGGTTTGGAGCAGCAGCAGGAGCTAACTTTAATTTTTATCGTGGTTCTACCCAAGTTTTAAATGAAAATTTTACACCGCCTACAGCATTTCATAATGGTTTTGGTGTTGGTTTGTATCTTGCACCTCTAGTAGAATATCATCGTCCAGATTCGTATTTTGGATTTATGTTTCAGACAGGATATGATAATCGAAATGGAAAGTTTGAACAAGTAATTACACCTTGTAATTGTCCTGCGGATTTAGAGGCAAAATTAAGTTACTTTACTATAGAGCCAAGTTTACGATTCACACCTTTTAAATCTAATTTTTATTTATATGGTGGGCCAAGATTGGCTTTCAATTTAAATAAATCATTTACCTATCAGCAGGATAATAATCCTGATTATCCTTTGCAAATAACTAATCCTGATGTAACTGGAGATTTTAGCGAAGTTGAAAAAACTATATTTTCAATGCAAATTGGAATGGGATATGATATTCCAATTGGATCACAAATAAGCAAAACGCAATTTGTACTTTCACCATTTATTGCTTTTCAGCCTTATTTTGGACAAAATCCACGTGCTACAGAAACTTGGAATTTAACCACAGTAAGAGCCGGATTTGCATTAAAATTTGGACGAGGCAAACAAATTGTAACTGATGAAATTGTTGATGGAGAAGTACAGTTTTCGGTTAATCAACCCAAAAATGTTCTGGTACAAAATAGCGTGCGTGAAGTTTTTCCATTACGTAATTACATCTTTTTTAATCTAGGTTCTAACCAAATTCCAGATCGTTATGTTCTTTTGAATAAAGGACAGGTAAAAGATTTTAAAGAAGATCAAGTACAATTTAATACACCAAAAAATATGTCAGGAAGATCAGATAGACAAATGTTGGTATATTATAATGTTATAAATATTCTTGGAGATCGTATGCAAAAAAATCCTTCTTCAAGCATAAAATTAGTTGGTTCATCAGAAAAAGGTTCAGATGATGGTCGTACAATGGCAGAAAATGTTAAAAAATATTTAGTAGATGTATTTTCAATTAATGGTTCTAGAATTACTATCGAAGGAAGAGTAAAACCTCTTGTTCCATCAGAACAACCTGGAGGAAAACTAGAATTAGATTTGCTTCGTGAAGGTGACAGAAGAGTAACTATTGAAAGTAATTCACCAGAGTTATTAATGGAATTTCAAAGTGGTGATGCACCATTGAAACCAGTTGAAATAATTACAGTTGAACAAAACCAAAATATGGATGATATCACTTTTAATAACGTTGGTTCAAAAGAAGTATTTTCAACTTGGATGTTGGAATTGAAAGATGGAAATGGAAAAATTAAAAATTTCGGACCATACTCTGAGGATAAGATAATTATTTCAAGAAATACTATTCTAAAAAATCAACAACAAGGAAACTTTAATATTGTAATGGTTGGTCAAACTAAAAGTGGTAAAACTGTTAGAAAAGATGCAACAGTTACAATTCTTCCTTATGTTGCACCACAAATCAAAGAAAGTGTTAGATTTAGTGTTATTTATGAATTCAATGAGTCTAAATCTATAGCAATTTACGAAAAATATCTAACTGAAATTGTAACACCAAAAATACCAATTGGAGCAACTGTTATTATTCAAGGACATACAGATATTATTGGAGAAGATAATTATAATCAAAATTTATCTTTGGCAAGAGCTAATGATGTTAAAACTATTATTGAAAAAAGTTTAGCTAATTCAGGAAGAAAAGACGTAAAATTTGAAATTCATGGTTATGGTGAAGATGTAAAATATTCATTATTCGAAAATAAATTTCCAGAAGAACGTTTTTATAACAGAACCGTTGTAATTGATTTATTACCTAATAAATAAGGTTATTAAAATAAAACCCCTATTTTTTTGGTAAACCAATAATTTTACAACTTTAAGTACAAATTATATAACATTTTACGTTATATTTAGTATCACATTTGTAAAAACAATAATCATTAAAAAATTTAAGAAGAATGAAAACATTAAAAATAATTATTTTAGGAACATTTCTATTAGTATTTAGTTTCTCAAAAGCTCAGGTTTCTGTAAATGTAAATATTGGTGCACCTCCAGTTTGGGGACCAACAGTTACAACTGAAGAATACTATTATTTACCAGATATCAATTCGTATTATGACATTCATCAATCTCAATTTATTTATCTTAATAATGGTGTTTGGATTCGTTCGAGATCACTGCCAAGACGTTACAGATCTTATAATTTAAACGCGGGTCATGTTGTAGTTTTAAATGATTATCATGGTCGTAATCCTTATTCTCGTTACAAAGAGCATAAAGTAAAATATTATAAAAGTGATAACAATTGGGAAAAATCTAGAGGAAATGATAAGCATCATGATAATGATAAGCATCATGGAAAAGGAAACAAAAAAGGAAAACATTAATTGGATTTAATTATAAATCTAAACATAAGAATTTAATTTTGGTTAATTTTTAATTCTTAAAAAGCACCAATTATATTTGGTGCTTTTTTAATTTTATTACATAAAAAAATGAAGACAGAAGCCGAACTTAACGAAAATATTTTAAAAATAACCATGACCATCCGTAATGAATTTCCTGAGTTAATGAAATATTTAAACGAAATGCAAGTCACAATTCCCGATGTTGCAACTCCAGAAATTAATATCAAAATTCTACAAGATTATTATGAATCTTTACAGGATTTACTTCGAAAATATGCTCCAAATCACCCTAGTTTTATTAATAATTTTTAAAATTTAATCTAATGGAAACAATAAAAAAAATAGCTATATATATGGATCATTTTACGGCAAATATTATTGAATATACAAGTACTGCCGTAGCAATAAAAACCATAAAATCAGAATTTAATCATTTTGAAAAAGAAAAAATTTTACAAAAAGGAGAAATCCATATGCATAATAAAGAACAAGATATGCAAAACGAATTTTACGCAAAATTAAGAGAGGAACTCCTAAATTATAATAATGTATTATTGTTTGGAGCAACAAATGCAAAAACAGAATTATCAAATATTTTAAAAACAGATAATAAGTTTGCAAACATAGAAATGATTATTAAAAATACAGACAAACTAACTGCAAACGAGCAAATTGCCTTTGTAAATGATTGTTTTTATATTAATTAATTTATGAAAAAGGCATATTTTAATATCGAACGACAATTTGAACGATTAGTTTCTATAGCAACTAAAATTCTAGGAAATTCTATTTCGTTTATTATAGCATTTATTTTGGTTATATTTTGGTGGATTACCAATTTACCTACATCTAAAAATTTACATCAAAACATTGGTGATATTATTTTTGGGACTACTTTTTTAAGTTTATTTATTATTCAAAAATCATTCAACCGCTATTCCGCATTAATTCATCTCAAGATGAATGAACTTATTTCTTCTCACAAGGCAGCCGACAATTCGGTAATGAATACTAGCCAAAAAACTGAAAAAGAAATACGAGAAATGTCTAGAGAATATATAGAAACTGTCGAATCAGTCGAGAAAGAGTTAGATAATGTTCTGAAAGATACCAATATCGAAAATAAAATTTAAACATGTGAATTTTGCTAGTTTTTACTACAATTGTATAATATAATTAAGTGCTTTAGATATGATCTTTGTATAAAACAATAAAATGAAAATCATGAAATTAAAGATTCAAAAACTCCAAAAAATCAATAGAAATTTTGTGAGTAAAAAAACAATTTTAGTTGCTACCATGCTAATAGGATTAGCATTTAGCTCTCAGGCTCAAAGTATTTCAAAAAATGCAATTGGTTTAAGGCTTGGTGACAATGACGGATTTGGAGGAGAAGTTTCTTATCAAAGAAAACTAGCTACTAATAACAGGTTGGAATTAGATTTGGGTTGGAGAAACAGTAATGATGTAGATGCAATTAAACTAGCAGCTTTATACCAATGGATTTGGAATATAGATGGTGGATTTAACTGGTATGCAGGAGTTGGTGGTGGAGCAGGAACTTGGCGTCACGATAGATATGAAATTAATGATAATGGAGCTTTTGGTTTTGTAGCTGGTGATATTGGTATTGAATATGATTTTGATTTTCCTTTACAACTTTCTTTAGATTTTCGCCCTGAAATATATTTTAACTCAGATACATTTAGAGAAAACAATTTTGGTCCGGATGTTGCATTAGGAGTTAGATATAAATTTTAATTATTGCCAAAGTCGCAAGTTAAAAAGTTAAATTTTTTTTAAGCCTTGTTATTAATATTTACTTGTTTTTTATTGTGATATTTGGGGATGTACAATAAATAAAAAGATAAATTTTGACAAGACTTCACAAATTAAAAACTTTAGGCTTGTGACTTTTTTATGCCCTAAATATGTGAATATTATAATTCCTTTTAAATATTATGTAACAAAATAAAATGGTATTGTTCTCACCTTTGTAATGTTAAGAAAATGTATTCTTAATTTTAAAATTTATAAAGATGAACACAACAGAATTAAAAGGAGATTGGGAAGTACAAAAAGGGAAACTCAAACAAAAATTCGCAAAATTAACAGATAATGACTTGATGTTTCTTGAAGGAAAAAAAGACGAAATGTTAGGCAAGCTTCAAGTAAAACTTGGTAAAACTAAGGAGGAATTACACAAAATCATCCAAAATCTTTAATCAGATAACTAATCTTAAAATTATGAAATCAACGATTCACGAATTCCCAAAAAGCAATTTACTTAGCGTGAGTAAAAAGTCAATTTTTATTTTAACAGTTGCAACATTTATCACAGGATTTGTGTTTACAGGATGTAAATCAAATTCGGATAAAGAAGCAGATGCTGTCGAAAACGTACAAGATGCTACTGATAATCTGGATGCTGTAACTGATGATGTAAATAAAGATGCTATTAAAAAAGCAAACGATGCTGAATGGCAAACTTATAAAGAGGAAGCAAATAAGACGATTTCAGAAAATGAATCTCGTATCGCAGAACTAAAAAGTGCAATGAAAAAACCAGGTAAAACATTTGATGTAGCGTACGCAAAAAGCATAGATGTCCTTGAAGAAAAAAATACTTCTTTGAAAACAAAAATCGCAGATTACGAAAATAATCAAACAGATTGGGAATCCTTCAAACGAGAATTTAATTCGGATATGACAGGACTGGGACAAGCCTTTAAAGACCTAACAGTTAATAATAAAAAGTAAAAAAAAGCGAGATTTATTTCTCGCTTTTTTTATATAATATTTTAACCGTGAATAATATAACTTTTATACA
>NZ_JAYURN010000125.1:0-10081 GCF_043756175.1 Flavobacterium sp.
ATTAAGGCTTCTAAACTTGAAAAAGAGGATGAAGTAGAGGTGTTGGATACCATGGAATTTGATCCTGCTCTTGTAATGGAAAATGCTTGATTGTCAACTAAAAGCGATTTTTAAAAAAGTTAAGCTTAATAAAAGCCAAAATATTAAAAAGGTTATGTGAACAGTGGTTTCAAAAGCTTTTCCTTTCCACAGTTTTGAAGAGTATCCAAAAAACTGAATTAGTAATCGGCAAAGCCAAAATATTCCAAAGCCTAAACTAATTTTTTTTCCAAGAGAAGTTGTAATGATTTCATTTGCAGAAGTAACACAAAGAATTCCCATTAAGAAAACTGTTAAAGCAATAAAAAAGGTGTGTACTTGCATTATTTGCTTGTTTATTAAACTTAAATGATTCAATTCTTCTTTCCAATTAAAATATTTTGGAAAAATAATGTGAATTAAAGCTAGCAAAATTAAAAGGCATCCAATTGTGTTAAGTTGAAATTCCATTTTATTAAAAATTAAGGACAACAATTAAAGACAGACATAAATGGGGTAAATTTCGTTTCGTTGCATGAAGAAAAACCAGCTTCTGTAAACGCTCTTTGCCATATTTTTTTGGAGAAAAAATGTGTAAATCCGATTGAGAATGCAACAAAGTTGGGGAAATCTCGCAAGTGTTCAACCATAATAACACTTCCAGTTGATTTACAAACCCTATGACATTCTTTTAAAAACTGAACTTTTTCGTCTTGGGAACGAATTTCGTGAACTGCGGATAATAAAAAAATATAATCAACAGAATTGTCTTTTAAAGGAATAAAGTTTGAAATAATTTGTTGCGTATTTGGATAGACCAAGCTTACTTTCCTTGCTCTTATTATTGCGGGTTCTGTATGTTGATTGGAATTGTAAAAGTCATAAACTTTTAGATCTGATTGTGGAAATAAGCTTTTGATGATAAAACTTGTTTCATCAAACCCAGCGTTAATGTTCAGAATTTTAGTGTCTTTTGAATCTGTAAGGTTGAATTTTTTTAACCAATTGAAATTATAATAGCCTGAAAAATCATAAACATAAGCTGATACAATTAATGGCATTAATAATCCATAAATAAAGGATAAAAGGATGATCGAATATAAAATATTTGACCAACTAAATAATATATGACTTGTAATAATCAATGTCAAAGCGACTAAACCAAAAACATAAAAATGTCTGTTAAAGCTTAAAATATTTAATACTCCTTGAAAAGGTTTTCTTTTTACTTCCATTTTTCAATTTTTCCTTTTTTCCAATAATACGGAATGTTTTCTATAATAAAAGCATTGGCTAACTTTATATCAGAAAAATTAAATTTGTTTAAGAAGTCAAATTTATAATTGATTATTTCAACTGGTTTTGGGTTCCATTTTTCACGAACTCCTTCAATAATTAAGATTTCATTTTCTTTAACTGTAAAAGTAAAAGGTAGCGGACCAGCATATTTTTTAGCTGTTTTCCAATCGGTAAAAGGAGAATTGGAAGGCAATGAAACTTCTTCTTTTATGTCAGAAAAAGCAAAATTAAATTTTGATTTTACAGATTCAAAACTTGTATTTTCTTTATATTCTTTTTTAACGATATCGGTTGTAGCATAGTTGTAATGCGTAAATATATTGCCGAAGAATTCCATTTTCTTTTTATTGGTTTCGGATTTTAAAATATATAAACCTCTGAAAATTTTCCCTTTTGGATTTTTATATTTTACAAAAATTCTATAGCCAATTAGAAAAAAATCATTTCCCATGAATTCAGGAAACCCCTTTGGACGTAATTTTTCAGTTTCAACCATTGCAACTGCAATAAAAGCCCATTTATTATCATAAGTATCTAATTCAAGGCAATCAGGAAGTAAATTTTCTAATTGTTCTTTAGGAATGGCAAATGTTAAGACAATTGACTTTTTGAAAAAAGTTTCAACGGCAAAAGGATGATTTTTTAATTTTTCTAACACTTTTCTTTGTTTAGAATAAATTCGTTAAAATAGATGAATAGACAAAATAATAACGCAAATACAGAATTCCATTTTCCCCACAATAGTAAATCAGGAACAACTGTGAATTCTAAAATGTTCATTGTTAGAATAATAATGATTTGTGCTATGGCGTTAATTTTAGAATTAATTCTACTGATAATCCAAATTGCCATTAAGACTTCTGAAAAACCTATTAGTTTGGTAATAATATAAGCGGAAGGATTATCTAAACATAAAATTTCTTTAACGATTTCTTGGTGTCGAGGAACATAATTTAATACTTTACAAAAAAGACCGTTGCTAAGCCACACTAAAGAAATTAAATAAATAGAAAGTTTTTTATATGTCATAAATCTAAAATCTACAATCAATATTAAAATAAGCTACCAACTTCCACTACTTCCGCCACCAGAGAAACCTCCGCCACCGAAACCACCACCAAAACCTCCGCCACCAGAGAAACCTCCTCCAGATGAACCACCAAAACCACCACCACTTCGTCCCATGCTACTTAAAATAATCACGTCTAGTAAGCTAGGTGTTCCGCCAATTCCGCTTCCGTTTCCTTTGTTGTTTTTGGAAATTATGACGAGTATAATGATGAAAAGAATGATAAAAAATATAATCGGAATTCCGCCACCTTCTTTATTTTCTTTTCGTGTTCCTTTGTATTTTCCTTTGAAAACATCAAAAATAGCATCGGCACCTTTGTCTAATCCATTGAAGTAACTTCCGGCTTTAAATTCTGGAATAATAATATTTCTAATAATTTCTCCGCCAATTCCTGCAGTCAGTCTATCTTCTAAACCATAACCTGGATTAATGGCAATTTTTCTTTCATTTTTGGATAATAAAATAACGACACCATTGTCATCTTTTGCAGTTCCACCAATGCCCCAAGTTTGTCCCCATTTTGTAGCCAATTGGCTAACATCTTCACCTTTTAGACTTTCAATAGTAATGACAACAATTTGAGTTGTAGTTGAATCAGAGTATTTAATTAGTTTTTGTTCTAATTGCGATTTTTCAGTAGCAGATAAAACATTAGCATAATCATATACCGAAGTCTGTAATTTTGGAATTTCTGGAATAGTAAATTGTGCAAAACTAATTTGAGTAAATAAAAAACAAACGAGTAGTTTCAGAAAAATCGAGTAATTCATTTTTGTTAAAGTCATTATCCTTTAGATATTTCGTTTGATAATTCATTGGTATCGCCTTCTTGCCAAGGGAAATATTTTTTGAGTTGTTCTCCAGCTCTCAAAATACCATCAATAAGTCCTTGTTTGTAATTATGCTCTTTGAAATGTGCCACCATAATATCTTTGGTACAATTCCAAAAATCAGCAGTAACGACATCATTAATGCCTTTGTCTCCACAAATGACAAAAGTTTTATCTTTTACAGCTAGATAAATCAAAACTCCATTTTTGAGTTCTGTTTCATCCATTTTCAATTCGTGAAAAATTTCCATCGCACGGTCATACGCATCGATGGAAGTTGTTTTTTCAATATGTACTCTAATCTCGCCGGAAGTTTCTTTTTCAGCCACACGAATAGCTTCCACAATTTCTTGTTCTTCTTCTTTGGTTAAAAAATCTTCTACTTTCGACATTTGGTATTTATTTAAAAATGATTTACCGCGAATTTGTAATTATGTAATTTAGAAATTCGCGGATTATTTTTTTTAGAATTTTACTTCAACAGGTTTTGCAGCGCCTGGTTCAGAATCAAAATATGGTTTTCCTTCAAATCCGAACCAACCTGCTAAAATAGAGTTTGGAAACGTTTTTACATGATTGTTAAATGGTTTGATAGCTTCGTTAAAACGTGTTCTAGCTGTCAAAATTTGATTTTCGGTACTTGCCAACTCGTCTTGTAGTTTCAAGAAGTTTTCGTTTGCTTTCAGTGTAGGATATGCTTCAACACTAACCAACAATCTTGACAATGAAGACGAAACGCCACTTTGTGCTTGATTAAATTGTGCTAATTGTTCTGGTGTAATATTTTTTGGATCAACAGTTACAGCAGTTGCTTTTGCACGTGCTTCGATTACAGCAGTTAATGTGCTTTTTTCGAAATCAGCAGCACCTTTTACAGTATTTACCAAGTTTCCAATCAAATCATTTCTACGTTGGTAAGATGTTTGTACATTTCCCCATGACTCCGAAACATCTTCGTTCATTTTTACAGCAGAGTTATTAAAACCTGCAGCCCAACTATAAATTGCGAATGCAATTACTGCAATTATCCCAACGGGAATTAACCATTTTTTCATAATTTTTGTTTTTAAAGATTTGTTTAATTTTATAATTCAGTTTTAATGCTCAATAATTGTGCCTTAATGCTTTCTAGTTTGCTAATAATGTCAAACTTGTCTAAGGTTTTTTTCTGACCTTCTTTCAAATGTACTTTTGCACCTTCTAGTGTAAACCCACGTTCTTTGACCAAATGAAATATCAGTTGCAAATTTTTTACATCTTCGGGTGTAAACATTCGGTTGCCTTTGGCATTTTTTTTTGGTTTTAGAATATCAAATTCCTTGTCCCAAAATCGAATAAGCGATTGGTTCACATCAAAAGCAGTGGCAATTTCGCCCATGCTGTAATATCTTTTATCTTTAGGTAAATCTATGTGCATTAATCTAGAGATTGATTTTCTTGTGTTGCTAATTTTGCAATAGCCGTATATTCTACCGCCGAAATATTTCCGTAATAAAAGTTAATTGGGTTTACTACATTTCCGCCTTTGTGAACTTCATAATGTAAGTGCGGAGCCTGACTACGTCCAGTGCTTCCAACAAAACCTATTATATCACCACGATTAACACGTTGTCCCGCTCGTTTGTTATATCTGCTTAAATGTGCATATAAAGTTTCATAACCAAAACCATGACTTATCACAATATGATTTCCAAAACCTGAGGCGCCTGCATCAGCACGTCTTATCACACCATCTCCAGTAGCATAAACTGGCGTTCCTGTGGGCGAAGTAAAATCCATTCCTTTGTGCATTTTTCTAGCTTTGGTAAACGGATCACTTCGGTATCCAAAACCAGAAGCCATATGTCTCAATTGTTCATTCTTTACAGGCTGAATAGCTGGAATAGAACCTAAAAATTTCTCTTTTGCTTTAGATAATTTCAAAATCTCATCGAGCGATTTCGATTGCATAGCGAGTTGTTTCGAAATTAAATCTACACGTTCAGCAGTATTGGTTACTAATTTTTCATTATTAAAACCCAACAATTGTTTAAACCTACTTTCACTAACAATTCCTTTGGTCTTTTTTACTTCCGAAATAGGAGCGTTGTTAAAATAAACACGATAAATATTATTATCACGATCAGCAACACTAGCTAAAACCGCATCTAATTCATCTATTTGTTTGTTTAATATGGTGTAATTTAATTTCAAATTTTCATTTTCTCGAGTCAGCAATCTGTCTTTTGGAGTTTCAAAGTACGGCGTATTCAATAACGCTACAAAACACAAAAAACCAAACAATGCCGACGCCACTAAAAACAATGCGATATAGCCGAAACTTCTCGCTTTTTTAGTTTTTATTTTCCGATACGCTAAATTTTCGGCATCGTAATAGTATTTTACTTTCTTCATATTTTAAAAAATCCTATTTTTGCAGTCGTTATCACAAAGTAACAAAATATTAGACGAACTAATGTAGAAATTGTTTCAATTATTAAACATTTTTTTTACTATTAGGTGCCTAATCCAGCTATTCGTTGCAAGTTCTCGTCCAGAAATCTTTTTTTCTACGATTTTGCAGAAACTTCCTTCGGTCGTTCTACAAACTCAAGAAAAAATTGCTTTCTGAATCTCGAAGCTTTTCACTGTTATCTGGGGCAAAAAGGTTAGTCGTTAATTTGGTTATTCGTTTATTCGAAGCTCCAAATCAACAAATAACCGAATAACCGATTAAACATAAAAAATGACATCAAAAGAAATCCGCAAGCAATACCTTCAGTTCTTCGAATCTAAAGGACATCTTATCGTTCCATCAGCGCCAATCGTTCTTAAAGACGATCCAACACTGATGTTTAACAATTCGGGAATGGCACAATTCAAAGAATATTTCTTAGGAAACGGAACGCCAAAAAGTCCAAGAATTGCCGATACTCAAAAATGTTTGCGCGTATCTGGAAAACATAATGATCTCGAAGATGTAGGTTTCGATACCTATCATCATACGATGTTCGAAATGCTAGGAAACTGGTCTTTTGGTGATTATTTTAAAAAAGAAGCGATTAATTGGGCTTGGGAATTATTAACTGAAGTTTATAAAATTCCAAAAGAAAATCTTTACGTTTCTGTTTTCGAAGGAAGCAAAGAAGACAATGTGCCTTTCGATCAAGAAGCTTGGGATATTTGGAAAGGATTAATTGACGAAGATAGAATCATTTTAGGAAATAAAAAAGACAACTTCTGGGAAATGGGAGACCAAGGACCTTGTGGACCCTGTTCAGAAATTCATGTCGACTTGCGTACTCCAGAAGAAAAAGCATTAGTTTCGGGGAAAAGTTTAGTAAATAATGATCATCCACAAGTAGTTGAAATCTGGAATAATGTATTCATGGAATTTAACCGTAAAGCCGATGATTCTCTCGAAAAATTACCAGCACAACACGTAGATACTGGAATGGGATTTGAGCGTTTGTGTATGGCATTGCAAGGGAAAACATCAAATTATGACACCGATGTTTTTACGCCACTTATCGAAAAAGTAGAACAAATTACAGGATTAAAATATACTACCAATGATGTCATTCTGAACGAAAGTGAAGAATCTCAAGAACAGAATAAAACCAATATTGCCATTCGTGTTATTGTCGACCACGTTCGTGCTGTAGCTTTTGCTATTGCCGACGGACAGTTGCCATCTAACACAGGAGCAGGTTATGTAATTCGTAGAATTTTACGTCGTGCGATTCGTTACGGATTTACGTTCTTAGAAACTAAAGAACCTTTCATTAATAAATTGGTAGAAGTTTTAGCGAATCAAATGGGTGAATTTTTCCCAGAAATTAAATCGCAACAACAATTGGTTACGAATGTAATTCGTGAAGAAGAAGCTTCGTTTTTAAGAACGTTAGAACAAGGAATTCAATTGTTAGAAAACGTAATGCAAAATACTTCTGGAAAAGAAGTTTCTGGAGAAAAAGCATTCGAATTATATGATACTTTCGGATTTCCAATCGATTTAACAGCCTTAATTCTTAGAGAAAGAGGATTTAGTTTAGACGAAGCAGGTTTCGAAACAGAATTACAAAAACAAAAAGCGCGTTCTCGTGCGGCTTCTGAAGTTTCTACTGAAGATTGGTCGGTTTTAATTCCAGGAAACGTCGAAACATTCGTTGGTTATGACCAAACTGAAAATGATGTAAAAATCACACGTATTCGTAAAGTAGATTCTAAAAAAGATGGAATTTTATACCAAATCGTTTTAGACAACACACCATTTTATCCAGAAGGTGGAGGACAAGTAGGAGATAAGGGAACCTTGGTTTCTGCAAACGAAACGATTGATATCATTGATACTAAAAAAGAAAATAACCTGATTTTGCATTTTGCAAAACAATTGCCAGAAAATATCGAAGCTGGTTTTGTGGCAAAAGTGAATACCGATTTAAGAACATCAACTTCCAAAAATCATTCGGCCACGCATTTGATGCATTTGGCTTTGAGAAACATTCTTGGAACACATGTAGAGCAAAAAGGATCATTAGTAAATCCAAATTATTTGCGTTTTGACTTTTCACATTTCAGTAAAGTTTCTGATGACGAATTACGTCAGGTAGAAGCAAGTGTAAACGCTCAAATTGAAGCACAATTACAGTTGGTAGAACACAGAAATATTCCAATTAAAGAGGCGTTAGACAAAGGCGCAATGGCTTTGTTTGGAGAAAAATATGGCGATAATGTCCGCATGATAGAATTTGGTGAAAGTAAAGAACTTTGTGGTGGAATTCACGTGAAAAACACAGCAGAAATCTGGCATTTCAAAATCATTTCAGAAGGAGCAGTTGCAGCAGGAATTCGAAGAATAGAAGCTATTACTGGCGATGCAGTTAAGAATTTCTATACAAATCAAGAAAAGACATTATCTGAAATTAAGGAAACGTTGAAAAACCCACAAGATATTTTAAAATCTGTGGCTTCATTACAAGACGATAATGCGAAGTTGAAAAAACAAATTGAGCAATTGTTGAAAGAAAAAATCGATGGATTAAAAAATGCATTGGTTTCCGAATTCGAAGAAATTAATGGAATCAACTTTTTGTCGAAACAAGTAGATTTGTCAATGAGTTCAACCAAAGATTTGGCACAAGCATTGGGAAGTGCTAAACCAAATTCGTTTGTTGTTCTAGCTTCAATAGAAGATAACACGCCAAATATTCATTGTTACATTGCTAAAGAATTGGTTGCAGAAAAAAGCTTAAACGCTAATGCTGTTATCAAAGAATTAGGAAAATACATTGATGGAAACGGTGGTGGACAACCATTTTTTGCATCAGGAAAAGGGAAAAATGCAAACGGAATTGCTGCAGTTTTAGAGAATGCTGTGAGTTTTGTGAAGTAAAATTCATTGATTTATATTTTTTAAACCTCGCAAAGACGCAGAGGCGCAAAGTTTTAATGAATAAATAAGAAGATAAAAATACTTAATAAAAATATAGCTTTGCGTCTCTGCGTCTTTGCGTGAAAAAAAGAAATTATGACAGAAAACGAAATATCAAAAATAATTGTTGACGTTTCTTATAAAATTCACACTAAACTTGGTCCAGGATTATTAGAATCTGTTTATGAAGCAATACTTTACCATGAATTAGTTAAAAGAGGGCTAAGTGTAGAAAGGCAAAAACCAATTCCGGTTATTTGGGATGATGTTTTTCTTGATATAGGCTTCAGAACTGATTTAATAGTTGAAAACAAAGTAATTATTGAGATAAAATCTGTCGAACAAATTTCGAGATTACATCCAAAACAATTATTAACTTATTTGAGAATTACAAAAATAAAATTGGGTTTACTTATTAATTTTAATGAAGCATTAATAAAAGACGGAATTACAAGAGTGGTTTGTGGTTTGTAACCTTTTATTTTCATAAAAAAATATACTTTCATAAGCTTTGCGCCTCTGAGCCTTTCCGTAAATAAAACTTTCTAAAAATAAACTTACAAAAAAACCAATTAATTCGTTTTTTTTTTTTGCTTTACACAAATTTATAAAACCCCAAAAATGAAAAGAATTGTTTTGTTATTAAGTGTTGTTGCGTTAGGTTTTGCGTCTTGTTCTAAAAGTGAAGAGGCACTAGTTGAGGTTACGCCAGCTCCAAATGTAGTTTTGCTAAGGACTGGAAATATTGATGGTGCTATAAGTAATTTTACTTATACTGGAAACAAAATTAATGAGAGAACTTCTGGGACAAAAAGATACATTTATACTTATATAGGTGATTTGATATCGAGAATTGAATATATAAATGGAACGACTCATAAAGATTACAAAGATTTTACATATGAAGGAGGTAATCTAAAAACTTATATTCAAGATGTTGCTGTTAATAATTATAAAACGAAACGTACATATACTTATAATGAAAACGGAACGGTTACTTATATAAGTGTATCTGTAGATAAAACTACTGGGGCTGAAACTTCATTAGGAAGTGGAACATTTACTTTTGTAAATGGTAATTTTGTAAAAGATTATAGTGTTTCATGTAACCAACCAGTTACAGGAGTTACTACAAATAATTTTGATTATATATTTGATAATAAAAACAGTCCATATAAAAATATTTTAGGGTTTAATAAGCTTATTACCGAAATAGAGATTTGTTCAGTAAATAACTTTACAAAAGAGACGTTGTTTAATCAGTATACGGGTAATTCAGGCACGACAAGAGTTATAACTTATGAGTATGAATATAACAGTGATGGCTATCCAACAAAAAGAACAGAAAAAGACTCAAATAATGTTGTGTTAAGTACTATGTTATATACTTATTAAAGTTTAAAATTTCAAGTAAAACAAAACCCTCCAAGAGTTCCAAACTCTTGGAGG
>NZ_JAYURN010000126.1:0-3530 GCF_043756175.1 Flavobacterium sp.
ACTGATGCTTTGAAAATGCCTCAATTGATGGCAGAAGCCAATAACGAAATTTATATTAAGGAAAAAAATGAGGATTTCATGACCATCCTTAGTGGTGCATTGGGACAAAAGAAAAGAATCCACATTCATGTTGGTAAAATTTTAGATACTGAAATTGATAAAATCACAGCAGAAAATGACAACGCAAACAAGCAAATACAAGCTTTGGCGCAGGTTATAGACGATGCAATATTGAGTAATTATAAATTATGGCCTACGAATTTCATCGCTTACGATATTGTAAATAAATCCAATACCTACGCGCACTTATATACGGAGAGCGAGAAATTACTTTTTGAGCGCCGATTAGAAATGAGAATTGATCATGATAATCCAGTTGCTTTGGAAGGTTTTCTTGCAATGTATGCTAATCCAGTTGTGAATACATTAAAATATCATGATGTTGTCTAAATCTAAAATACTTTTGATTTATACCGGTGGGACTATTGGTATGAAAAAAGATTTTGAGACCGGTGCTCTTAGAGCTTTTAATTTCAGTAAACTATTGCAAAGAATACCGGAATTGAAACAATTGGATTGCGAGATAGAAACTATTTCTTTTGAGAATCCTATTGATTCGTCTAATATGAACCCTGAAAAATGGGGTCAAATAGCAACAATTATTGCCGATAATTACAGCTCTTTTGATGGGTTTGTTGTGCTTCATGGTTCAGATACGATGTCTTATTCAGCATCTGCTTTAAGTTTTATGCTCGAAAATTTATCTAAACCAGTCATTTTTACCGGATCCCAATTGCCTATTGGAGATTTGCGTACTGATGCAAAAGAGAATCTGATAACTGCTATTCAAATTGCTTCACTGCGTGAAAATGGAAAGCCAGTCATTAGTGAAGTAGGTCTTTATTTTGAATATAAATTATACAGAGGTAATAGAACCACAAAAATAAATGCGGAACATTTCAACGCATTCACATCGCCAAATTACCCTCATTTAGTAGAATCTGGCGTGCATCTAACACTGAATTCAGAATTGTTTTTGCCTTTAAAAACTGATTTACATTTGAAAGTGTATAAGACGTTAGATAACAATGTGGCTATTATTAAAATGTTTCCAGGAATTAGCGAAGTTGTTTTGGCTGCCATTTTTGATATTCCGAATCTTAAAGGAGTCATTTTAGAGACTTATGGAGCTGGAAACGCTCCTACAGAAGATTGGTTTATCAACCTTTTGAAAAAAGCCATTAATAAAGGCCTGCATGTCATTAATGTGACACAGTGTTCTGCCGGAAGTGTGAGTATGGGTCAATATGAAACGAGTACTTCTATGAAAGAAATTGGTGTTATTTCTGGAAAAGACATCACCACCGAAGCAGCAATCACGAAATTAATGTATTTACTGGGGCAAAAAATTGCGTCGAATGATTTCAAAAAGATTTTCGAAACATCTTTACGAGGAGAAATGGTATAATAATTAGATTTTACTTTTCTAACTCATTTTTTTTCGTGTTCTTTGCAGACCAAATAAATAGAGAGGTGTCCGAGTGGTTGAAGGAGCTAGCCTGGAAAGCTAGTATGTGGGTAACTGCATCGTGGGTTCGAATCCCATCCTCTCTGCTGAGAAATTAATGCTTCCTGAAAGGGGAGCATTTTTTGTTTTATAGCGGTACAAACTTTTTTGTTTGTCTGAGTGTATAAGGCAAAAAAGGTCAGGTGTGAAATTCCAAACAGTATTTTCTTTGTATAACGCCCTTTCTAGGGTTGCCCGAAATTAACCTAGTTCAAGCGTTCGCAGCATGTTTGCCTAGGATGAGTTGATTCTATTCTCTTTTCAGAAACCCATCACTGATAAGTAAAAGTTATTGGACCTGTGGCTGTCTTTAGCCTTCTTGATTTTTGTTTTAGAGCAATACTAATTTATTCATAATTACATATTTTTTGTCGTGGCGCTAGTTTTGACTAAACATATTATATAAAACGATTTTGGTTGTATTAAAAACACAACAGAATGCATAAGTTATGTAAGATAATAATTATCAAAAATAAATATTTATGTATTTTATCGATTATATTTGTAGGATAAACGTCAGTTTTGTAATTTTAAGTAAGGATTAAAAATCATACTGTAGCGAAATTATTATTTGGATCATTCTTTAAATAATTTAAGTGAAGAACCCAAAAAAACGGAGTATTTGAAAGATTATTAAAAAAAGGTTGAAATTTAGAAATTTAAAAAACTTAACAGATGGAAACAGAAAATAAAAAAGAAGGGGTGTTTTTGTATATGGGTGCATTTCTTTTTACTACCGCAAGCTTGTCAATGATTGCTTTAATGTTGATGTTTTTTTTTATAACTTTTTAATTTGATTATAAGTCAGAATTTTAAAGAGTTTAATGAAATTCAGTACTGCGTTTTTTCACAGCAATACGCTTCGGCTACGTGGCAAAATCTTATATTTGTGCAACGATAAACAATAGTTTAATCGGAAAATATATTTTAAGACTCACATGAAGCAATCATTAAACAAAAATAACAACGCAATATTATTTGTAAGTTGTTTTATTCTTTTAAATGTTTTCAATGTTTTTCCCCAAGAAATAACAACTTTAGAAGGTGCTTCAAAAGTAAAAATCGATTCGTTGTACAGGGAGGATCAATTCTATTTTGGATTTACATATAATACCTTAACAAATAAACCCGACGGTTTGTCTCAAAGCAAATTGTCTACTGGATTTTCACTTGGGTTTTTAAGGGATATGCCCATAAGCAAAAATAGAACGCATGCAGTAGCTGCTGGAATTGGGCTGTCGTATAATAATTATAATCAGAATCTGGCGGTTTATAAATCAGATCAAGCGCCATCTTATTCGATTATTGATGCAGATACCAGTTTTAATAAAAATAAATTTTCACAACTTTTAGTTGAGGTGCCTCTTGAATTTAGGTGGAGAACATCGACTTATGAAAGCCATAAGTTTTGGAGGATTTACGGCGGATTCAAATTGAGTTATTTAATTCTTGACAGATCCATTTTTGAAGATGCACAAGGAAAAATAATTGTAACTAATAATAAGGATTTTAATAAGCTTCTTTATGGAGCGTATATTTCAACGGGTTATAATACAATAAATGTATATGCCTATTATGGCTTGAATTCTTTATTCAAATCAGCTAAAATTGATGGGGAACCCATCGCTATGAAGTCCTTAAATATTGGAATAATCTTTTATATATTATAGCCATAAAAATAATAAAAGCAGCTGCGGAATACTTCCTAAAACAAACCCTATAATTAATTCTTTGTTAGTATGTGCGTTCATTTCTATACGAGAAGAGGCAACAAGGCCATTTGCGAGTATTAAAAATGCAATGATAAAAGTATTCTGAAATTGAAAATGAAGGCTTATTGCAATTACAAATACGGTCAGTGCGCTTATTGCCATCATATGTAGGCTTGCTTTTATATTGCCAAATAATGATAAAAGAGCCAAAATAGTACTGAGCAACGCTCCCAAAAAGAAAAAATGCAATT
>NZ_JAYURN010000127.1:0-10009 GCF_043756175.1 Flavobacterium sp.
CATGATTAACAGACGTTTAGTTGACATTTCTCAAATAAACTACTGTATTCTTGACGAGGCTGACGAAATGTTGAACATGGGTTTCTATGAAGACATCGTAAACATCTTATCAACAACTCCAGACGAGAAAAACACTTGGTTGTTTTCTGCAACAATGCCTGCTGAAGTAGCTAGAATTGGAAAACAATTCATGACCGATCCAATAGAAATTACTGTAGGAGCTAAAAACTCAGGTTCTGCAACAGTTTCTCACGAATTTTACTTAGTAAATGCACGTGATCGTTACGAAGCTTTGAAACGTTTAGCTGATGCTAATCCAGACATTTTCTCTGTAGTTTTTTGTAGAACAAAACGTGATACACAAGCTGTGGCTGAAAAATTAGTCGAAGATGGTTATAGTGCTGCTGCTTTGCACGGAGATTTATCTCAAGCGCAACGTGATGGTGTTATGAAAGCTTTCCGTGGTAGACAAATCCAAATGCTTGTAGCGACTGATGTTGCTGCTCGTGGAATCGATGTTGATAATATTACACACGTTGTAAATTACCAATTGCCAGACGAAATAGAAACCTACAATCACCGTTCTGGTCGTACCGGACGTGCAGGAAAACTAGGAACTTCTATTGTTATTGTAACTAAAAGTGAAATTCGCAAAATTTCTTCTATCGAAAGAATCATCAAACAAAAGTTTGAAGAAAAAACAATTCCTTCTGGAATCGAAATCTGCGAAATCCAATTATTACACTTAGCTAACAAAATTAAAGATACGGAAGTTGATCACGAAATTGACAACTATTTACCAGCTATTAATAGCGTTTTAGAAGACTTAACGAAAGAAGAGTTAATCAAGAAAATGGTATCGGTAGAATTTAACCGTTTTATCAATTATTACAAGAAAAACAGAGATATTTCTAATCAATCTTCAGGTTCAGACAGACGCGAACGTGATGATAGAGATGGTGCTCCAAGAGAAAACAACAACAATGGCGCAACGCGTTATTTTGTAAATATTGGTTCTAGAGACGATTTCGATTGGATGCAATTAAAAGATTTCTTGAAAGAAACATTAGACTTAGGTCGTGATGACGTATTTAAAGTAGATGTAAAAGAAGGATTCTCTTTCTTTAATACAGATGCAGAACATACTGATAAAGTAATGGAAGTTCTTAACGGATTCGATCTTAACGGAAGAAGAATTAACGTTGAAATCTCTAAAAATGACGGTGGTTCAAGCTCTGGACGTCGTGATCACAACGGAAGAAGTTCTGGTGGTGGTTTCGGTGGCGGAAGAAGTTCTGGCGGCGGAGGTTTTAGAGGAGAAAGAAGTTCAGCACCAAGATCTGGTGGTGGCGGTGGTGCTTTTGGACCAAGAAGTGAATCAAGAAGTTCGGCTCCAAGAGAAGGCGGATTTAGCAGAGGATCAGCTCCAAGAGAAGGTGGTTTTGGAAGAAGTTCAGAAAGAAGTGAATCTTCAGACAGAGCACCAAGAAATGAAAGACGTTCATCAGGATCAGGTTTTACACCACGTCCTTCTGAATCTTCTGACAGACCTAAAAGACCAAGAAGAAGCTAAAAAATAGTCTTTGACTTTATAATAAAGCCTTGAAAATTAATTTTTTCGAGGCTTTTTTTATTGATATGAATCTTGTTGAAGAGTAAATAAATTTAGAATGCAGTGCGTGGAAAATTGTTAACTCTTTGAAAGCCCCTTAAAAATATCTATCCAATGATTGTCTTCTGGTAGAAATGAAATAAATTTATTTTCATCTCCTTTTTGGATTTTAATACGCCCACATTTCTCACACAAAAACATATCGTTCTGGTATTCCAAATTATACTTGGAAATAATATCACTGATAACTGTTGAATCTGGTAAGTTTTGATATATCTCAGACTCAAAATATTTTTTTAGCCATTTGTTTCGCTCACCATTTTTAATTGCATTTACAAAATTATTGATATCTTCAACCTGATTATCAATAGCGTCAATATCTTGGTTACGAATAAAATGTGCTTTATAGCTAATGTTATCCGTTTGATCAACAATTATGTGTCCGCATATACAACTTAGTTTGCTCATTTTCTATATGTTTTTTAATGTCGCTCGAAAGTGATGCACAACCTACAAATTTTTGATTAAATACTTAAACAGTACTTTTGATTTAATTAACAATAATAGTTAATTTTCTTATAATTATAATATAAATTGAAAATATCTCAACATGAATAATTACATTAGCCCAACAAACTTTGAGCATGAGAAATTTCACCTTTTTATTTATATTTTTTGTTTCATTTTCGGCAATTTCACAAGAAACAATTATTTCTGGTACCGTCATAAATGATAATACTATGTTACCTTTATGGAATATTAATGTCGTAAATATAAACCTAGTAAAAGGTGCTGTAACCGATGCAAAAGGGAATTTTAAGATTCCGGCAAATGTAAATGATGTGTTACTTGTTTCGAGTTTGGGTTTTCAATCTATCGAAATAAAAGTGACAAATGACTGGATAAAAAGTAACGCAAACCGAATTCACCTTACCGAGAAAGCCTATGCGCTCGAAGAAGTTGTGATTCCGCCATATGATTTAACAGGTTATCTCGAAGTCGATTCGAAACTCATTCCCGAGAAAGAAAATTATTGGTACAATATTTCTGGACTAACAAGTAGATACGAAGCTGGTGAGAGTTCTCCAGGTGCTTTTGGGAGGGTTATGAATTCCCTATTTAATCCAGCGGATATGCTTTATAATTTCTTTGGTAAAAAACCTAAAGAACTTAGAAGGCTTAAAGAATTAAAAAAAGATGAAAGTTTAAGAAATATGCTTCAAACAAAATACGATCATCAAACTATTTACTTACTTTTAGGTATCGATAAAAAAGAACTTGCCGAAATTTTGCAACGTTGCAGTTATTCCGAAACATTTTTACAAACGGCAAACGATTTACAAATTTTAGATGCTATAAATGGCTGTTATGAGGAATATAAAGTGCTGAAAAAATAAAGCTAGAATTTTTCTAAAATATGAATCAAATTCTTAAAAATATTTTCCCAAGCTTTACCAACTCATTAATTGCGGATATAGAATCTGAGGCTAAAATGCAATCCTTTGAAGCGGGAGAAATAATAATGCGTACCGGTCAGTATATAAAGAACACTATTTTAGTAACAAATGGGAGTGTCAAAGTATATAGAGAAGATGAACATGGAGGTGAATTTTTTATGTACTATCTTCAACCTGGGCAAGCCTGTGCTATATCAATGATTTGCGCGACTAAAAGTGAAAAAAGCCAAATAATGGCTAAAGTAGTTGAAGATGCTGAAATAATTATGGTTCCACTTACCCAAATGGACAAATGGATGATGCAACATCGAAGTTGGTTTGAGTTTGTTATTGAAACTTATAGAACAAGATTTGAAGAAGTTCTAACAGTTATAGATAATATAGCTTTTAAAGCTATGGACGAACGTTTAGAATTTTATTTAAAAAGACATCAAGATAATTGCAGTTGCAATCATATAAAACTTTCACATCAAGAAATAGCTTCGGATTTAAATACTTCTAGAGAAGTTATTTCTAGATTGTTAAAAAAAATGGAACAACGAGGTTTACTTAATCTACATAGAAATTATATCGAAATAGTATAATATTTTTTGGTTGTGTGACTTATGTTACCATCTAACCTAATAAAATTGTTCATCTTTGTGTTATAAAATTTGTAAATGGAATATTTAGGCTATTTTGCTTCAATACTTATAGGAATTTCTTTAGGTTTAATAGGCGGTGGTGGTTCGATACTTACCATACCTATTTTAGTTTATTTATTTAAAATAGATCCAGAAAATGCAACCAGCTATTCATTGTTTATAGTTGGAGTAACGGCACTAATTGGTTCATATAATCATTATTTGTTAGGAAATTTAAAACTAAAATCGGCTCTGTATTTTGCTTTTCCATCAGTAATATCTTTATTATTTGTTAGAGATATAGTGTTGCCAAATACTCCAAATCATTTGTTTTTTATATATGATTTTGAGGTGACAAAAAATTCGCTCATCATGCTTATTTTTGCAATATTGATGATTTTTGCCTCAATATCGATGATAAGAAAGTCAAATTCTGATAAAAACAAACAAGAAATAAACTTTTTTCAGTTATCATTCATAGGTTTAATGGTTGGTTTTGTGACAGGTTTTTTAGGAGCAGGAGGCGGTTTTCTCATCATTCCGGCATTAATATTCTTTGCTGGTTTAGACATGAAGCAAGCCATAGGAACTTCCTTATTTATCATTTTTATCAATTCGATTATAGGATTTGGTGGCGATGTCATAAAAGGGATTCAACTAGACTATAAATTACTATTTATCATCTCATCAATAGCAATTTTTGGAATGTTTATAGGAACTCATTTATCAAAAAAAATAGATGGTTCAAAGCTTAAGCCGGCTTTTGGTTGGTTTGTTTTTGTAATGGGGATTTATATTATAGCAAAAGAATTTTTTTTATAAACCATATAATTACAATAAAAATAATTTAAGACTTATTTTTTTTAATAATTTCAAATACAATACAATGATGCAAATAGAACAAATATATACAGGCTGTTTAGCACAAGGTGCTTATTATATAACTTCAAATGGAGAAGCTGCAATTATAGATCCGTTGCGTGAAATTCAACCTTATCTTGATCGATTAGAAAGAGATAATGTAAAACTGAAATATATTTTTGAAACTCATTTTCATGCCGATTTTGTTTCTGGACATTTAGATTTAAGCCAAAAAACGGGCGCTAAAATAGTTTATGGACCAAATGCAAATCCTGATTTCGAATTTATTTCTGCCAATGATAATCAGGAATTTACCATTGGAGACATCAAAATAAAAGCTTTGCACACGCCTGGTCACACCATGGAAAGTACTTGTTTTTTACTTATTGATGAAAACGGAAAAGATCAAGCTATTTTCTCAGGCGATACTTTGTTTATTGGCGATGTTGGTCGTCCCGATTTGGCACAAAAGGCAGCATCGATGACACAAGATGAGTTGGCCGGTATGCTTTTTAATTCATTAAGAACCAAAGTAATGACACTTGCTGACGATGTAACGGTTTATCCTGCTCATGGTGCCGGTTCTGCTTGTGGCAAAAATATGAGTAAAGAAACTGTATCGACAATTGGAGAACAAAAACAGCTCAATTATGCATTAAGATCCAATATGACCGAATCCGAATTTATTACCGAAGTAACCGATGGTTTGCTACCGCCTCCGTCGTATTTTGGGATGAATGTAGCCATGAATAAATCAGGAATTCCTAGTTTCGAAAATGTATTACACAACGGAATGAAAGAGCTATCAGTAAAAGAATTTGAAGTTATTGCTGACGAAACAGGAGCTATAATTTTAGATACTAGAAACAACGGCGATTTTGCTAAAGGGAATATTCCACAATCTATAAATATTGGTATTGCTGGAGATTTTGCTCCTTGGGTTGGAGCGTTAATTGCCAATGTAAGTCAACCAATAATCATTGTTTCCGAAATAGGTAAAGAAGAAGAAACCATAACTAGACTTAGTCGAGTTGGTTTCGATAATGTATTGGGTCATTTGGGAGGCGGTTTCGAATCTTGGAAAAATGCTGGAAAAGAAATAGATACTGTAAACAGAATTAACGCTACAGAATTTGAAAATCAAGTAAAAATTGGTGAAAGTAAAATTATTGATATTCGTAAAGAAACAGAATATAGTGCAGAACATATTGAGGAATCATTTTGCAAACCTTTGGCAGCAATAAACGATTGGATAAAAGATATTAATCCGAAAGAACATTTCTTTATGCATTGTGCTGGTGGTTATCGCAGTATGATTGCTGCGTCGATATTACAAGCTCGAGGTTACCGAAATTTTACCGAAATAGAAGGCGGTTACAATGCGATTGCAAAAACAAATTTGCCAAAAACCGATTTTATTTGCCAAAGTAAAATTTTAAAAATATAATTAAAATTAATTAACCATGTTTGAATTTCTAAAAAATATATTTTCAAGTAATAATGATGCTTTGAAAAAAATTGTCAATGAAGATGCATTCTTAGTAGATGTTCGTTCTCAAGGAGAATATTTATCTGGTCATGCAAAAGGTTCTGCAAATATTCCTTTAGACCAAATTAAAAGTCAAATCGCAAAGTTTAAAGGAAAAAATAATATTGTAGTATTTTGCAGAAGCGGAATGAGAAGTAGTCAAGCCAAATCTATATTAGAACAAAATGGTTTTACAAATGTGATTAATGGCGGTACTTGGAATAAAATAGATCAATTACTAAACAAGTAAAAATGAAACAATTATTGTTTACAAATTGGCATTTAATGCGATGGGTAAGATTAGTATTTGCACTATTTTTATTTAGCCAAGCATACACAACTGGTCAATGGTTTTTTATTGCTTTTGGGATTTTTTTCTCCTTTCAAGTTATTTTTAATTTAGGCTGTAGCCAAAGTGGTTGCGCAATTCCTAATACTAAATCCAGTAAAAATGAATGATACTTTTCATGATATTATAAATTCCGAAAAACCAGTTTTAATAGATTTTTTTGGAACGTGGTGTGCCCCTTGTCAAGCGCTAGCTCCAATTTTAAAGCAAGTTAAAGATAGCATTGGCGATCGCGTATCCATTATCAAAATTGATGTTGACAAAAATCAAAAATTAGCCGAAAAATATCAAGTTCGTGGCGTTCCTACAATGATTTTATACCAAAACGGAAAGCAATTGTGGAGACAATCGGGTGTTTTGTCGAAAGATGAAATTATTAAAATCATTTTAGAAAAAAGCACTTCCTAAAACTAAAGAAAAATATAACTGTTAAAATAACTGGATGTTATTCTTCCATAAAATATAAAATCTTTACCAAGAGTATCTAAAAATCTAGATGCTCTTTTTTTTTGCTTGTGTGACACTTGTTACTGACTTCGTTTTTTATTCAGCATACATTTGCTTTATAATTCAGATAAATAATTATGAAGAAAATAAATTTAATAGTACTATTAGGAACAATTTCCATTTCAACTATTGGTTATAGTCAGGATAATTTAACGATTTCTAAAAAAGATATTTGGCAAAAAGCATCCGATAAAAACCTGCAAATTAAGATTGCAAATCAGGATTACAAATCTGCACAAGCAGATTATAGACAATCCAATTCATTATTCTTACCTAGTATTACTGCTTCACACACGACAATTTCGACAACAAATCCTTTGATGGTTTTTGGTTCTAAATTGAATCAGGAAATTTTAACACCAATGGATTTTGATCCTAATTTGTTGAACAATCCTGCTAAAACACAAAATTTTGCAACCAAATTTGAAGTTCAACAACCTTTAATAAATGTTGATGGAATTTATGGAAGACAAGCCGCTAAATCTAAAATGGAAGCGTTTCAATTGCAAACTGAACGCACAAAAGAATATTTAGAACTTGATGTCTCTAAAGCATTTATGCAATTACAATTAGCTTACAAAGCGGTAAAAGTTTTAGAAAAAGCAGATGTAACTGGCAAAGCCAACTTAAAACTTGTCGAAAATTATTTTAAACAAGGAATGTTGCAAAAAACCGATTTGCTTAATGTTGAAGTTCGTGTCAATGAAATCACAAATCAGTTACAATACGCCAAAAGTAATATTCAAAATGCGTCTGATTATTTAGGCTTTCTTCTTAATGAAGACACCACAAATAAAGTATTTAAACCTATCGAAGAATTAGATAATACTATTTCAATTGAAGTAGTAAACGATCAGTTATCTGATAACAGAAAAGATATTCAAGCAATGAATAAATCGACAGAAGCCTATCAAAAAATGCTTCAATCGAGTAAAATGAATTTCTTTCCTAGGTTAAATGCTTTTGGAAGTTATGAGTTGTATGATCGTACTTTATTTGGCACAAGTGCAAAAGGTTGCTTAGTTGGTGCTCAATTATCTTGGAGCTTGTTTGATGGTTATAAATCTATTGGAAAAATGGAAAAAGCCAAAGCCGATTTTCAAAAATCAGAAATCGAAACTCAGCAATACAAAGCGCAAAGTCAATTGGAGTTAAACAAAACCAATCGCCAATTGAAAGATGCTGAAAACAAAGTAAACTTATCGAAATTAGCTTTCGAACAATCTCAAGAAGCGTATAGAATTCGTCAAAATCGTTTCACCCAAGGATTAGAAAAAACCACCGATTTATTACAATCCGAAACACAAATGATCCAAAAAGAATTAGAACACTTACAATCGGTTTTCGAATATAATTTTACTATACAATACTTACAATTTTTAACTAAATAGCAATTATACCTGACAGGTTTTTAAAACCTGTCAGGTATAGAAAAATAAATTTAAATTATGAAAAAAATATTTTTACCAAGCATAGTTCTTTCTCTTACTTTATTCCTTTCATGCGGAAAAGAGAAAACCGAAATCACAAATAATACTCCTGCAATTGCTGTAAAAGTAAGCGGAATTTCTGCCGATAATAATTCTCCATTTGTAACTGCAAGCGGAAAAATTGAAGCCGAAAACAGCGCCAATGTTTCTACTAGAATGATGGGGTTTGTTACAAAAGTTCACGTAAAAGTTGGACAAAAAGTTGGTGCTGGCCAATTATTAGTAAGTGTAAACAACACCGATTTACAAGCCAAAAAAGCACAAGTAGATGCTTCTATTTTGCAAGCAACTGCAGCTTTTAACATTGCTAAAAAAGATTATGATCGATTCACTGCTTTATTCAATCAACAAAGTGCTTCACAAAAAGAATTAGATGATATGACTTCGCGCTACGAAATGGCAAAAGCAGGTTTAGAAGGCGCCAAACAAATGCGCAATGAAGTAATGGCACAGTTTTCTTATTCTAATATTACGGCTCCATTTTCAGGCGAAGTAACCAATACATTTGTAAAAGAAGGCGATATGGCAAATCCAGGAATGCCATTAGTAAGTCTTGAAGGTGCTTCTCGTTTGCAAGTTACCGCTATGGTATCGGAAAGCGACATCACATCGATTACAAACGGAATGAGCGTAAAAATTTTAGTAAAATCTACCAATCAAGAATTATCTGGAAAAGTTTCAGAAGTAAGTGGTTCGGCTAAAAATACGGGTGGACAATATTTGGTAAAAATTAACTTAAACACTACTGGAAGCAAAGTATTATCAGGAATGTTTGTCAATGTACAATTTCCAGTTGTTAATCAAATTCAAACCGCAACAAAACAATATGACAAAGTATTAATTCCTGAAAGCGCTTTAGTAAAAAAAGGGCAACTAACTGGAATTTACACTATTGGAAATGGAAACACAGCCATTTTAAGATGGTTACGTATCGGAAAATCATTCGGAAATCAAGTCGAAGTTTTATCCGGATTATCATCTAACGAGCAATATATAGTTTCAGCAGAAGGCAAATTGTACAACGGAGCAAGAGTGTCAATTAATTAGATTTTAATAATTAGAATTCTAAAAATTAAAGATCCAACACACGAGCGTCAGCGAACTGGCGAAGCAATCTAAAAAACTAAAAAATGCAAGAAGGTATATCAGGAAAAATAGCACATTTTTTCATCAATTCTAAATTAACAATTTTGTTAATGATTGGTTTGATGATACTAGGTACATACAGTTCGTTCTTAATTCCGCGTGAAGAAGAACCACAAATAAATGTTCCTATGGCCGATGTCATGGTGGGTTATCCAGGAGCTAGCCCAACCGAAGTAGAAAGTCGTGTCGTAAAACCATTAGAAAAAATTCTATCCAATATAAAAGGAGTCGAACACGTGCATAGTATGGCGATGAACGGACAAGCAGTATTGATTGTTCAGTTCTATGTTGGTCAAGATGTTGAACGTTCGTATGTGAAATTATATGACGAATTGGCTAAACACGAAAATATGTTTCCGCAAGGCGTTTATAAACCCATTGTAAAAACACGTTCAATTGACGATGTTCCAATGTTGGGATTAACACTTTGGAGTGA
>NZ_JAYURN010000128.1:0-3446 GCF_043756175.1 Flavobacterium sp.
CCCGATAAATGAGAAGTTCTATGTGATAGCAAAATTTGTTAGAACAGAAAATGAAAAGCCGTTTGAAATGAAAACCACTGGGGAAAGAAAACCAATGTATGTAAAATATGGCGAAGCTTACTTTATTTTAGAGGGAAAAGATTTTAAACTGAATATTTATAAGAACATTGAACTTTCAAAGAAAAAGGAATATAAAGACTATTTATTTTTACCGTTTTCAGATTTAACTTGTGGGAATGAAAGCTATATAGGCGGAAAATATATTGATATGAAAGTACCTAAAGGCGAAACGGTGGTTATTGATTTTAATACTTCGTATAATCCATATTGTGCTTACAGTAATAAATATTCTTGTCCAAAAGTACCTTTGGAAAACGATTTGAATATCGAAATAAAAGCCGGAGTTAAAAAATTCCATGACTAATGGAGTTCTTTAATCTGCATACCCATAAATTCACGAATCGACCTCGAGTAGTGGAATTAGTCAATCAATATCCTTGGGAATTTGATGAAACAATTCCATTTTATTCTATCGGAATTCATCCTTGGTTTATTGTTGAAGAACGATTAGAATCTGATTTTGAAGTACTAGAAAGTAAATTGCAAGAAGCACGTTGCCTAGCTATGGGTGAATGCGGGCTTGATAAGCGCATTGAAGTTCCAATGGAGTTACAGCAGTTGGTTTTCGAAAAACAATTGCTTTTGGCACAGAAATATCAAAAACCCGTTGTGATTCATTGTGTTGCGGCTTTTCAGGAATTAATTGAAACTGTAAAAAAATTAAATATTACGGTTCCAATACTAATTCATGGATTTTCAAAAAGCGAACAGTTAGCAAAACAGTTATTGGATAATGGATTTTATATTTCGTTTGGAAAATATTTATTGCAAAATAAGGAATTAGAAACGGTTTTTAAAAGCGTTCCCAATAATCGATTTTTTCTCGAAACCGATACGGTTGAAGAACGAATCGAAACTGTTTATGTATTGGCAGCAAAATACAAAGGTATTTCGGTGGAAGAAATGCAAAACCAGGTGAATAGTAATTTTAGATTTGTATTTGCAAAGACATTGTAGAATAAAAAATAATATTTGGAATGTTTGAAGCTTTAGCACTTTAAACATTAAACTTTAAACAAGAAAAAATGGCAGAGTGGACGGAAAGAGCCGAACTTTTATTTAAAAAAGAAGGTTTAAATAAATTACAAGATGCAAATGTACTAGTCGTAGGACTTGGTGGTGTGGGATCTTTTGCTGCTGAATTTTTGGCGAGAGCAGGAGTGGGAAAAATGACAATTGTAGATGGAGATGTAGTTGATATTACCAATATAAACAGACAGTTACCCGCTTTGCATTCTACGGTAGGACAGCCCAAAGTTACTATTGTGGGCGATCGACTAATGGATATTAATCCTGAATTGAAATTGACCCGTGTGCAGGAGTTTCTTTCGCCAGAGCGTGCTTTCGAGATTGTTTCAGAGGAATTTGATTACGTTTTGGATTGCATTGATAGCGTAACTCCGAAACTGAATTTGATTATTGCAGCCAAAAGAAAAAGAGTGAAAATCATAAGCAGCATGGGAGCTGGCGGAAAGATGGAAGCTTCGAAAGTCAAAGTGACGGATATAACCAATACAGTGAATTGTTTCTTTGCAAAAACCATACGAAGACGTTTGAAAGAATTTAAAATTGATAAATTGAAAGTCGTTTTTTCTTCTGAAATTCAGGACGAATCCAGTTTAAAAATGACTGATGGTTCCAATTTTAAAAAATCATTTTATGGAACGAACAGCTATATGCCTGGTTTATTTGGTCTGTATGCTGCAGAAACCGTAATTCGGTATTTACTTAAAAAAGAGTAGTTTTTAAGGTTTTAGTCACGGTATTTTAGTTGGAGTCCTAGAAAATAATCTTCCTAAATTAACGAATCTAATAATCTAAGAAGTCTAAAAATCTAAAAATCTAAAAAATGATACAAACAGTAATTTTTGATATGGATGGTGTAATTGTTGACACAGAGCCAGTGCACCGTTATGCTTATTTCAAACAATTTGAAGAATTAAATATTGCTGTTACGGAAGAAATGTATACCTCATTTACAGGTTTTTCAACAAGAAATACATTCCAGACTTTGAAAGAAGCTTTTCAATTGAATCATGATGTTGAGGATTTAATTCAAAGAAAAAGAAACATCTTTAACGATGCTTTTGATAGTAAAGAAGATTTAGAATTGCTGGAAGGCGTTGAAAACTTAATCAAAGAATTACACCAGGACGGAATGCAATTGATTCTAGCTTCTTCCGCTTCTAAAGTTACTATCGAGCGTGTTTTTGCGCGCTTTGGGTTGCATCAATATTTTACGCATGTAGTGAGTGGTGAAGATTTTCCTAAATCAAAACCACATCCTGCCATTTTTGAGCATGCAGCGAGTTTATCGATTGCCCCAAAGGAAAATTGTATTGTAATTGAAGACAGTACTAACGGGGTTAAAGCTTCAAAAGCTGCTGGGATTTTCTGTGTGGGTTATAACAGCATTCATTCAAAAGACCAAGATTTATCAGAAGCAGATGTAGTAATCAATCATTTCAATGAATTAGGTTTTAATGAAGTGAGAAATATTGATTCCAAATTAAGGAATAATTAACATTTAAGAATACCTGAATTTGTAAATTTGGAGAACATAAAAATCAAAACCATGAAAAATATTCTAATTGCATTTGCTATCATTATTGCAAACTTTACCATTGAAGCGCAGGTAAAAACACCGCAAGCCAGTCCTAAAGCTATAATCAATCAAAGCGTTGGTTTAACTCAAGTTGAAATTAATTATTCCAGACCAAGTTCCAGAGGAAGAGCTGTTTTTGGGAATTTAATCCCTTTTGGAAAAGTATGGAGAACGGGAGCTAATGAAAATACAACAATATCATTTAGTGATGATGTAGTTATCGATGGTAAAACTTTAAAGAAAGGAAAATACGCTTTGTATACTGTTCCTAAAATTGAAAGCTGGGATATAATATTTTACTCCACGACTGATAATTGGGGAAATCCAGAAGAATGGAACGAAGCAAACGTAGTATTAAGAACTACCGTGAAGGAAGAAACTTTACCAAAACCAGTTGAAACTTTTACTATTGGAATAAGTGGTTTAGATAATAATTTTGCCTATTTAGAAATGTATTGGGAGAGTTCTTATGTTGCTTTAAAATTTGAAGTACCTACCCAAAAAATGGCCATGGCAAGTATTGAAAAAGCATTGGCTGGACCAACTGCCGGTGATTATTTTTCTTCAGCACAATTTTTATATCAATCAAATGGCGATAATGCTAAAGCATTAGTTTATGCAAATAAAGCATTAGATCTGAATAAGGATAAACCATTTTATTACTACCGTTTAAAATCCTTGATACAAGCAAAACTTGGGGATAAAAAAGGAGCTATTGAAA
>NZ_JAYURN010000129.1:0-9753 GCF_043756175.1 Flavobacterium sp.
TCCAGATTTAATGGAAACTGTTGATGAGGAGTATAAAAATCATACTTGTTATCCCCCAAAAGAATTAATTTTTGCCGCGTTTAATTATTGCAGTTTCAAAGAGGTAAAAGTGGTTATCATTGGCCAGGATCCGTATCACGGCAAAGGCGAAGCCAATGGTTTGTGTTTTTCTGTAAATGATGGTGTAAAAATTCCACCTTCATTAAAAAATATTTTTGCAGAAATAAATACTGAATATGATCGAATTTTTTCTCCAACTTCTGGTAATTTAGAATCTTGGGCAAAGCAAGGAATTTTACTTTTAAATGCTTCTTTAACTGTTCGTAAGGATATAGCAAATAGCCATAAACACTTAAAATGGAATGTTTTTACTGATGCAGTTATTCAGTATATTTCAGATAATTCTGAACATGTTGTTTTTTTACTTTGGGGAAGTTTTGCGCACAAAAAAGGAAGTAAAATAAATAGAAACAAACATTTGGTTTTAGAAACTGGTCACCCTTCGCCACTAAGTGCTAATCGTGGTTTTTGGTTTGGAAATAATCATTTTAAGTTAACAAATGAGTATTTGAAATCGAATGGTTTTACTGAAATTGAATGGTAATTTTTAGATATTGTTTCTTAATTAGCCCTGATTGCAGTGGAAATCCTTTTTTGAGGTACGAAAAAAAGATTGCAACGAAAAGCAGGAAATAGCTTCTAAAAAAAACTAATCATTCAAAGTTAACTCTCCTAGAATTTCTTCGCTCATGAATTTTCCGCCAGGATAATTGGCTGTATAATCGAGATTGAGCCATATTTGTCCGCGCTCATCGATGTGATAATGCAATTGTTTGCCTTTGCTTTCTTCGACAAAAAGCACCTTTTTGATTAGGAAATTTATGTTTTGCAAATCACGATTTGTTCCAATTAGCATTTCGGGATAAATATGGTCGTTTGTATGAATAAGTCTAGGGATTCCGCCTACAGCTTTTATTCCAGCTGCCATAAGAATGGCGTGATCATCGCAATCGCCAGAGAAATGTTGCAAGGATTCTGATGCAGAAGCAATGTAATTATTGCCTTGTGGATCGTTTACATAATTCCAACGGCTTTTTATTTCTTTAAAAACTGCAAAACACTGAATTGTAGTGCGATAATTCTGATATCCTTTTATTTTTTTTATATCTGAAAAGTATTTTGTAGTTGCTGATAATGCAAAATTCCGAACTTTGGGATTTGAATAATCTATCGATCTTATTACTTTGTTTTTATTAGGAAATGGCAAGAGTTTACTTACAATAATATCTTGCGGATAGGGATTCTCGCCCATGGTGTACATCATCGAGCGATAATCATCGTAAACCCTATAAAAACTGTATTCTCCAAAGATTGTCCCTAAAAAAACTATGATAATATAAACGAAAATACAGATTACAATAATTGTTTTTAGTGCTCTTAATATGAGTTGAAAACAGATTAAAATTACGATAAATAACAGAATTCTATCAATAGGAAATTGCCAATTTGGATTGACTAAATTTTGATGAACAATAATAAATATTGGTATAGTTAGTAAGATATTTAACAAAAAAATGACAACAGTATCCCAAGGCTTTGGTAAGGAAAGCTTTTCTTTGTATTTTTTAATAAATTCCTTTTTGACCACTGACATTGTTTTGTAAAACGATAAAAAATAAGCAATTATCTGACTACCGCTTCAAAAGTAACCTTTTTATCAATAATAGATAGTTCAAATAACTGATTTTGAACTTTGTTTAACATTTTTTCTGATAATTGATCTTGTGACCATTCAGTTAAAGATAGCCATTCTTCAATATCTTTTATTTTTAAGTTATATTTTAAGGATAATGTTTTATTGATACTTGGAATTTCTTTAAATTCGGAAGTAGTGTTATTGATTATTTTCAGGATTTTATCGATAATATTTGGATCCTTTTCCAGAATTTCTTCACGAACTGCAATGACAAAACATGGCCAAGGAGTAGGGCAGCTGGCAATTTTTCTAAAAATACCTTTGTCAACTAACGGTTTTGTCATGAATCGTTCCCACATAAAATAATCGGCAGTTTGGTTTGTTAATGCTTCGACAGCACCATCGATAGTATTTACGATTTCGAATTTCAAATTATCAGTTTTCCAATTTTCATTATTAGCATTCACAATCGACATTAAATGTGATCCGGAACCCAATCGAGAAATGGCTGGTTTTGTATTTTCTAAATCTGATAGCTTTTTGTATTTTGAATTGGCGGCGACATGAATTCCCCAAATAAGTGGGCTTTGCACATAAACTTGTACTATTTTGCTCGGGTTTCCGGCTATAATATCTTTTACAATTCCTTCGGTTAGAATAACTGCGATGTCGGTTTCTTTATCACGAAGCATCTGGCACATTTTCCCTGTCCCTTCGGGTACATTGGTCCATTGCAAATCGATATTTTCAGCTTCAAATTCGTCATTTTCAAGGCATAATAGCCATGGCAAATTGAAATGTTCTGGAACCCCTACTATTTTTATTGTTGTCATTTTTTAAGTAAAAAATTAAACATTTATATCTTTAAAATTATGCAATCTCGCATAACGAATCATGTTTGTAAATGCTTCGGTATCCAGTTTAGGTATTTCGAGAATAGAGTTTAATAATGTGGTATCATACTCGTTGGCATCAGTTGTAAAATAAGGTTTTAAATGTTTACCAATGCTTTCGTAATATAGCTTTTCGATAGTAGTTTTATAATTAAAATCGAGTGTGTTTTGTATTAGACTAAAATTAGTATAACCCACTTCTTGCATGATCAGTTGTAGTCCTTTTACGATATTAAAACTTTTGTTGTGTACAATATTAAGTTGTTGAATGTCTTCTCTTTGAAAAGAATTTACAATTACTTTTGCCACATAATCAACAGGAATAATGTTTAATCCTGTTTCTTCATTAATTTGAAATCGTACATTTTCTTGTTCATTTTTTCGTTGTGCCGTAAAATGGAAAAATTTTGCCAGAAGGTAAAAAACCATGTATTTCGGAATGAAATAATTGTTTTCTTTTCCTAACATTTTTCCTCCAATGACGCTTGGGCGAAGAATTTGGTACGGTAATCCAATATTCTCACACTGTTTTTTTACAAAGTTTTCCGAATGAAATTTTGCGTTTTCGTATGCATTTCGGTGTTCTGGAATAAAATCTAAATTATGAAAATCGTTACCTATTAGTCCGTTTCTAACTCCTGATGAGAATGCAGTACTGATATAAATAAATTTTTTGATGAATGGGGAAAATGTATTGAAAATGTCTTTTGTAATTTGAGCATTTTCATTAAATATTTTTTCTTTTTGATCATCATCAGTCGATAAATTGACATAACCTGCAGAATGAATGAAGTAAGCTCCTCGAATTTTTTCGGCATTATTATCTTGAATTTCAGACAAATCGGTATCTATAATTTCTAAATAAGAATGTAATTTTTCTAATCCTTTTTCGGCAAGAATTTGAGGTGTATAGCTACTAGATAAAAGTTCGTTTATTCTGTCTTTTGCTGAGTTTTTTCCTTTATTTCTTGTGATAAGAAATAGTTTTCCTTCAATTTTTTCGGTAATAAACTTTTCAAGAATTTCATACATAATATGAGATCCTAAAACGCCTGTTGCTCCTGTAAGAATTATTTTCATTGTGGTTTTGTTCTAAAAGACAAATGTAGGTTAAATAGCGGGATTTTTCATTTGCCACCATTTCCAAAGAGCTCCGTGTTCATCTAAATAATCTTCAATAAAATTCATACCTACTTTTTGCAAAATATGATTTGACGCTCCGTTTTGAGTATGAGTGTAGGCATTCATTATTTCGATTTTCATCTGATTAAAACCATAATCCAACCAAGCGACTGATGCTTCTGTAGCATATCCTTTGTTCCAGAATTTCTCGTTTAGACGATAGCCGTAATCGTAAAAATTGGTATTTCCGTTTTCTACATGATCGTTTACAAATTTAATTCCTGTCCAGCCGATTAGCTCTCCCGTTTCTTTTATAATTGTTGAAAAACGCCCAATTCCTCGTTCTTCATATTGTTTTTGAACCATTCCAATGTAATCGTGTACTTCTTCAATTTTTGTAACTGGTTTTTGCCATAAATAATTATGAACTTCTGGGTTTTTGTCCATATCAAAAAGTGCTTCGGCATCTGATAATTCAAACGGGCGAAGAATGAGTCGGTCGGTTTCTATTATTAAATTCATTTTATGAAAAATTGAACGCGGATTTTCACAGATTTGCTAAAGCAAAGACGCGGATTTTCGCAGATTTTATTTATTTTAAAATATAGTCAATTAGCTTATTCACGGTTTTTTAGCCCCGATTGCTTCGCCAGTTCGCACTTTCAGGCTCGTGTGTAGTGGAAATCCTTTTTCTGGCTTCTTTAGCCAGGAAAAGATTGCAACGGAAAGCGGGATTAGCTCCTGAAATTATTTAATCAATTTATCCAAAGTGTAAGTAATTAACTCATTGACGGTTTTTTCTGGATTTGAACTAAATTCACCTACCGCTCTATTGGCAATGATAGCGTTTAGAGACAAACAATTATGACCTAATAATTTTCCTAAACCATAGATTGCAGAAGTTTCCATTTCAAGATTTGTCATGCGAGTTCCGTTATAATTAAAAGCATCCATTTTTTTATTCAATTCAGGATCTTGAATATTTAAACGAACTACACGACCTTGAGGCCCGTAAAAACCTCCCGCTGTTCCTGTAAATCCCTTGTGAAATTTTTCTGAATATATTTTATTTTCTAACGCTTCGGCACAAGCCACAACCGTAGGACGACCTTTGCGTAAATCCCAATTGGTTTGAGCAATAAAAGCATCTTCTAATTCGGCAATAGAATGTTCTTCGATTAAATAGGAGCGAAGCATATTGTCTAAACCAACAGCATATTTGCTCATAACCCAACTATCTACAGGAATGTCGGCTTGCAAAGAGCCAGAAGTTCCAATGCGGACAATATTTAAAGCGGTATGATTTGGTTTTATTTCTCTGGTTTTTAAATCGACATTTACTAAAGCGTCTAATTCATTAAAAACAATATCGATATTATCCGGACCAATTCCTGTTGATTGTACAGTAATTCGTTTGCCTTTGTACATTCCAGTTTCGGTTTTGAATTCTCTTTTTTGAGTCGAAAATTCGATACTATCGAAATGTTGTGTAATTTTTGACACACGTTCTTGGTCACCTACAAAGATGATGTCGTGTGCTATATTTTCAGGAAGCAAGTTTAAGTGATATACACTTCCGTCTGGGTTTAGTATTAATTCTGATGATTTTATCATTTTTTATTTTTTTTTCTGTTTCATAAAGATGCACAAAGGTGACACAGAGTTTCACAAAGTTATTTTTTATAGTAATTGCTACGTCTGTTCACTATCGCTCGGGTCGTAATTATTTAGCCTCCAACACGTTTTACTTTAAATCCTTTTATTTTAAGTATTTCCATGATTTTGTCACGATAATCTCCTTGAATTATTATCGAATCGTCTTTGAAAGTACCACCAACACTGAGTTTGATTTTTATTTCTTTGGCTAGAATTTTAAAATCTTCGTCACTTCCTTCGTAGCCTTCAATAATAGTGGTGGCTTTTCCTTTTCGTTTTTCATATTTACAAATCATGGGGTCTTTTTGAACGTATAATTCGTGCTCAACTTCTGGAATTGCTTCTTCTGGAGAAGGTTCGTGATTTGGGAAAAGGTTTTTTAATTGGTCTTGTAAGTCCATAATTTTATTTTTTTGGAACGCGGATAACTCTATTTTTTTTGAACACAGATTTAATAAATCAAAGAAACCTTAATGCTTATTATACTTTTTATATTCATTAGTAAATATTTTTCTAATAAATTGTGGGTCTTTTCCAAAGTTTAATAATAATCCAACTTCACAATCTGTTGCTTTTAGATAATTTAATAGTTGGCATTCATGGGCTTCAACCATATATTCAACACACTTTAACTCAATAATTACTGAATTATTTACTATTATATCTGGAATATACTCTCCAACGATTTCATTTTTATAATGAACATTTAATTTTTTTTGATTTTCAACTTCAAAACCTCTTTTATTTAATTCTATTAACATTGAATTTTGATATACTTTTTCAAGAAACCCATATCCTAATTCGTTGTAAACATCATAATAAATTCCAATTAATGATTTTGTTAATTCTTGATGAGGATAATTTTTCATATTTCTTTTGTTTGGCGAGTATATTAATATTTTTTGAACACAGATTTAAGAAATTAGAATAATTTAAAAAATTTCTCCAATTTCTTAAATCTGTGTTCAAAAAAAGTTTTTGTTATGGCATATAATATGAAACTAAAAAAAGACATCAAGCGAACTCAATGTCTTTAAAGCTATATAATTGAGTATTATTTTTTGATTAATCCTAAATCTACTAATCTTTCGTACAAGAATTCACCTGCCGAAATATCGTCGTATTTTTTAGGATTTTCCGCATCAATACAATTATCTAAAACATCCAATCTCATATCGCTAACAGGATGCATAAAAAACGGAATAGAATATCTTGAAGTTCCCCACAATTCTCTCGGTGGATTTACCACTTGGTGAATAGTTGATTTTAATCTATTATTTGTGTGACGAGATAACATATCGCCTACATTTATAACTAGTTCATCTGGTTCAGCAATAGCGTCAATCCATTCACCATCATGATTTTGAACTTGTAAACCACGACCTTGAGCACCCATTAATAAAGTAATCAAGTTAATATCTCCATGAGCTGCAGCACGAATTGCATTTTCAGGCTCAGAAGTAATTGGCGGATAATGAATCGGTCTTAAAATAGAGTTACCTTCATAACCATATTGGTCAAAATAATGCTCATCTAAACCAAGATGCAAAGCCAAAGCTTGTAAAACTGTAATTCCAGTTTTTTCTAACATTTGATACGCTTCTTTTCCTACAACATTAAATCTAGGAAGTTCTGTTACTTCAACATTATCAGGATATTCAGCAGCGTATTTTGAATCTTTGTCAACATACTGACCAAAGTGCCAAAACTCTTTTAAATCTCCTTCTTTTTTTCCTTTAGCATGTTCTTTACCAAAAGAAACATAACCACGTTGACCACCAATACCTGGGATTTCATACCCATATTTTGTTTCTAATGGTAAGGAGAAAAAATTTCTAATTTCACCATACAATTCGCCAACCAATTTGTCATCTAAAAAATGACCTTTTAACGCTACGAAGCCAATCTCTTCGAAAGCTTTTCCGATTTCATTTACAAATTTTTGTTTACGTTCCGGGTTACCCGAAAGGAAATCACGCAAGTCAACACTAGGAATGTTTTGCATCTCTTAAATAATATGTTAATAACTTACAAATGGATAATACCATCATAAAACAAATGTATAAATATTTTTTTTATTTGAAGCCATTTCCTGCTATCCGTTGCAATCTTTTTTTCTCTCGTTAAAAAAAAACGAGATCAAAAAAGGATTTCCACTGCTATCAGGGCTAGACATACCCAAACTCATTCATAATTATTTAAAAAAAACCACGAAAACTGTTTCATCTGCTTGTCATTTTTTTATACTTTTGGGCCACAATTAAAAATTGCAATAAAAATGAATTTCGACAGAAAAAACATATCCAACGAAACGTTACTAGATTTATACAAACGAATCCTAAAACCACGATTAATCGAAGAAAAAATGCTGATTCTTATCCGTCAAGGTAAAGTATCTAAATGGTTTTCTGGAATTGGTCAAGAAGCTATTTCTGTGGGAATTACAGCGGTCTTAGATAAAGATGAATACATCTTACCAATGCACCGTAATTTGGGAGTTTTTACTGGAAGAGATATTCCATTACATCGCCTTTTCTCGCAATGGCAAGGAAAAGCCAACGGATTTACAAAAGGTCGTGACCGTTCGTTTCATTTTGGTACACAAGAATTCAATATAATAGGAATGATTTCGCATTTGGGTCCACAATTGGGAGTGGCTGACGGAATCGCTTTAGCAAATAAATTAAAAAAGAACGGAAAAGTAACTGCAGTTTTTACTGGAGAAGGCGCTACTTCCGAAGGAGATTTTCATGAAGCATTAAATATTGCTGCTGTTTGGGATTTACCAGTTCTTTTTGTTATCGAAAATAATGGTTATGGTTTATCGACACCCACAAACGAGCAATACCGTTGCGAAAACTTAGCTGATAAAGGCGTAGGTTTTGGAATGGAATCGCATATTGTTGACGGAAATAATATTCTTGATGTTTATAATTTAATATCAGAGTTAAAAGCATCAATGAAAGAAAATCCTCGTCCAGTTCTTTTAGAATTCAAGACTTTCAGAATGCGTGGACACGAGGAGGCGAGTGGGACAAAATATGTTCCTCAAGAGCTAATGGATATGTGGGCCATAAAAGATCCAGTTGAAAATTTTAGAAGTTATCTTAAAGCAACAGCTGTTTTATCTGATGAGGATGATGATTCTTTTAGAGCAGAATTAAAAAAAGAAATAGATACCGATTGGGCACTCGTTCAAAAGGAACCAGAAATTGTAGCTAGTCTAAGTGAAGAGTTAAATGATGTTTACAAACCATACGATTTTGAGGAGATTAACCATTCAGAAGAAGTAGAAAATATCAGAATGATTGATGCTATTTCTAACAGTTTGCGTCAATCGATGGAGCGTCATGATAACCTAGTTATTATGGGGCAAGACATTGCCGAATATGGTGGTGCTTTCAAAATTACTGATGGTTTTGTAGCGCAATTTGGTAAAGAAAGAGTTCGTAATACACCTATTTGCGAAAGTGCAATTGTTTCAGCTGCTATGGGATTGTCTATCAACGGACACAAAGCGATTGTTGAAATGCAATTTGCCGATTTCGTTTCTACAGGATTTAATCCAATCGTCAATTTATTGGCAAAGTCACATTACCGTTGGTTAGAAAATGCAGATGTTGTCGTTCGTATGCCTTGCGGTGGTGGGACACAAGCCGGGCCTTTTCATTCACAAACCAATGAAGCTTGGTTTACCAAAACACCAGGATTGAAAGTGGTTTACCCAGCATTTCCTTACGATGCCAAAGGATTATTAAATACAGCAATTAACGATCCTAACCCTGTAATGTTCTTCGAGCACAAACAATTGTACAGAAGTATGTATCAAGATGTTCCTAAAGATTATTATACGATTCCTTTTGGAAAAGCGGCCATGATAAAAGAAGGTTCGGCAGTTACTGTGATTTCATTTGGTGCAGGAGTGCATTGGGCGTTAGATACATTAAACAAAAACCCAGATATTTCAGCAGATTTGATCGATTTACGTTCGCTTCAACCTTTAGATACCGAAACTATTTTTGCCTCAGTAAAGAAAACAGGAAAATGTATTATTTTACAAGAAGATTCTATGTTTGGAGGAATTGCTAGTGATATTTCGGCTTTGATCATGGAAAATTGCTTCGAATATCTTGACGCACCAGTAAAACGTGTAGGAAGTTTAGAAAGTGCTATTCCTTTTGTAAAAGCATTAGAGGACCAATACTTGCCTAAAGTAAGATTTGAAGAAGGTTTAAAAGAATTGTTAGCGTACTAAAAAATAACTTGTCATTATATTTAAAGCTACCCCAATTAGACTGCACCCAAAATTTTGGACAAATTTATAATTAATTTTGATAATAATGAGCTCGATATTGTATTGGGCTCATTTTGTTTAAATTTGACTTT
>NZ_JAYURN010000130.1:0-9663 GCF_043756175.1 Flavobacterium sp.
AATAGAAGTTTTTGCCTCTTGTGAAAAACAATTGGAAGAGTAAAATATCAAAAAAATACTGCTGTAAACGACACTTCTAAAACTTAAGATTCTCATAATGAATATATTTTAATACAAAAATACATTTTAACTTCTTAAACAAATCAAAAAATATTATTTAGAATAAATATAAATTAATAATTAAGATATATTTAAGGTTTTGAGAATAGTTCATAAGTCGTATTTTTGTCGAAGTTTTTTAAATGGCAAATTGTATTTATTTCGATAATCGTAGTAAAATCAATACCAAATTTAGATGTTAATCATTTAATATATGAAAAAAGTGGGTAACCATAAATCGATTTCAAGGATAATAGCGCTTAGTTTAGCGTTTGTAATGTCCATTTCTCTTAATTCCTTTGCGCAAGAAGCTGCTCCAGATGTCTCTGCAACTATGGCTCCTGCTTCTGGTGGAGATGCTGTACAAGGAAAAGCGCTTTTTAACTCAAATTGTGCGGCTTGTCATAAGCTAGATGCTAAAATGACGGGTCCAGCTTTGCGAGGTGTAACTGCAAAACATGATAAAACATGGTTGTATAGTTGGATTAAAAATAGTTCTGCGCTTATTGCTTCGGGCGATGCAGATGCTGTAAAAGTTTTCAACGAAAACAATAAGTCTGTAATGACTGCTTTCCCGCAATTATCAAACGCTGATATAGATAATATCTTGGCTTATACTGATACTGAAATTGAAAAGCCAACAACACCAACTCCAACTGCTGGTGCTGAAGGGGCTACGTCGGAAGGCGGAATATCAAATAACCTAATACTAGGATTGCTAGCGGGTATTTTAGCGATTTTAGTAGCTATGTTGTTTATGGTAAACAATGTGTTAGGTAAAATTGCGAAAGCAAACGGTATCGAAGTTGATGAAAAAACAAAAACATTACCTATCTGGAAAGCATTTGCTAAAAATCAGTTTCTGGTATTGGTTTCAGTTATATTGTTAATGTTAACTAGTGCGTTCTTTGTATACGGTTACTTATCTCAAATAGGTGTCGATAAAGATTATGCACCAATACAACCAATACATTATTCTCACAAAATTCACGCTGGTGATAACGGTATCGAATGTAAATACTGTCACTCTTCGGCTCGTGTAAGTAAAAATGCTGGTATTCCTTCGTTAAATGTTTGTATGAATTGTCATAAAAACATTGCTGAATTCCAAGGAGATAAAGATTCAACTTATGTTGAATATACAAAAGAATATTACACAGGAGAAATTCAAAAATTGTATGATGCGGTTGGTTGGGATAAAACAACTCAAAAATATACAGGAAAAACCAAACCAGTAAAATGGGTTAGAATTCATAATTTACCTGATTTTGTTTACTTTAATCACTCTCAACACGTAACTGTTGCTGGAATAGAATGTCAGAAATGTCACGGACCAGTTCAAACTTACGAAATTCAAAAACAATTTGCGCCGTTAACTATGGGTTGGTGTATAAACTGTCACCGTGAAACAGATGTAAAAGTTGAAGGAAACGATTACTACAAAAAAATTCACGATGAGCTTTCTAAAAAATACGGTGTAGACAAGTTGACTGCAGCGCAAATGGGAGGTTTGGAATGTGGTAAATGTCACTATTAATATATTACTAAGAAGCTAATTTTTATATACAATATGTCATCAAACAAAAAATACTGGAAAAGTGTTGAAGAGCTAAACGAAAATAGTTCTATTGTTGAGACGCTTAGAAATAACGAATTTGTGGAAGAAATTCCAACAAATGAATTTTTAGGTGATGCTGCTACTTTAGCTACATCTTCTACAACACGTCGTGACTTTCTTAAGTACGTTGGATTTACTACGGCGGCTGCTTCACTTGCAGCTTGTGAAGGTCCAGTGCATAAGTCAATTCCTTATGTAGTTCAACCTGAAGAAATTATCCCTGGTGTAGCCGATTATTATGCGACTACAATTGCTGATGGTTTCGATTTTGCTAATATTTTAGTAAAAACGCGTGAAGGTCGTCCTGTCAAAATAGAAAACAATAAAATTGCTGGTGCAAATTTTCATGCAAATGCTCGTGTTCACGCGTCGGTACTGTCATTATATGACAATATGCGTTTGAAAACTTCAAAAATTGCTGGTAAAGATGCAACTTGGGATCAAGCAAATGCTAAAATTAAATCTAGTGTTGTTGATGCTAAAGAAAAAGGAGGAAAAGTTGTATTGTTGACTAATACTGCTGCAAGTCCATCTACTGACAGATTGATCGCTCAGTTTATAGCTTCAAATCCAAATGCAAAACATGTAACTTACGATGCGGTTTCTTCGTCAGATGCTTTAGATGCTTTTGAAGCCGTTTATGGTGAAAGGGCTTTGGCTGATTATGATTTTTCAAAAGCTAATGTAATTGTTTCTGTTGGTGCAGACTTCTTAGGAGATTGGCAAGGTGGTGGTTTCGATTCTGGTTATGCGCAAGGTCGTGTTCCTCAAAACGGAAAAATGTCACGTCACTTTCAGTTTGAAGCAAACATGACTTTGTCTGGTGCTGCTGCTGATAAGCGTTTTCCAATGACTGTTGCAAATCAAAAACAAGCATTAGTTCAAATATATAATATAATTACAGTTTCTTCTATAGGTTCTTCTAAAGATGAAATGGTAATGAAAGCAGGTCAACAACTAAAAGCTGCTGGAAGTAAAGGTGTTTTGGTTTGTGGTATCGATGATAAAAATGCGCAATTACTAGTTTTGGCTATCAATAGGGCTTTATCAAGTGAGGCTTTTAATACGTCAAACACACGTCAAATCCGAAAAGGAAGCAATGCTGATGTTAAACAACTTTTAGCTGATATGAAATCGGGAGCTGTTCATACCTTAATTATGAATGGTGTAAATCCAGTTTATTCTTTACCAAACGGAAAAGAATTTGCTGATTCATTGAAAAAAGTAAAACTTTCTGTTGCTTTTGCAATGAAGGAAGACGAAACTGCTTCTATTTCAAATATTGCAGTAGCAACACCTCATTATTTAGAAACTTGGGGAGATGTAAGTATTGTTAAAGGAAGTTATGCTTTAACACAACCTACTATTCGTCCTTTGTTTGATACAGTTCAATTTCAAGATGCTTTGTTGTCTTGGACAGGAAATACACAAACTTATTACAATTATCTTCGTGCTTCTTGGTCGGGTGCTAAATCTTGGAACCAATTGGTTCATGATGGTGTAGCGGTTACAGAAGGAATTTCAGCTTCTGCTGGAGCTGGAGTCGATTTTAATGGAGCTGCTTCAACTTTGTCGAAAGCCGAATCATCAAAACTAGAATTGGTATTGTATACTAAAACTGGTTTAGGAGATGGTCAGCAAGCAAACAATCCTTGGTTGCAAGAATTTCCAGATCCAATTACAAGAGCGTCATGGGATAACTATTTAACAATATCTCAGGCAGATGCTACAACTTCAGGAATTGAAAACTGGAATGTGGCTAACGGAGGTCTTAACGGAAGTTATGTTACTTTGACTGTCGATGGTGTGAAATTAGAAAAAGTGCCAGTGATTATTCAACCAGGTCAAGCAAAAGGAACTGTTGGATTGGCATTAGGTTATGGTCGTAAAGCGGCTATGAAAGAAGAAATGCAAGTAGGTATAAATGCTTACACTTTATATAAAAACTTTAGTAATTTACAAAATGTAACTATTGCTAAAGAAGAAGGAGAACATGAATTTGCTTGTGTTCAGCTACAAAGAACATTAATGGGTCGTGGAGATATTATTAAAGAAACTTCCCTAGATATATTTAATACAAAAGAAGCTGGAGAGTGGAATCTTGTGCCAATGGTTTCTTTGGATCACAAAGAAGTGCCTGCTACTAGTGTCGATTTGTGGGAATCTTTCGATCGTACAGTTGGACATCACTTTAATCTTTCTATCGATTTAAATTCTTGTACAGGTTGTGGAGCCTGCGTTATTGCTTGTCATGCAGAAAATAATGTGCCAGTTGTTGGAAAATCTGAAGTAAGAAGAAGTCGTGATATGCACTGGTTGCGTATTGATAGGTATTATTCTGCTGCAACAACATTTGAAGGAGATAATAAATTAAAAGAAGGAAGCGACGGATTGTTGGATTCTGTAGCTACTTTACGTGGTATGGAAACACCATCAGATAATCCTCAAGTAGCTTTTCAACCAGTAATGTGTCAGCACTGTAATCATGCGCCTTGTGAAACTGTTTGCCCTGTTGCTGCAACATCACACTCTCGTCAAGGTCAAAATCACATGGCTTATAACAGATGTGTAGGTACAAGATATTGTGCAAACAACTGTCCTTATAAAGTACGTCGTTTTAACTGGTTCTTATATAACGGAAACGATGAATTTGATTATCATATGAATGACGATTTAGGTCGTATGGTCTTGAATCCAGATGTGAACGTTCGTTCTCGTGGAGTTATGGAAAAATGTTCTATGTGTATTCAAAAAACACAAAGTACTATTCTAACTGCAAAACGTGAAGGTAGAGAAGTGAAATCAGATGAATTTGAAACTGCTTGTTCTAGCGCTTGTACAACGGGAGCTATGGTTTTTGGGGACGTAAATAACAAAGACAGTAAAGTAGCTGAATTATCTGAAGATAAAAGAATGTATCACTTGTTAGAGCACATTGGAACAAAACCAAATGTATTTTACCATGTAAAAGTTAGAAATTAGTAATAATAGGTACAAAGTAGAATTGTAAAATATAGATAAGAAAGATGATTTTTATAAATCTGAAATCTAAAATCTAAAATCTAAAATTAAATTATGTCGTCTCATTACGAAGCACCCATTAGAAAACCTTTGGTTTTTGGTAACAAAAGTTATCATGACGTTACAGTTGATGTAGCTAGGCCAGTAGAAGGTAGAGCCAACAAACAATGGTGGACAGTATTTTATATCGCTTTAGCTGCTTTTTTGTGGGGACTAAGCTGTATGATTTATACCATCACAACAGGTATTGGAACTTGGGGATTAAATAAAACAATTGGTTGGGCTTGGGATATCACTAACTTCGTTTGGTGGGTTGGTATTGGTCACGCCGGAACCTTAATTTCTGCAGTATTATTATTATTCCGTCAAAAATGGAGAATGGCTATTAACCGTTCTGCAGAAGCAATGACAATTTTCTCTGTAATGCAAGCAGGTTTGTTTCCAATCATTCACATGGGTCGTCCATGGTTAGGGTATTGGGTTTTACCTATCCCAAATCAGTTTGGTTCACTTTGGGTGAACTTTAACTCACCATTACTTTGGGATGTTTTTGCAATTTCAACGTATCTTTCGGTGTCACTAGTTTTTTGGTGGACTGGTTTGTTACCTGATTTTGCAATGATTCGAGATAGAGCTGTAACACCTTTCAATAAAAGAGTTTATTCTATATTAAGTTTTGGTTGGTCAGGTCGCGCAAAAGATTGGCAACGTTTTGAAGAAGTTTCACTTGTTTTAGCAGGTTTAGCAACCCCTCTTGTACTTTCGGTACATACGATTGTATCTTTTGACTTTGCTACATCTATCGTACCTGGTTGGCATACAACTATTCTTCCTCCTTATTTTGTGGCAGGAGCTGTATTCTCAGGATTTGCCATGGTAAATACTTTACTTATTATTATGAGAAAAGTATCTAACTTAGAGGATTATATCACTATACAACACATCGAACTAATGAATATTGTAATCATGATTACAGGTTCTATTGTAGGATGTGCTTATATCACAGAGCTTTTTGTAGCTTGGTATTCAGGTGTTGAATATGAGCAATATGCATTCTTGAACAGAGCTACTGGGCCTTACTGGTGGGCATATTGGGCAATGATGACTTGTAATGTGTTTTCTCCACAATTTATGTGGTTTAAAAAATTGCGTACAAGTATTATGTTCTCATTTATAATATCAATTGTTGTAAATATAGGAATGTGGTTTGAACGTTTTGTAATTATCGTAACTTCTTTACACCGTGATTACTTACCATCATCTTGGACAATGTTTCAACCAACATTTGTAGATATAGGAATTTTTATAGGTACTATTGGATTCTTCTTTGTATTATTTTTACTTTATTCTAGGTCATTCCCAGTAATTGCTCAAGCGGAAGTAAAAACAATCTTGAAATCGTCGGGAGATAATTACAAAAAGGAAAGAGAGCAAAATGTACATAATCACGATAATCACTAAAAAGTCATGAGTAATAAAGTAATACATGCACTATATAACGATGATGATGTTTTGATGGACGCTGTAAAGCAAACCAGATTGGCACACCATCATATTGAAGAGGTTTACACACCTTTTCCAGTTCACGGGCTAGATAAAGCGATGGGACTGGCTCCAACAAGAATTGCAATTTGTGCCTTTTTGTATGGTTTAACAGGACTGTCTTTTGGAACTTGGATGATGAATTATATCATGATTCAAGATTGGCCTCAAGATATAGGTGGAAAACCAAGTTTTTCTTACATTCAAAATATGCCATCATTCGTGCCAATTATGTTTGAAGAAACGGTGTTTTTTGCAGCACACCTTATGGTTATTACTTTTTACATGAGAAGTAAATTATGGCCATTTAAAACTGCCGAGAATCCAGATGTTCGCACAACAGACGATCACTTCTTAATGGAAGTTTCAGTAAATAATAATGAAGATGAATTAACTTCTTTCCTAAAAAATACGGGAGCTGTAGAAGTTAAAGTAGTAGAAAAGCATTAATCAGAACTATGAAAAAAGTATATACACTAGCAGTTTTAATGGGGTTGTCTTCATTGCTGTTTTCATGTCAAGATAAGTTAAAGCCTAACTATCAGTTTTTTCCAAACATGTACGAATCTGCAGGATACGAAACATATTCAGAGTCTTCTGCTTTCAAAAACGGAAAAGAAGGACAACTTCCTGCGCAAGGTTCTATAAAAAGAGGTTTTGTGCCTTATGCAATTCCAAATACAAATGAAGGTTATTTAGTGTCAAAAAATGTTAAAAATTCTCCTTTAGACTCATCTGCAATTGATTTTGAAAAAACAAAAGAGTTGTTCAATATTTATTGTGCTATTTGTCATGGTGAAAAAGGAGATGGGAATGGGAATCTAGTAAAAAGAGAGAAATTTCTTGGAGTCCCAAGCTATGCCGACAGAGAAATTTCGGTAGGGAGTATTTACCATGTTCAAACCTATGGCTTAAATTCGATGGGGTCTTACGCAAATCAATTGTCACAAAAAGAAAGATGGGAAGTTTCTGTCTATGTTATGAAACTTAAGTCTGAATTATAATTGTAAAACAATCTATTTATAAATTATGTATACATTTTCAAGCAAATTAAAAAATCTGTCACTTATCTTAATGGTTTTAGGAGCATTAGGTATTGGTTATGGTTTTTTCACTGCCCCTAAAAATACAGAGGAAGTAGAAGCTATTCTTGCATCAGGTCATGGAGAACATCATGCTACTCCCACACAACACGAAGTTGAAAAAGCAGGTGAACATGTTGTAAAATCTGTTCATGAAGGAGTAAATAAAGTAGATGACTCAACAGTTGAAACTTTAAAGCCTCATAATGAATCGGTTGAAGGTAAGTTAGATTCAATCGCAAGTCATGTTGAAGAAGGACATGTTGCATCTGTTGCTACATCAGTTAAGGACACACATGAAGCAAAAGCTGAAAGTAATCAAGCTACTAATGACGCTCATACAGAACACGCTGAGCATGTTGAGCATGTTTTTCATCAGTTGCAAAATAAACCTTGGGCTGCGTTATACGTTGCTGCTTTATTCTTTATGTTAATATCATTGGGAGTTTTAGCATTTTATGCTATTCAGCATGCGGCACAAGCAGGTTGGTCTCCAGTATTATTTAGAGTAATGGAAGCGTTAACTTCATACTTAGTTCCTGGAGCAATAATTGTTTATGTATTGTTAGTTTTATCAAGTTTACATTTCAATCATTTGTTTGTTTGGATGGATCCAGAAGTAGTCAAACATGATGAACTAATTCAAGGAAAATCAGGTTATTTAAACGTGCCATTCTTCTTAATCAGAGCTGCTATCTTTATGGGTGGTTGGATATTTTATCGTCAGTACACTCGGAAAAATGCTTTGTTATTAGACGAAACGAATGATGCATCTTATTACAAGAAAAATTTCAAAGCATCTGCTGCATTTTTAGCCTTTTTCCTAGTGTCAGAATCTATGATGTCTTGGGATTGGATTATGTCTGTAGACCCACACTGGTATAGTACCTTGTTTGGATGGTATGTATTTGCAAGTTTCTTTGTAAGCGGAATTACTGTAATTGCATTAACAACATTATACTTAAAATCTAAAGGATATTTAGAAAACGTAAACAACAGTCATTTTCATGATTTAGCTAAATTTATGTTTGGTATTTCGGTATTCTGGACTTACTTATGGTTTTCTCAATTCATGTTAATGTGGTACGCTAATATCCCTGAAGAAGTGACCTATTTTAAATTTAGAATTGAACATTATAATTTGCCTTTCTTCGGAATGGTTGCAATGAACTTTGTTTTTCCAATTTTAATATTAATTAATACAGATTTCAAACGTGTACCTTGGATTATATCTATGGCTGGAATCGTAATTTTATGTGGTCATTATTTAGATTTTCATAATATGATTTACCCAGCTACGGTTGGAGATCAATGGTTTATTGGAGTTTCCGAATTAAGTTCGATATTTTTCTTTTTAGGATTGTTTATATATGTAGTGTTTACAACACTTTCAAAACAACCTTTATTACCAAAAGGAAATCCACTTATCGAAGAAAGTAAGCATTTTCATTATTAATATTTAAACAAAAAACAGATGACAAGTTTGTTGGTAATTATAGTTTTACTTTTAGTAGGTGTTTCAATTTGGCAAATGACGAAGATTTTCGATTTGACTCAAGTTGGAGCAAATAGAAACCGTTCTCAAATTGCAGATAATAAAGATAATAATATCCAAGGATATTTAATGTTTGGTTTCCTTGCGTTTCTATATATTTTTGTAATCTACGGATTATTTAAATGGAATCATTTAGTCTTAATCGATCCTGCATCAGAGCACGGAGCCGATTATGATAACTTAATGTGGATAACATTTGGAGTAGTATTTTTTGTTCTTGCAATAACACAAGCACTTTTATTTTATTTTGCTTTCAAATATAGGGGTGAAGAAGGAAAACAAGCAGTTTACTTTGCTGATAATGATAAATTAGAATTCATTTGGACAATCATTCCGGTATTCGTTTTGGCAGGATTAATCCTTTACGGATTATATACTTGGACAAATATTATGTTTGTAGATGAAGATGAAGATGTGATGTATGTTGAATTATATGCAAAACAATTTGCATGGACTGCTCGTTATTCAGGACAAGACAATGTGCTAGGAAAAGCTAATGTACGTTTGATAGAAGGTATAAACACTATGGGTGTTGATATGGAAGATCCAAATGCGCAGGATGATATTTCGGTATCAGAATTGCATATTCCTAAAGGTAAAAAAATTGTATTCAAATTGCGTTCGCAAGATGTATTGCACTCTGCTTTCATGCCTCATTTTAGAGCACAAATGAATTGTGTTCCAGGAATGGTAACTCAATTTGCCTTCAGACCAATTATGACTACTGACGAAATGCGTCAAACAGA
>NZ_JAYURN010000131.1:0-30959 GCF_043756175.1 Flavobacterium sp.
ATTTTAAACTTTTCATAATCGTAATTTTAAAGATTAAATTTTTGAATTTTGCCTATTTTGGCACTACAGGTTTTCCCGTTTTAGTAGTAATAATTACAACGCCTTTTTTTCCTTTTTCGCCATAAACAGCTGTTGCATTTTCGTCTTGCAAGATTTTTATAGTTTTTATTTCTTGCTTGTCTAACGGTGCGTAAGGACTGGTTGGATTTGCTCCAAACAGTGATTCTTCCGAATAATAATTACCATTTATAATATACAAAGGTTCTTTTAAGTAAACGCTTTCAAATTCTTCCTTGTCTAATTCTGAAACAATTTCTTCTCCAGACTTTTTGTTATTAGTTATTGTTTTTCCATCAACAACTAATAACGGAAGATTTTTTGCTTCCTGAACTTCACTTTTAGTACTTTTATCTTCTTCGGCATCTTTAGCATAACTATTAACACTAACGGCATCATAAACATTCCCTTTTAAAACAGAATTGGAAGGCGAAGCAGCTGATTTTTTGCTTTTTTCTACTGTCGAATATGCTTCAACAACCATTTCTTTCTCTGCTAACGGAGCTGGTTCATCATTTACTACTACTGTTTGAGCATTAGTAATTTGTTTTTGTAATATTTCTTCAGCATTACTTTTTATGACAGGTTTTTCAGTTTCAGTGCTTACAATCGGATTCTCTTTAGTAATAACTTCTGGCAAAATTTCCTTTTTTGAATCTGAAACTACAATTTCGTTTTCAGGAATCATTATTTTATCCTCAGTTTTCAAGAACTGAAATACAATAATTCCGACTAATATTACTGAAGCTGCAACGGCTAATTTCTTCCAATTGTTATTTTGTTTTTTGTAAACAACCGTATCGAGTTTTGCATCAACTCGTGACCAAATTTTTTCCATTTCTGGAAAGTCTTTGGTTTCTGCTTTCTCAGCAGCATTTTTAAATTGTTCGAATAATTTATCTTGATTTTCCATTTTTACTTTGCTTGTTTGTAATACAAATTGTTTACTAAATCTTTCAACTTTGTTTTGGCTACATTCAATTGTGATTTCGATGTGCCTTCAGAAATGTTGAGCATAGTTGCTATTTCTTTGTGACTGTAACCTTCAATAGCAAATAAATTAAAAATTGTTTTGCAGCCAGCAGGAATATAATCTAACAATTTGAGTAAATCTTCTTCTTCCAAATGTGTGTTTGGCAAACTCTCAGGTTGTAGCTGAAGCTTTGTATCCTCCAAATATATATTGAAGTTCACATTGCGTTTCAGCTGATGAAGACAATTATTTACTGCAATTTTCCGAGCCCAAGCTTCAAAAGCACCAAGCTCTTTTAGCGTGTCTATTTTTGTGAAAATAGTATAAAAAGCATCGGCTAGCACTTCTTCTATTTCTTCCTCTTTCTTTAGGTAACGCTTGCAAGTGCGATACAATTTTGGAGCCATAAGCTCGTACACCTCACGTTGTGCGTCTCGGTGCATTTTTTTGCAGGCTAATATTAAGTTTTCGTTTATCACAATTGATGTCTTTATACTAAAGAGGACTTATTTTATAAAAAGGTTGGGACGAAGGTAAAATATTTTTTATTTAGTAGTAAAATAATTTGCGCGTTACCACAAGGGTCGGGCTTTTCGTTGCGATTTTTTTTTTTTTTTTTTTGAAAAAAATCTCAAAAAAGGATTTCCACTGCACCCGAGCCTGAAAGTGCGAACTGACGAAGTAATCCCTAACGCAATTTAGGTACAAAAAAAAGCCAATAGTTAAATAAGTCTTTACTATTGGCTTTTGTCTGATGGCCATATCTACAAACGGATGTTAACCATTCGGTTTTCTTTCTTTTCTAAATTTTTAATCAAAGTAAATTCCACCATCTACAAAATCTAAATTGAATGATTTACACTTTGGGCAGAAGTTTTTACTTTTTTTATATTGTTTATTGCTCCAATTATGAGTTCCTATTCCGTTGTCTTCAATAAACATTTTAGGCTCATAATATGGCACATATTTATCATTCATCTTTTCAATTATGACATTGCGATTAAAAAAATATAGAAATCTTTGTTTAACTCTTGCTTTATTAATTTCACCATAAAGATTAATTTCTTCAATCTCATTAGTTTCAATATTCCAAGCTGGCGCTCCGCATTCAGTAAGACGGTTTTTTTTACCACCACCAATAGATATTGACTCTGTCTCTGTCTTGTATCCACAATTATTGCATATTGGAATAATAGTAAAACCCATTGTTATTTATATTAGTTAATTGTTATTGGTAAATTGTTTTATTCTGTAAAACCATTTTAATTTCTAAATGCTTTTTGAATACAAACCATTGTATTTTTATTATATAAGTTTGACAATGTTGATTGAAATTCGTCTTTATCGTATTCTAAAAAGTATATTTTATTATTATCAAAAATCACTATTAATTTGCCTGGGATGTAAATGTTATTACCAACACTAATAGCATAATCTAATCGATACAATTGTTTTTCATTAGTTTCAATTTTTTTAAAATTATCTATAAAATATTGATCGAAATTTAATTCTTGAATTTTTTTAGATTGTTTAATGTTTTCAAGTATTAATTTTTTATTTTGTTTTGAAATATTTTTTAGACTACTTTCTTTAGTTATTATTTGTATAGCTTTTGGGTAAATGAAATTTAATAATGAATCATTACTTGATTCAAAAGTTTTAACATAATCTAAATATCTTTTTTTTACTGCAACGAAAATTTTATCATCTGAATCAAATTGTTGAAATTTAGATAAGTTTTTAATTTTATCTAGAATTTCATTAGAATAATTCCCTAAAATTAAAGAATCAATATTTTGATTAAATTTTATTTCATAAGGAATGAATTTATGAATTCCGTTTTCTATTTTATTTAAAATTATTTTTTCTTTAAACATTTCATTTTTATTGGATAAGTCAATGATAACACTTCTGTATTTGATTATTGAAACATTTTTTAAATCTGTCGTTACTTCTTTTACAAAAATATTTTCTTGTTTAATTTCACCATTTTTTATTTTATTGTGGAATTCATTTTTAAAATTTATAATGCTATCAAATAATACATTTTCATTAGTTGTTTTATATTTTTTTAGGAGTAATTTTTTATAATCTTCTGACAATAAGTTTAAATATGTTTTATAATCTCCTGAAATATCACAATTTACAAATGTTTCAAATTTATTTTCAGATGAAATTTCTTTTTTATTACAAGAAATTAAAGAAATTAAAGAAAGAATTACTAATGTTGATTTTTTCATAATTTGATATTATTTGTTTTTATTATTAAAATAAGAAAATAGCATTCCAATAATTCCAATTGCAAAAGTAATTATGATATATATCTTTTTGAATCAAATTCTATTTGACTTTTACAACTTAATAAAGAAATTGAAATTAACAATAAAATTGGGATTTTAAAATTAATTTTCATTTTGTTTTTGAATTTTTTGAATTTTTTCAATCCATTCTTTATTTTCGAAAAGAGTAGATTTATTAATTTTATTTTTTAGATTAGGCTCAATCTCTACTATTATCTTTTCTAAACTTTCAAAGACATTAGTTGGTAAAGAATAACTTAATGTTATTTTGTTTATTATTTCTAAATCTACTTCAATTTCACATAGACTTTTATCACTTTTTTTTTCTATAGAAATTATTCTATATTCAAACTCATTTTTAAATAAATCTCTTTTTAAAAATAGGAGTTTAGAATTGTCAATTTCTAATAAATCTAATTTTTTGATAGTTGTATATTCTGTTTTATTATGTAAAAGATTATTTTTATCTGCAATACTTAATAATTTTTTAGAATCAAATTCTATGCAACATCCATTGTCTCCATTTGAAAATTTTGACCAATGGTGAATAGTTTCATTTTCATAAGTAAAACAAATTACATTTAGGTTTTCTATATCATTTATTGATTTATAATGTTTAATTGCTAAAAAATCATTTTTATCTTCCCAATTTTCAGGATTTGTTAAAACAATTTTTTTTCTCTTAATTATATCCAACAAATAAGGTAAAGTAGTAAATCGATTTAGTTTTGTTATTTCATTCATTTACCTGTTTTTTTTAGGTCAAAATTACTGCCAACTATTGACTTTGTCAATAAATATTTTATTATTACTCTTTCAAAACCATATCAATCACCATCACAGCGGCAAAAATAAGTTGTCTTTCGACAGAATCTTGTGGTACAATTTCGTTTATAGAAAGCACATAATTATCGGCGCTGGTAAAAAATTCTTTGCCAATTCCTGCCCATTTTTTGCTAACAGAAGCTAGTTCTTTACCATCTTTATTAAATTTGAAATCCCAACCTGTCCATTTTCCTTCTAGTGTGCAAACTGGTTTTTGTTGTTTGTCTACAATTTCGAATTTACCGCCAAAAGACCAGAATTTTTGATTAAAATGTCCAATAAGTTGTCCTTTTTCGTCGAAAACTTCTATGTCTGAACGAAAAATTGCTACACCACGTTTTATATTTACGATTGATTTTCCTTCGGTTGTGGTTACAAGAACGTTAAACGGTGTGTGTCTTTTGTATTTTGTAAAACGAAAAATTTTAGTAAAAGTCCCTAAATTAGGTTCTTTACTCGTCATTAAATGTTTGTTAGAATTGGGATCGAAAATGTCATAACTGTTTGAGGCTTTAAACATTCCTACTTTTTCTTTAATCAAGAAAATACTTTGGTTTAATAATGGATTCATTTTTTAGATATGATTAGTTTATAAATTTTAGTTTCTAATTCTTCAGTGTCATTGTCCTCGCAAAGTAAGAATTCTAAATGAGATTCGGAATTTTCATACAAAGTTAATCCTTCAAATTTATGTGAATTTGAAATTTGGGTTGTAAAATCGATTTTGAACGTTTCAATATCAATACAACCTAGAATACTTCCTAAAACTTCACCGTCATCGTAAGTAGAAAGTGTGTCCTCGGCAGAAGCAAGAAAGTAAATTTTGTCACCAACTAAAACAGCATCGGTAAATGAGGTTTCTACGTGTTTTATTTTGGGTAATCGCACTTCGACAAGCTCAGTGTGACATTTTATATTATCATCAATTATAATAATTCCGTTTTTAGCATTTGCGCCATTTCCTCGTTGAAATAAATATAATTTTTCCTTGTAAAATAATGCACCTTCAATGTTTAGTTCGTCATTCGAAATTTGAATAGAATTTTTTATGTTTTGATATGTTTCAGAAAAATTATTTTCTTGAACTTTCTGAGTTTTGATATTGAAAATGATACTTTTATTTCGGTTTTGGGTTGATCCTGAGCCGAAAATATGGAGTTCGTTTTCTTTTAATGTAATAGATTCGAAATCTGGTTTTTTAATTTTAAGGATATTTTCTGACGAATTTTCTATTAATTGATGTTTTAGTAATTTATCGTATTCTAAATCATATTGATATAAAAATCCTGCATTATCACTAATAATGTATAATGAGTGGTTTGCAAACACGATTCCTGAGGCAGAACCAATGCCTGAAATTATTAAGTACTCCGAAAGTTGAAATTTTTGCATAAATTAGCTGATAAGTTTAGCCCTGATAGTAGTGGAAATCCTTTTTTAAAATTTGTCATACTGAGCTTGTCGAAGTACAAATTTTAAAAAAGATTGCAACGGATAGCAGGAAATAGCTCCTGACTTCGCCCTTCGACACAGCTCAGGATTGCTCAGTCTGACATTTTACAAATATAAAACAAAGAATATGAAATCGATAAATCCAGATGATTTTAAAGTAACGGACAAAATTACGTTGTCTAAAATTCCGACTGAACTGCAAATAATTGCCGATGATGATGAGAAAGAAGAAGCTTTAGATAAGATTCAAGTTAAGTTGAGTAAGAAGCAAGATGCGATGTATGCTCATAATAAATACAGTTTTCTTATTTGTTTGCAAGGAATGGACACTTCGGGAAAAGACAGTTTGATTCGGGAGGTTTTTAAGGAATTTAATCCGCGTGGTGTGGTGGTACATAGTTTTAAAACGCCAAATTCGACCGAGTTAGAACATGATTATTTGTGGCGACATTATTTGGCTTTGCCAGAAAAAGGAAAGTTTGCGGTTTTTAATAGAACACATTACGAGAATGTTTTGGTCACTCGCGTGCATCCTGAATATATTATGTATGAGAATTTGCCAGGAATTGAAAAAGTAGAAGATATAAAACTTGAATTTTGGGAAAATCGTTTCGAGCAGATTAATAATTTTGAAAAACATATTGCTCAAAACGGAACGGTTGTTTTGAAGTTTTATTTTCATATGAGTAAGGAAGAGCAACGCAAACGATTGTTAAATCGCTTAGAAAATCCTGAAGACAATTGGAAGTTTTCGGCAGGCGATATGAAAGAACGGGAACGTTGGGACGATTACATGAAATATTATGAAGAAGCTATAAACAAAACATCGAACGAAAAAGCGCCTTGGTTTATTATTCCTGCCGATGATAAGGAAATGGCGCGTTATATTGTTGCAAAAATTATTTGGGAAGAAATGCAGAAACTCACAGACATTAAAGAACCTGAGCTAGATCCTAAAGTGAAAGCGAATTTTGCAGAATATAAAAAACAGTTAGAATAAGTAGTGAGCATTTAATCTACAAAATAATAGATATAAAAAATGCGCTGAATTACAGCGCATTTTTTTATTTTCCGTGAATTTTTACAATTCAAAACCGTATGCTAAACGAACTCCTAATTGGCCGAAACCTTTACCTAGAGAACCATCGTTATTAAGTCTTGCAAAGTCATTGTAGTGTTCATATCGTAAGGAAATATCAATAGATTTGGTTGCATATCCAATACTTGGCGCAAGTAGCAATGAAGTTTTATTGTAATCATTTGTTACTGCAAAAGCAGCTCCTGCTTCACCCATTAAATAAAATTGGTCATTCCAAACGAAAGCTTTAAATCCTGCTTTTACAGGAATAAATCCCAAATCAGATCCATCTGCTTTACTTACAAATAGATTTGTAAATCCAGTTGTCAAGGTAACAGAGTGTCTTTTTGTAAGATCATATTGTAATCGGGCATCAGCACCTAGAGCCAATTTGTATGGATCTGCAAATGCATATCCTGCATTTACCCCCAATCCTAAACGAAATCCTTGATCATAGTTTTTTGTGTCTTGTACTTCTTGAGCATTTGAATTATTTGCAAACAACATTGAGATTGTAAACACCAATAGAAACTTAATTTTTTGTGTAATTTTCATAATTTATTTTTTGTGTTGTTATTTATTAAACAACATTGCAAAAGTAGAGTAATGAACTATTATTAGATTTATAGAATTAATGTGTTTTGTTATATAATTATTGGTTTTTTATTTAAAAAGATGACTTTATTATTGAAATTGAAACGATAGAATTCAATTGTTCTATTTATCTTTGCCAACTTAAATTATATTAAATTGAATTTTTCTCAGTACACTAAAGAATTTTCCGAAAACATAAAACTAGCTTATCCTGTTATTTTAGGAATGTTAGGGCATACTTTAATTGGAATTGTTGATAATTTGATGGTTGGGAATTTAGGCTCTACCGAGTTGGCGGCCGTATCTTTAGGAAACAGTTTTATATTTATAGGAATGTCGATAGGAATTGGATTTTCGACAGCAATTACTCCAATTATTGCAGAAGCCGATGCCGAAAAAGACGATAAAAAAATTCGTTCTACTTTTCATCACGGTTTGTTTTTGTGTACCATTATTGGTGTAGTATTATTTATGCTAATAGTTTTGTCTAAACCTATAATGCTACTTATGCACCAACCAAAAGCAGTGGTAGATTTAGCTGCGCCTTATATAGATTGGGTTGCTTTTTCGCTAATCCCAGTAATTATTTATCAAGGTTACAAACAGTTTGCCGATGGATTATCGAAAACAAAATATTCGATGTATGCTATATTTTTTACAAATGTTGTGCATGTGTTTTTTAATTATGTTCTAATTTACGGTATTTGGATTTTTCCGAAATTAGGAATAATTGGTGCTGCTTTAGGAACCGTAATTTCAAGAATAATGATGGTTGTTTTTATGCATTTTATGTTGAGAAAGAATCATGAAATAAAAAAATATTTTAAACATTTTAGTTTTAAAGAAATTAGAAAATCTGCTATTAGAAAAATCATTAATCTTGGTTTCCCTTCTGCTATGCAAATGCTTTTCGAAGTAACTTTATTCACAGCAGCTATTTGGTTATCTGGTTCTATTGGAAAAAATTATCAAGCAGCCAATCAGATAGCACTTACGTTAGCCACAACAACATTTATGTTTGCCATGGGTTTAAATGTTACTGCAATGATTAGAGTAAGTAATCAAAAAGGCTTGAATGATTATAAAAATTTGATAATCGTTGCAAAATCTATATTTATTTTAGCAATTATTTTAGAAACTATTTTTGCCCTTGTATTTGTGGTATTTCACAATTTTTTACCACACTTGTTTTTAAATATGACTGATTCAAATCAAGCTATAGATAATGTAGAAGTTATAAAAATCACGGCTCAATTGTTATTAGTTGCAGCAGTTTTTCAAATTTCAGACGGAATACAAGTAGTTGTTTTGGGCGCTTTACGTGGTTTGCAAGATGTAAAAATACCAATGTATATAACTTTTGTTGCTTATTGGGTTGTTGGTTTTCCTATTTCTTTCTATTTAGGAAAATATACAGAACTTAAAGCAACAGGAATCTGGATAGGACTTTTGGCAGGATTAACAGTTGCAGCACTATTTTTGTACCTTCGTTTTCATAAACTAACAAAAAAATTAGTCAAAGAAAATCAATAAATAGTCTAAAGTCGAAGGTCAAAAGATAGAAAGTAATGCATAGGACTTTATGACTTTCGACTTTATGACTTGTAACTTTTTTAAAATATAATTCCTACTAATTGTAACTTAAATAGTATTTGAACGTATAATTACCAAACAAATTAAATCTTAAAAAATGACACTATTTATTATTATCGGAATTGTTTTATTGGCAGTTAGTTTTTCGATAAAAAACAATTTGAGTAATCCATTTTCAAAATTTTCGGGCATTCTAAGAACTATTGGTATAATTGTAATCGCTTTAGGTATTTTTTCTTCAATGTTTAAACAAATTGATGCAGGAAAAGTTGGAGTGCAATCACTTTACGGAAGTGTAAAACCCGATGTGCTAGAAAGCGGATTGCAGCTCATAAATCCACTAATGGATGTTACTATTTTCGATATACAAACGCAAAATTACACCATGTCGGCAGTTCATAGCGAAGGCGCTCAAGAAGGAGATGATGCGATTCGCGTTTTGTCAAACGATGGACTAGAAGTTGTTATAGATTTGACTGTTTTATATAGGGTTTCGCCAGCCGATACACCAAAAATTTTAAAAACAATAGGTGCCGATTATTCTAATAAAATTGTACGCCCAATTACCAGAACACGTATTCGTGATAACGCTGTTTATTATGATGCAGTTGCGTTATATTCTACAAAAAGAAATGAATTTCAACAACGAATTTTCAATAGTATTGAGGCTGATTTTAAATCTAGAGGCTTAATTTTAGAACAATTGTTAATAAGAAATATCAATTTGCCACAATCTGTAAAAGCAACTATCGAAAGTAAAATAAATGCTGAACAAGATGCGCAAAAAATGACATTCGTCTTACAAAAAGAAAAGCAAGAAGCCGAAAGAAAAAGGGTAGAAGCACAAGGTATCGCAGACTACCAAAGAATTATTTCGACAGGATTAACAGACAAACAATTACAATACGAACAAATAAAAGCACAAAAAGAAATTGCAACTTCTCCAAACACGAAAATTATTTTCATGAACGGAAAGAATTCTCCAGTGATTTTATCAGATAAATAGATTTCTCATTAAACAAAATAAACATGGAATTACCAAAATTTTTACTAGGCGACAATACCGATTTTCCAGATGATATTTTTATCATTCACCTAGATTATCCTCGATTTATTATCAATCTAAAAGATGATGAAGTAGAGTTTATGGAAGAAGCTGAAGATCTCGACGAAGCTGAGCTAAATACCGAAATGGAAGGGTTAATTGAACAAGCAAATACATTTTATGACCGAGAAATGGAACGCTACGAGAAAGAATAAGTTTATTTTATAAAATACTTTTCTAACAAAATTTGAGCAGCTGCAAAAGGTGATATTTCATCATTTGCGACTGCTTTTTTGTTTTCTTCTAATAATTTATGAATATCGGGATGATTAAAGAAATTTGTTTTCAATTGTTCATTAATAGTTTCTAACATCCAATATTGGTTTTGTTCTTTTCGTTTTTCGAAGAAATAATTATTCGATTTTGTGAGTTTCATAAAATCACAAATCGTTTTCCAAACCTCATGAATTCCATCATGAGTAATTGCGCTACAAGTTGAAGTCGTTGGCGTCCAACCTGATTTTTTGGCAGGAAATAAATGCAAAGCCCTATTGAATTCGGTTTTTGCTAAATTGGCTTTTCTAATATTATCACCATCAGCTTTGTTAATGACAATAGCATCGGCCATTTCCATAATACCACGTTTTATGCCTTGTAACTCATCGCCAGCCCCAGAAATTTTTAATAATAAAAAGAAATCTACCATGCTATGCACGGCTGTTTCGCTTTGTCCAACTCCAACAGTTTCTATAATTATAGTATCAAAACCTGCAGCTTCACAAAGTGTAATAGTTTCTCTAGTTTTTCGTGCTACACCACCTAAAGTTTCACCCGATGCACTTGGTCTTATGTAAGCATTCTTGTCTTTTACCAATTCTTCCATTCGGGTTTTATCACCTAGAATACTTCCGTGCGAAATCGTGCTTGAAGGATCGACGGCAAGAACAGCCACTTTTTTACCCAAACCAGTTAAATATTTACCGAAAGCTTCTATAAAAGTACTTTTTCCAACACCAGGAACACCAGTAATTCCAATACGAACCGATTTATTTGCATGAGGTAAGCAAGCATTTATTACTTCATTAGCTTTTTCTAAATGCAATATATTTGTACTTTCTACAAGTGTAATAGCACGGCTCAAAGCGGTTATATTTCCTGATAAAATCCCGTTTACCAATTCTTCAGATGAAGGCTGAATTTTTCTAAACTGCTGAATTTGCTCAACAGAAATAGCGCTGATAATATCAGGTCGTTCGATACCTTCATTTTCTTTTAGTGCCGATTTTTTTATAGATTCTTTCAATATCGAGGAATTCAAACACAAATTTAAGCATTTTATTTTTACATAATAATTCTAATTTGTTTCAAAATAAAAACTACACAATAGAAATACTCGAAAGTTATTTCTATTGCATAGTTGTAGGTTACAATTTGATATTTTTTTAGAAAAATAAAATTCCAATTAATAAATAATTTTATGACTCAATAAGCTCCATTTTACAGTTTTGTAATTCGGGCCTTCCTTTAGTGAACAATACAAACCAAATGGCAAGTTCTTCTAGTTCTGAAGCTAATAAATTTTTTATAGCTTTTAATAATTTTTTACAAAACAAATTTGGATCGTTACTTACTTTTTCAAGTAGTACTTGAGTGTGTGTAATCATTAATTTTGACATGATATAAAGATTTTAGGGTTAGTTAAAAATAATAAATTATTTCGAATAATACAAACATTTTGTTAAATAATTACTGTATTAACAATTAAAACCGATTTTTTGTTCTAAGTAATCAAAGACAGATTGAGCTAGGTGTCTTATTTTCAATGTCTTAGATGTTTCTATAGTTGTGTTTTTTTGTTGACGACTAATTTTTTTTTTTTGATAAATTTATGTTAATTCTCAAACTTAGGGTTAGAATATCCTAAATTTGCATAAAATAATAAACCTATCATTGTGGCTATTGAATCTTCTACGTTAGATATTAAAAATGAATTACTTCAGAAAACAGTTTTTTCAATCCTTTTTTCTATCAGTTTCGCGCATTTACTCAATGATTTAATTCAAGCTATAATTCCGTCGGTTTATCCAATTTTGAAACAAAATTACGGATTGACTTTTACTCAAATCGGATTAATTACTTTTGCTTTTCAACTTACAGCATCTGTTTTTCAGCCATTTGTAGGTTATTATACAGACAAATATCCAAAACCATTTTCGCAAGTTTATGGTATGATTTTCTCTTCCTTGGGAATTATTTCACTTTCTTATGCTAATAATTTACCATGGATAATCGTTTCGGTTATGCTTATTGGTTTGGGTTCAGCAATTTTTCACCCAGAATCGGCTCGAATTTCTAACATGGCATCGGGCGGAAGACGAGGATTGGCTCAATCTATTTTTCAAGTTGGAGGTAATCTCGGAACAGCAATTGCGCCATTATTAGTCGCTGCGATTGTAGTGCCAAATTCTCAAAAATATATTCTTTGGTTTTTGATAGGTTCAACAATGGGATTGATGATTATTTCTAAAATTGCCTTTTGGTATAGCGATAATTTAAAATTAAAACTAGACAAAAAAAGACTTTTTATCGAGCAACATGATTTGTCAGATAAAAAAGTAAAAATGGCAATTGGCATCTTACTATTTGTAATATTTACAAAGTTTTTCTACTCGGCAAGTTTATCTACTTATTATCAATTTTTTGTCATCGAAAAATTTCATTTAAGCATTCAACAAGCACAATATCACATGTTTATTTATCTGATAGCTTATGCTTTAGGAACAATTCTCGGTGGACCTTTAGGAGATAAATTCGGACGAAAATATATCATTTGGTTTTCTGTTTTTGGGGCTACACCATTTGCATTACTATTGCCTTATGCGAATCTTTTTTGGACAGATATGCTCATGATTATTATCGGAATCATCATTTCCTCAGCATTTCCAGCTATTATCGTTTATGCACAGGAATTATTGCCTAAAAAACTCGGAATGGTTTCAGGACTTTTCTATGGTTTTGCCTTCGGAATGGGTGCTTTGGGCTCAGCATTACTAGGTATTCTTGCCGATCACACCTCGATTACTTTCGTGTATCAATTATGTTCTTACTTGCCAATTTTAGGAATAGTTTGTTATTTTTTGCCAAATATGAAGAAGAAAAAAATATAATTTTCAGGAGCTATTTCCCGCTTTACACTTCAATCTTTTTATTTTTAAAGAAAAAATAAAAAGGATTTCCGTTTCAATCGGGGCTAGGCTTTGGTCTTAAATTTAAACTTTTAGAATCTTTGTGACTTCTTTGTGAATCTCTGTGAAATATTTTACTTTTACTATTCAATTTACAAACTCATGCAAATTACCTCAGAAATACTTCAAAAGTTAAATCAAATTATAGGAGAGTCTTTCGTTTTTACCGACCAAGAAACCCGTAATCATTACGGACACGATGAAACCGAAGATTATGTTTTTCCACCAAATGTAGTTGTAAAACCAGCCAATACTCATGAAGTTTCAGAAATTCTAAAATTAGCAAACCAATACAAAATCCCAACAACGCCAATCGGAGCCAGAACTGGTTTAAGCGGTGGCGCATTGTCTATTTATCAAGGAATTGGCTTGTCGATGGAACGTTTTAATAATATTTTGAATATTGATGAACAAAACCTGCAAGTTACATTGGAACCAGCTGTAATCACGCAAGTTCTAAGAGAAGCAGTTGATGAAAAAGGGTTGTTTTATCCACCAGATCCAAGTAGCCAAGGAAGTTGCTGGATAGGAGGGAATGTTGCCGAAAATGCAGGTGGCGCAAGAGCTGTAAAATATGGCGTGACAAAAGATTATGTACTAAATCTCGAAGTTGTTTTGCCTAATGGTGAAATCATTTGGACAGGTGCAAATACTTTAAAAAATTCGACAGGATATAATTTGACTCAACTCATGGTGGGAAGCGAAGGAACTTTGGGAGTTATTACCAAAATTGTCATGAAGTTACTACCAAAAGTAGATTATAATGTATTAATGTTGGTTCCTTTTTACCAAGCCAATCAAGCCTGCGAAGCAGTTTCGGCTATTTTTAGAGCAGGAATTGTACCAAGTGCTTTAGAATTTATGGAGCGTGATGCGATTGATTGGACTTTAAAATTCAATCCAAATATTTCGGTTGATGTAAAACCAGGAATTCAAGCGCATTTACTTATAGAAGTTGACGGGAATTATCCAGAAATTCTCATGCAAGAAGCTGAAAAAATCATGAATGTGGTCGAACAATTTCAAATTGATGAAATACTTTTTGCTGATACCGAAGATCAGAAAAATGCACTCTGGAAAATGCGTCGCTCGGTTGGAGAAGCAGTAAAATCAAATTCTATTTATAAAGAAGAAGACACTGTTGTGCCAAGATATGAATTGCCAAAATTGCTTTCAGGAATCAAAGAAATTGGCGCAAAATACGGATTCAAATCGGTTTGTTATGGTCATGCTGGCGATGGAAATCTCCACGTAAACATCATCAAAGGCGACATGACCGACGACAATTGGAATACACAGGTTACTAGAGGAATTCGTGAGATTTTTGAATTGACAGTTTCTTTAAAAGGAACTTTGTCTGGTGAACACGGAATCGGATTAGTACAAAAAAACTATATGGATATTGCTTTTTCTAAAACCCATTTAGAGCTTATGGAAAGAATAAAATTTGTTTTTGATCCCAATAATATTCTCAATCCAGGAAAAATTTTCCCAGATCAATTTTAATTATTGAGCCATAAATTCTAACAAAGTAGGATCTGCATTTTTGAAAGTGGGTGCTTTCTCCGTTATAGTTGCTACTCGTTTTTTGTTTAGTTTCATAGTAACATCTGCTTCGGTAGTAAACAATAAAACTGATAAAAAAGGATTGTTTATATAAGGGGTTAATATAAAAATAGCTTCATCGATACCATGATTTTCTATAATTTCTTCTTGTTGAAATTTGAATTTCAAACACAATAATAATTTACCATCTTCTATAATTGTTCTTACATAAATATTCATTAATAATGTGTTTCCAATCGTTTTTGCAAGTGTTAGTTTTGCAAAAGTTCCATCATTGATGCTTTCTTTAAATTTATTGAAAATTGTTGTGTAAGTTTGACTATTTGGCATTTTAGATAATTATTTTTTACAAAAGTAGTTTTTGTTTTTTAATTTTAATAAAAAATCCCCAATCACTTTTGGTAATTGAGGATTTAAATGTTTTTAATCTCTTTTAGGATTGTTTTTCTTTTCTCTTTTTTCTTCCTTCTTTTCCTTTGCCGTTTTTAGCGGTTCTTTTTTCTCAGTTTTCTTTGCGTCTTGACTTTTTGCCATGATAATATATTTTTAAGGTTGTTTTTTAAGGTTTGAATCAAATGTAATGATTATTTCTTCTTCAAAAATAAAATTGCGAATGTTTTTTTTAGCCCTGATAGCAGCGATATCCTTTTTTGAGGCGATTTTTCTTCGCCTCAAAAAAGATAAATCGGATAGCAGGATTAGCTCCTAAAAATTATTTTTTTAAATCGAAATTATATTGAATTCCAATCATAAAAGTTCTTGGAGCAGAAGCTGTATAAGTTACTTTATCGCTGGCATTATTTCCCTTAGTGACGTTGTAAGCATACAGTTTATCAGTTAGATTTATGATGTTTGTGTAAAACTCGATGCTCTTGTAAGAGTAACCAATTCGAGTATTAAAAAAATTGTAACCAGAATCTTTAACGGTGTTTATTTGGTCTTGGTAATAGCTTGAAACGTATTGCCATTCGATAGCTGTTCTGAAATTTGGCAACCATTTTGGATAATAACTTACTTCCGAATTCCCTACCCATTTTGGAGCAGATGGCATTTCAAAACCGTCTAATCTTTGCACAAGGTCGATTGGTTTATCACTTACTTTGAAGTCGATAAATTTGTGTTTTGCGTTTGTTCCTCCAATTCTAAAATGCCATTCTTGGGTTGGTTTATAATTCACACCAAACTCAATTCCTTTGTGTTGCGTTTCTCCTGCCGATTGATAATCGGTCGAGTTATCGGGTTGTCGAATGCTTAATAATTCGTTTTTTCCTTGCAAATAATAAATCGCATAATCGACTGTTAACTTATTTTTCAGTAGATTTAAAAATCCACCAACTTCATAATTATTAAATTTTGTAGGTTCTAAATTATAATAAAATTCTGCTGGAATAGTTGTAGTTCCTGTGTTTGGTTTTTTTCTAAAAATAGCTGTTAATCCTGGAGGCGCAAAACCTTGTGCTAGATTTCCGTAAAAGCCAATATTTTTATTCAAATTAAAATTTAATCCAACTTTACTTGTTAGTTGACTGTATTTCTTTTCGCCTGAAGCTACAATTCCAACATTGTTGGTATAAGTTAAATCCATTTGGTCAAAACGAGTTCCAATTGTAAGTTTTAGCTTGTCGATAACATTAAAACTGTATTGTAAATAACCAGCTGAATTTTTTATAATTGCATTGTAATCGGCTAATTTTGCTCCATTTTCTCCCAGATTCTCATAAGTATTTACCGATTGTCCATCAGAATTTAAATTAGCTTTTAGGTTTATTTGATTCGAAGAATAATTATTAGGGGAGCGATCGTATAATCCGCCAATGATTAAATTGGATTGTAAGAAGTCGAATTTTTGAGAGTGTTGTGCTAAAGCGCCATAACTTTTAAAATTGTTCGAGTTTATTTCTCCTTTTGCAGTTGTTTGTCCAGTTGTCCAACGAATCCCGTAAGATGGATTTTGTCCCAATTTGTTGTCTCTGTGAAAAATGGTTATGAAACTTTCCGATTTATCATTCCAATTGTGATTTAATTTTATGCTAGTTCGTAAAGCGTCAGATTTTCGATAAGTAAAATTGGTTGTACTTGTATAATTTCTAGAGTAGAAAGTTTCTTCGTTAATGTTTCCACTAGTTTGTGAATAATATTTTCCTTGCATGAAAGTTCCAATCAGTTTTGTATTGGTAGTAATAGCATAATCCATTCGCAAATTGATATTATTTTTATCATAATCGGACGCCGCTAACCAAGAATTTTTCTGTTCGGAAGTTAAGCCAGCAACATAAAAACCGACTTTGCCAACAGTTGCACCACCTGCAACTTGCATTCGTTTGTAACCAAATTGATCAGCCTGAATTCCTACTTTAAAAGTTGGGTATAATGTTCGATTTTGGGTTATAAAATTGATTGTTCCGCCAATGGCTTCTGGACCGTAAATAGAAGAAACAGGACCTTTTACCACTTCGATGCTATTGAGTGAAAACTGATTTATTTCTAATAATGCATTGTGATTAAAAACACCCAAAGGTCTTATTGGTAAGCCATCTTCGAGGTATAAGAAATAACTAGAATACGAAATAGGTTGACGAATTGCCATCGCATGTTGTTCGTTACCAAGGTTTACCATAAGCACCCCCGAAGTTTTATTAATTATTTCATAAACTCCTGTTGGTTTGGTTTCTGAAATTGCTTTTGCAGTGAGTTTACTTACCGAAACTGGAATTTCAGAACGTTTTGTTACACCACGATTGGCAGTTACAATGACTTCATCTAGTTGTTGGTCGGTTTTTGTACTGTCTTTTGCTACATTGTTTTGTGCATAAGTAAATTGCCCAATAAGAATTAGGGCGAAAAATATATTTTTCATTCGAATAATTATAAATATTAGAATTGTTTTGTTGATTAAAAACCAACAAAAAATGCATTTCAAGAAATTGAAATGAGCTATTAAAAATTATAATTATACGAGTGGCGGGCGAAAAACTGTAAAAGAAACCGAAGTTGGTTTACTTGAAATAGTTGTAAATACTTGCTGATTTTCTTCTAAAAATTCAATTGAATTGAATTTGTATTGTGGAGTAAATTGTGTGTAAACTAATTCAAAATTTCCTTTAAAATTTAATTCTGATTTTTTTTCTGAATCTAATTTTTTTAAGCTTTTTTGAAGTTCACAACTACCATTACAAGTATTATTTACCAATTCTCGCTGAATACAAATTGTTCTTGCAATTTCGTCTTGATTTATTTTGAATGTAAAATAGACCATTATATTCCCAAAAGATGGAAATAAAAGTACGGCGGATAATAATATGGTAAATAAAAATTTCAAAAAAAATATTTTTGCAAAGTTAACTTTGATAAGTCTTATATCAAAGTGAAATTTCATAAAAAAATCCCCAACTGTTTTTACAATTGAGGATTAATTTTAATTATTGGTAAGTATTAGTCAACTAAAACCCATTCGCCAGAAGCTAATAAACTTTCTGCTTTTTTGAATTTCATTTCTTCAGTTTTTCCTGAAGAAACTTGTTGAATTGTAACTGTATCATTACGATTTATTTTTGGTTGATCACGAACTATAGTTTCTGTAACTTGACGTTGTTGTGTTTGTCCAGCTTCATGATTACGCTCTGCTAGCTCATCGCTGTTAAGAATTTCATCTTTACTTTCGATATAATTTTCTTTCTGACGAACGTGCGTTGCTTCCTGAATATTTTGTTGTTGTTGTGGCAAATCTCCTTTAAATAAGAATGAAATTACTTCTTTATTGATACCATCTAACATATTTTTAAACAATTTGAAAGCTTCAAATTTATAAATAAGCAAAGGGTCTTTTTGTTCGTGAACTGCTAGTTGAACAGATTGTTTCATTTCGTCCATTTTGCGTAAATGCTTTTTCCAAGCATCATCAACAATGGCGAGTGTGATATTTTTTTCAAAATCTGCAACCAATTGTTTTCCTTGACTGTCGTAAGCTTTTTTCAAATCGGTAACAACATTCAAAGATTTTACACCATCTGTAAATGGCACTATGATTCTCTCGAAATTATTACCTGGATTTTCGTATACGTTTCTAATAATTGGAAATGCTTCATGTGCATCACGAATATTTTTCTCTGCATAATATTCAGAAGCTGCTTTGTATGCTTTTCCTGTTAATTCTACATCAGAAAGTTTAGCAAATTCTGCTTGCGTAACTGGAGATGTAATAGATAGATTTTTAATTAAATCGAATTCAAAATTCTTGAAATCACCAGTTAATTTATTTTTTTCTACAATCACTTCACAAGTGTCATACATCATATTGGCAATGTCTAGTTTTAGACGTTCACCATGTAATGCGTGACGACGACGTTTGTACACAACTTCACGTTGAGAATTCATAACATCATCATATTCTAACAAACGTTTACGAGTTCCAAAGTTATTTTCCTCTACTTTTTTCTGAGCACGCTCGATAGATTTGGTCATCATAGAATGTTGAATCACTTCACCTTCTTTCAGTCCCATTCTGTCCATGATTTTGGCAACTCTATCAGAACCAAAAAGACGCATTAAGTTGTCTTCTAGCGATACATAAAATTGTGAACTTCCTGGATCACCTTGACGACCTGCACGACCACGTAACTGACGGTCGACACGACGAGAATCGTGACGTTCTGTACCAATAATTGCTAAACCTCCAGCTGCTTTTACTTCAGGAGTAAGTTTAATATCGGTACCACGACCAGCCATATTGGTTGCAATAGTTACAACGCCAGGTTTTCCTGCTTCTTCAACGATTTGTGCTTCTTGCTTGTGCATTTTTGCATTCAAAACATTATGTGGAATGTTTCTCATTTTAAGCATTCGGCTTAATAATTCAGAAATTTCTACCGATGTTGTACCAATAAGAACTGGTCTTCCAGATTGAGAAAGTTCTACAACATCTTCGATAACTGCATTAAATTTTTCACGAACCGAACGGTATATTAAGTCTTCTTTGTCAATACGTAACATGCCACGGTTGGTAGGAATCTCGACAACATCAAGTTTGTATATTTCCCAAAGCTCACCTGCTTCAGTAACTGCTGTTCCAGTCATACCAGCCAGTTTGCTGTACATTCTGAAATAATTTTGCAAAGTTACAGTAGCATATGTTTGGGTTGCGTCTTCAATTTTTACATTTTCTTTAGCTTCAATCGCTTGGTGTAATCCGTCCGAATAACGACGACCATCCATAATACGACCAGTTTGCTCATCTACAATCATTACTTTATTGTCCATCAATACATATTCTGTATCTTTTTCAAATAATGTATAAGCTTTTAGAAGTTGTGTTAATGTGTGAATACGCTCACTTTTTACACTAAAATCTTGAAATAATTTTTCTTTTTGCTCTCCTTGTTCTTCAACCGAAAGATTTAATTTTTCGATACGTGCAATTTCAGTTCCAATGTCTGGTAATACGAAGAAAGTATCTTCTGTGTCTTTAGACATGATTTCGATTCCGCTATCTGTCAATTCTACTTGATTGTTTTTTTCTTCAATAACAAAATATAATGCCTCATCTACTTTTGGCATTTCACGATTGTTATCGGACATGTATTGATTTTCAGTTTTTTGTAAAAGGGCTTTGATGCCTTCTTCACTCAAAAACTTAATTAATGCTTTGTTTTTAGGCAATGCTCTATGTGCTCTCAATAATTGAAAACCACCATCTTTAGTATTTCCTTCTTTTATTAAACGTTTTGCTTCGGTAAGGAAGCCATTTGCCAACTGACGTTGAATGTTTACTAAGTTGTCAATTTTTGGTTTCAATTCTGTAAATTCATGACGATCTCCATCTACAACTTGACCAGAAATAATTAATGGTGTACGAGCATCATCTATTAATACAGAATCGACCTCATCGACAATTGCAAAATTGTGTTTTCTTTGAACCAAATCTTCTGGCGAATGTGCCATATTATCTCGAAGATAATCGAAACCAAATTCGTTATTTGTTCCGTAAGTAATATCTGCATCATAGGCTTTACGACGTGCATCAGAGTTTGGTTGGTGCAAATCGATACAATCTACTAACAGGCCATGAAATTCGAATAAAGGTGCTTTCCAAGCGCTATCACGTTTTGCTAAATAGTCGTTTACTGTTACTAAATGTACACCGTTTCCAGTTAAAGCATTCAAATAAAGTGGAAGCGTAGCAACCAAAGTTTTACCTTCCCCAGTTTGCATTTCAGAAATTTTTCCTTGGTGTAATACAACTCCACCTATAAGCTGAACGTCATAGTGAATCATGTCCCAAGTAATTTCTTTTCCTGCAGCACTCCAAGAATTTGCCCAAACGGCAGTATCTCCAACAATATTAATATATGATTTTGTTGCCGAAAGTTCTCTGTCTTTTGCAGTGGCAGTAACAGTAACTTGTGAATTTTCTTTGAAACGTTTAGCTGTTTCCTTGATAACTGCAAAAGCTTCAGGAAGAATTTCGTTTAGTGTTTTTTCAGAAATTTCGTAAGCTTCTTTTTCAAGAATGTCAATTTGTGCATATACATCTTCACGAGCGTCGATATCCTGAATAGCTTCAACTTCAAGTTTTAAACTTTCAATTTTAGTATCTTTTTCAGAACGTGCTTTTTTAATTATTTCCTTAAAATGCGCCGTTTTAGCTCTTAATTCGTCGTGAGACAAATTACTCAAACTACTTTCTAAAGCTCTAATTTTAGCTATAATAGGCTGAATAGCCTTGACGTCTTTTTGAGATTTGTCGCCTACAAATACTTTTAATATATTGTTTATGAAACTCATAATAATTCTGTTTATAATTTTATATAATTAACCAAAAAAAAGTCTCGTGTAGAGACTTTTTTAATAGCTTTTATTTCTAATATTCATCCTCGTTCCAAAGATAATCTTCGTCGGTTGGATAATCAGGCCAAATTTCTTCCATCGATTCGTATGTTTCATCTTCGTCTTCGATAGATTGTAGGTTTTCTACAACTTCTAAAGGAGATCCAGTTCGTATAGCGTAGTCGATTAATTCGTCTTTGGTAGCAGGCCAAGGCGCATCACTTAAATAAGATGCTAATTCTAATGTCCAATACATTTTTGTTGAATTTTAATTTAATGCAAAAATAATTTTTCTACTGAAAAAATCAAGTTTTTTTTGATTTATTTTTAAATAAAGTTAAGAACGTGATTTAATTGCAGATTTTAGATTTCAGATTTTTGAAAGGAATTCATAAATCTAATATCACTTTCTCGGAATCCATTGTACTTCGTCAGCGCTTAATTCTGAGGTCAACTTTCGTGCCAAGACAAAAAGGTAGTCAGAAAGTCGGTTCAAATACTTAATTGCTATGTCAGCAACAGGTTCATTATGGCTTAAATGCACTGCTAATCGCTCGGCACGACGGCAAACGCAGCGAGCAATGTGACAATATGACACAGTTGTATGTCCGCCTGGTAGCACAAAATGTGTCATTTGCGGAAGAGAATCTTCCATAGTGTCGATTTCGGTTTCTAATAATTCGATGTCGCTTTCTATGATTCCGAGTTTTTGAAGACGTAATTCTCCGTTTTTCATGACTTCTTTTTCAGGCGGCGTAGCAAGTATTGCTCCAACAGTAAATAATCTATCTTGAATTTCGATAAGAATGTCTTTGTAATGTTGATTCATTTCTTGGTCACGAATCAATCCGATATAGGAATTTAATTCATCAACAGTTCCGTAACTTTCTATTCGAATATGGTCTTTTGGGACACGAGTTCCGCCAAAAAGTGCTGTGGTTCCTTTGTCTCCAGTTTTTGTGTATACTTTCATTTTGTTGTTGATTCGGTTATTTGTTGATTTGGTTATTCGTGAATTTGACAATCGAATAAACGAATATCCAAATCCACAAATTAACTATTTTGTAGTGTCACTTTCAATTAATCCATCACGTAAACGAATGATTCTATGAGCGTGCGCTGCGATTTCTTCTTCGTGAGTAACAAGGATTACGGTATTTCCGTTGGCATGAATTTCACCAAAAAGTTTCATTATTTCTTCCGATGTTTTACTGTCTAAATTCCCCGTTGGTTCATCAGCAAGAATGATTGATGGTTTGTTTACCAATGCTCTAGCAATAGCAACTCTTTGTCTTTGTCCTCCCGAAAGTTGGTTGGGTTGGTGGTCCATTCTATCTCCTAAATTTACTTGCTCGAGTACTTCGGTGGCACGAATATTGCGTTCAGATTTTGAAAATCCTGCATAAATCATTGGTAAAGCGACATTGTCTAAAGCAGTCGTTCTTGGCAAGAGGTTGAAAGTTTGAAAAACAAAACCTATTTCTTTGTTACGAATTTCTGCCAATTCATCATCAATCATCTGTGAAACATCTTTATTATTCAGAATATAAGTCCCAGAAGTTGGTGTGTCTAAACAACCCAAAAGATTCATTAATGTTGATTTTCCAGAACCTGACGGTCCCATGAGCGCTACATATTCGCCTTTGTTTATTTGTAAATCGATGCCTTTTAGGACATTGATGATTTCACTTCCGAGAACAAAATCTCGTTTGATGTTGGTTATTTTGATTAATGGATTTGCCATTTTTTTAGTTTAAAGTCTAAAGTTAAAAAGTTTAAGGTATAACTTGATGTATTAGACTAAAATTTTAGGATTATGTTACACTTTTTATATTCTAATCACAAAATGTTCTTTTTCCTGTTCTTCTCTAAAAAATACAATTCCCCATTGAAAAGTATCAATGGTGACTTTTACTTTTTCATGGTTTTTGATGATTTCCCATGCTTCTTCCATATCTTGTGACCAATGTATGTCATCGAAAATCCAAATAGAATTGTTTGTAATTGTTGGTAATAAAAGTTCGAAATAATCTAAAGTTGCTGTTTTAGAATGATTGCCGTCGAAATAAACTAATTGATAATTGATAGTTGATAATTGCTCCGCCAGTTCGCTAAAGCTCGTGTGATAATTTTTCAAATAACTTTCGAATTCAGTATTTATAAATTCAATATTTTGAAAATTTTGTAATTGCAATTGATTTTTCGCGATTGCCATTGTGTTTGGACATCCTTCTAACGTTGTGATTTTTGCATTATCATTTCCTAATGATAGGGCATAAGTTGCTAATCCTAAAGAAGTTCCAATTTCTAAAATCGAATTTGGCTGAAAATATTGGGCAATTCTAAACAATAATTTAGCTCTTTTTGACGTAATTCCTGCCGTTTTTGCAATTTTAGATATTTGACGTGTATTGGATTTAAAAACTCTCGAACCTGCTCCGAAATCCGTCACTTCAATTGTATTTTTATTCTCCAAAAGTGAGTTTCTGTATTTCTTTAGAAGTAAATATTGTGGTTTTGAAGATTTGTCATAAAAACATTTTGTAACCAAATCGAATACAAATGGAGAATGTACTCCATGTTCGTTTTTGGAGTTCCAGAGGAATTTTAAGTAGGCTTTTATTTGAAATAGCATAAATTATTACACAGAGATTTACAAAGAAAAAGACACGAAGATACACAGAGAAAATCCAATAAAAAACTTTAATTTTTCACAAAAGACTCTGAAAAAAAACTTCGTGAGCCTCTGTGTAAACTTTGTGAATCTCGGTGTAATATTTACCCTTCAATTTTTGCAGATAATTCGAACCAACGTTCTTCTCTATCTTCCATTTTATTAATAATATTTTCTAACTCTTTTGCTTTGGCAGAAATATCAGCATCAGCGACTTTTCCGTCCGAAAATAATTGCTCGATTGCGATTTTTTGAACTTCTAAGTCTTTAATTTCTCTTTCGATTTTTTGATATTCTTTTTGCTCATTGAAAGTCAAATTTCCTGTCGGATTGTTTTGTTTCCAATCTTTCTTTTCGGCTTTGTTTTCTTCTTTTTGAGCCACATCAGCACTGTCTTCATAAGCACGGAAATCTGAATAATTTCCTGGAAAATTTTCAATTTCTCCTTGACCTCTAAATACAAATAAATGATCTACGATTTTATCCATAAAATAACGGTCGTGAGAAACAACTAGCAAGCAGCCAGGGAAATCTAAAAGAAAACTTTCTAACACATTCAGAGTAACAATATCCAAATCATTGGTTGGCTCATCAAGAATCAAAAAGTTTGGATTCTGAATTAAAACCGTACACAAATACAAACGTTTTAGCTCTCCACCACTCAGTTTTTCTACAAAATCGTATTGTTTTTTACTGTCAAAAAGAAAACGCTCCAGCAATTGCGATGCCGAAATAATTTTACCTTTCATCAACGGGATATATTCACCATATTCCTTAATAACATCTATAACGCGTTGTCCTGGTTTTGGATTAATCCCGCTTTGGGTATAATATCCAATTTTAATGGTTTCTCCAACCACTACTTTTCCGCCATCTAGAGGAATTGTTTCGGTCAAAAGATTTAAAAAAGTCGATTTTCCTGTACCATTTTTACCAATAATTCCAATTCTGGCACCACGTTGAAAATCGTAACTAAAATTATCTAAAATAACATGATCGTTAAATTTTTTAGAAATCTTGTGAAGCTCAATAATCTTGCTTCCCATACGTTCCATGTTTATTTCGAGCTCTACAACATTGTCTTTTCTTCGACTTTCTGCTTTCTCTTTTATTAAATAAAAATCATCTTGACGAGATTTCGATTTTGTAGTTCTCGCTTTTGGCTGACGACGCATCCATGCCAATTCTTTTATAAACAAATTTTGAGCTTTGTCTATACTTGAATTTTCGGATGTAAGTCGTTCTTCTTTTTTTTCTAAATAATAAGAATAATTACCTTTATATTGGTATAATTTTCCGTTGTCTAGTTCAATAATTTCGTTACAAACACGCTCTAAAAAAAAACGGTCGTGAGTAACCATAAATAAGGTGATATTCTCTTTGGCAAAATAACTTTCTAACCATTCGATCATCTCTAAATCCAAGTGATTGGTAGGTTCATCCAAAATCAATAAATCGGGACGACTTATAAGAATGATAGCCAGCGAAAGTCGCTTTTTTTGACCACCCGACATGTTTTTAACCTTCAATTTAAAGTCTTCCAACTTTAATTTGAATAAAATTTGCTTGTATTGTGTTTCAAAATCCCAGGCATCATGGCGATCCATATCGTCAAATGCTTTTTGATACGCTTCACTATCATCTGGATTTTCGAGTGCTTTTTCGTAAGCCTCAATTACTTTTAACGTTTCATTGTCTGAAGCAAAAATGCTTTCCTCAATAGTTAATTCTTCTTGCAAATTATTATTTTGCGATAAAAATGCCATTTTAATACTTTTTCGGAGTATTACTTGTCCAGTATCTGGCTCTTCAATACCATTTATAATGCTCATTATAGTGGTTTTTCCGGAACCATTTTTGGCAATAAAAGCAATTTTTTGATCTTTGTTTATTCCAAAAGAAATGTCTTTAAACAAAGTTCGTTCACCAAAAGACTTAGAAATATTTTCTACAGATAAGTAATTCACAAGAGTATTTTTTTTGCAAAAGTAATTTATATTTGTCAAATGCAACTATCGATCATCATACTTAATTACAACGTTCGCTATTTTCTTGAGCTCTGCGTTATAAGCGTTCAAAAATCTATTGAAGTAATTGATGCGGAAATTATTGTAATCGATAATAATTCGTCTGATGACAGTTGCGAAATGATGAAAACTCGTTTCCCAAAGGTAAAACTCATCGAAAACAAAGAAAATTCAGGTTTTCCGAAAGGCAATAATATAGGAGTTGCACAAGCAAAAGGCGAATATGTTTGTATTCTTAATCCAGATACAGTGGTTGCTGAAGATACTTTTACAAAAATTTTGGCTTTCGCCGAAAGCCAAAAAAACTTGGGGATTGTAGGTTGTAAACTCATGGACGGAACAGGGAATTTTCTTCCAGAAAGCAAACGAGGCGTTCCAACTCCATTTGTGGCATTTACTAAAATTTTCGGAGTGTATAAATTTTCAAATTATTTCGGAAAATATTATGCGCAACACTTGCATGATAACGAAACAGGAAAAGTAGATATTTTGGTTGGTGCATTTATGGTTATGAAACGAGAATTGTATCTCGAAATTGGCGGTTTCGACGAAAATTGTTTCATGTATTCGGACGATATCGATTTGAGTTATATGGTTTTGCAAAAAGGTAAAACAAACTATTATTTCCACGAAACAACAGTAATTCATTATAAAGGAGAAAGTACAATTAAGGACGAAACGTATATGAAACGCTTTCAGGAAGCAATGAATTTCTTTTATAAAAAACATTTTAAAGTGTCAGTTTTCTTTTCTCTATTTATGAAAATAGGAATTCTTATTTTCTCATTTATCAAGATGTTTCAAGGCAAACAAAAAGCAAGGATTGCACCAGAAAGCTATGTTTTAATCTCAGATAATGAATTCTTAAAAGAAAAGCTTCAAACGAAATTAAAAAAAGAGGTGTTTCTTGTCGAAAAAGACAGTTTAAATATAGATTATTCGCAAAATTTACTTAAAAAAACGACTTATGAATTCGTATTTGATAATAATTATATCGATTTTAAAGAAATAATTCAAACAATGCGATTGAATAAAAATAAAAAAATCACTTTCAAAATACTTCCGCAAACTACTGATTTTCTTACAGGTAGCAATAGTAGTAATGATCGTGGAGAAGTAATTTTAATATCAGATTTTAAAAACTAGATTTCAAATTTTTTTTAATTGCTGTTAATTCGTGAAATTAGTGTTAAATTTATTATTTTTGCGTCATCAAAACCAAAAAACCTTTTAGGCAAACAATATGGCAAGATTTGAATTGAAACTTCCAAAAATGGGAGAAAGCGTTGCGGAAGCGACTATCACAAATTGGTTAAAACAAGTTGGGGACAAAATCGAAATGGACGAAGCGGTACTAGAAATAGCTACTGATAAAGTTGATAGTGAAGTTCCTAGTGAAGTTTCAGGGATATTGATAGAGCAATTATTTAACAAAGATGATTTAGTTCAAGTTGGACAAACCATAGCTATTATCGAAACAGAAGGGGGAGACGTTGTTGTTGCAAAACAAGAAGCAACTCCAATTGCCGTTGCAGATGTTGCTAAGACTGTAGAAACGGCGAAAGAATCAGTTTCAGCACCAGCTAATTTTTCAGATTCAGATAAATTCTTTTCTCCATTAGTGAAAAACATCGCTAAAGAAGAAGGTGTTTCTGTAGCTGAATTAGAAAGTATTTCGGGTTCAGGAAAAGATGGAAGAATTACTAAAGAAGATCTTTTAAATTACATAAAAAATAGAGGAAATCAGCCTGCTGTTGCCCCGATAGCTATCGGGACTGCTCCAGTTGTTGCAACTCAAAATGTAGCTCCAGTAGCACAAAAGGCAGCTCCGGTTTCTGTAAATGGAGGTGACGAAATCGTTGAAATGGACAGAATGCGTAAGCTTATTTCTGGTTACATGGTTGCATCAGTACAAACATCGGCACACGTACAATCGTTTATCGAAGTCGATGTGACAAATATCGTAAAATGGAGAAATAAAGTTAAAGATGCTTTTGAAAAAAGAGAAGGCGAAAAACTAACTTTCACACCAATTATGATGGAAGCGGTGGCAAAAGCGTTAAAAGATTTTCCAGGAATGAATATTTCGGTTGATGGTGATTATATCATCAAAAAGAAAAATATCAATCTAGGAATGGCAGCAGCTTTACCAAACGGAAACTTAATCGTTCCAGTTATAAAAAATGCGGACCAATTAAACTTGGTAGGCATGGCAAAAGCGGTAAACGATTTAGGAAATCGTGCAAAAGCAGGAAAATTAAAACCAGACGATACACAAGGCGGAACTTATACCGTGACAAATGTTGGGACTTTTGGTTCGGTTTTCGGAACACCAATTATCAACCAGCCACAAGTAGGAATTCTAGCTCTTGGAGCGATTCGTAAAGTGCCAGCAGTTATCGAAACTCCAGAAGGAGATTTCATCGGAATTCGTCAAAAAATGTTCCTTTCGCACTCATATGATCACCGAGTTGTAGATGGTGCATTAGGAGGAAGCTTCGTAAAACGCGTTGCAGATTATCTTGAAGCATTTGATGTAAATAGAGATTTCTAAATAATAAATAACAGTACAATAAAGCGATTCAAATTTTGAGTCGCTTTTTTTTAGGAGCTAATCCTGCTTTCCGTTACAATCTTTTTTCTCTCGTTAAAAAAAACGAGATCAAAAAAGGATTTTCACAGCAAACGAAGTACGCTGATCTCCTCTGAAAATAAAAGTACAGTGAAGTAATCAGGGCTAGAAATAAACGATTGTTACTAAATGTGCATTTATTTAATCTGCGAAAACCCGTTTTATCCATCTCATATGTAGTCAAAAAAAGAAAAAATAAATCATTGTAAAATTGTTAAATTCATCTTTAAACTTTTACATTTGTATTTACACAAACATACCAAATGGAACTCAAATTAACACGTCCAATCTGCTTTTTCGATCTAGAAACCACAGGAATCGATATAGGAAAAGACAGAATTGTAGAAATATCAGTATTTAAAGTTTTCCCAAACGGAAACAAAGAAAGTAAAACATGGTTGGTAAATCCTACCATTCCAATTCCCGCACAAACTACAGCAGTTCATGGAATAACAGATGAAAAAGTAGCTAACGAACCAATTTTCAACGAATTGGCTTCGCAAGTTTATAATATGATAAAAGATTCAGATTTAGCAGGGTTTAATTCTGATAGATTCGATATTCCATTATTAGCAGAAGAATTACTTCGTGCTGGCGTCGATTTTGATATGAAAGGAAGAGTTTCTGTCGATGTGCAAACTGTTTTTCATAAAATGGAAGAACGTACTCTAAGTGCTGCTCTAAAATTTTATACTGGAAAATCATTAGAAAATGCTCATTCTGCCGAAGCAGATACCATGGCAACGTACGAAATTCTAAAAGCACAACTTGATCGTTATCCTGAATTAGAAAATGATATGAAATCGCTTTCAGAATTCACAACCCGAAAAAAAATTGCTGATTTTGCTGGAATGATAGCTTTCGACAAGGATAATGAAGAAATTTTCACCTTCGGTAAACACAAAGGGGCAAAAGTAGATAAGGTTCTAGAAACCGAACCAGGTTATTTTAGTTGGATTCAAAATGCTGATTTTCCTTTATACACCAAAAAAGTTTTAACAGCAATTAAGCTTCGAAAACTGAATACTAAATAATTTAATCTTTCAATTTTTGAATCATTAAATTTTCAATTTTAAGAAATGAAAATAATTTGCATAGGAAGAAATTATACCGAACACATAGCTGAGTTACAGAACGAAAGACCAACAGAACCTGTGGTTTTTTTGAAACCAGATTCAGCAGTATTGCTCAAACAACATCCGTTTGTAATTCCAGAATTTTCGGATGATATTCATCACGAAATAGAAATTATTGTACGTATAAATAAAGTTGGAAAATATATCGATGCCAAGTTTGCGCATAAATATTATGACGAAATTAGTGTTGGAATCGATTTTACAGCCCGTGATTTACAACAAAAACTAAAAGACAAAGGTTTGCCTTGGGAAAAAGCAAAAGCTTTTGACGGTTCAGCGGTTATAGGGGACTTTATATCGATAAAAGTTTTTAATTCGCTAGAAAATCTTAAATTTGAATTAACCAATAATGGAGAGACGGTTCAAAAAGGAAATACAGCAAATATGTTATGGAAAATAGATGAGTTAATCGCTTATGTTTCTCAATATTTCACCTTAAAAATTGGCGATATTATTTTTACTGGAACGCCAGCAGGAGTTGCAAAAGTAAATTCTAATGATGTTTTAGAAGGTTTTTTAGAAGAAAATAAATTATTTAGAATTCAAGTAAAGTAAAGTATGGCAATACATTATAATTTAGCAAAAGTTTATGCAATATCTGACGATGACAAAGATTTTGTACTTCAATTAATTAATTTGTTTATTGAAGAAGTCCCGTTAGATGTTGAGCAAATTAAAGTGGGAATAAACGCAAAGGATCATTCCCATACTTATGGTTATGCTCATAAAGTAAAACCTACACTCGATTTATTGGGAATGGAAGCTTCCTTTGAAGAAATCCTACAAATAGAACAATGGACAAAAGATAAAGGTAAGAAAAAAGAAATTAAAGAAATATACAAAAGTATGTCAGCTCGTATAGATTTGGCTTTAGCTGAGATTAAAAAAGATTTTAGTTTGTAGGATTTGATTTTAAATTATTTAAAATGAATAATTCTAT
>NZ_JAYURN010000132.1:0-3394 GCF_043756175.1 Flavobacterium sp.
TACTGACACGCTGGCTGTTGACACAACGAATAATCCATTCAGAACTGAAACAGGTGAATTACTATTTAGACCGGGAGGTCATGGTGCTTTGATTGAAAACCTAAATGCCTTAAATGCAGATATTATTTTTATAAAAAACATCGATAATGTCATTCAAAATAATAATGAAAAAATAGCCTTATATAAAAAAGCTCTGGCTGGAACGTTGATTGAACTTCAGCAACAAATTTTTAGTTATTTGACTCTTATTGAACTAAAAAAGGTTGGAATCATAGAAATTGAAGAAATTTTAAAATTCCTCAAAGAAAAACTAAATGTAGAAATAGCAAATGAAGCGGATATTTTAAGTTTAGAAAATAAAATCAGCATAATCGAAGACAAATTAAACAGACCAATTCGGGTATGCGGGATGGTTAAAAATGAGGGCGAACCTGGAGGAGGTCCGTTTTGGGTCAGAGATGAAAATGACACGGTTTCATTACAAATAGTAGAATCGTCGCAAGTTGACTTAAACAATGAAAGTCAAGTGACTATTTTAGCAAATGCCACTCATTTTAATCCTGTTGACTTAGTTTGCGGAATTAAAAATTATAAAAACGAAAAATTTGATTTGACGAAGTTTGTTGACCACAATAGTGGTTTCATTGTTGAGAAAAATACCTCAAATACACAAATCAAAGCATATGAACTACCTGGTCTGTGGAACGGTGCCATGGCAAATTGGCTGACTGTTTTTGTACAGGTTCCTTTAATCACCTTCAATCCTGTAAAAACTGTAAACGATTTATTAAAACCAGCCCATCAACCTCAATAATTTCACTGAAACACTCCCGAAGCTTTGGGACAGCATAAATGGATACCGAAAAAATCATATCAGAATTAAGTTTTAAAGCCGTTCGCAGCAGTGGTGCTGGCGGACAAAATGTAAACAAGGTTTCCTCTAAAGTGGTTTTGACTTTTGATTTGAAAAACGCACAAGCATTGAGTGAAGAGGAAAAATTGCGTCTGGAAACTAAATTATCCTCACGGCTAACAACGGATTTAGTTTTGATTTTGAATTGCGATGAAGATCGAAGTCAATTTAAAAATAAAGAAATTGTAATCAAACGCTTTTTGGAAATCATAAAAAATGGATTACTTGTCCCTAAAGAAAGAAGAGCCACTAAAATTCCAAAATCTGTTATTAGAAAGCGAATCAAGTATAAAAAAAATATTTCTGAAGTCAAGAAAAATCGCAGAAAACCCAATTTAGATTAGGTCGTTTTTACTTTTATTTTGTAAAACTTTAAACTTTAAACAAAAAAAACTACTTTTGCACCGTCTCAAAGGGGTGCTCTAAATAACGAGCTGAGATTATACCCAACGAACCTGAACAGGTAATGCTGTTAAGGGAAAAAATGACAGAAAAATAGCGTGCACACTATCGATTTGTCATAGGAAACAATCATTTTAATTTAACAAAAGAATAATTCCCCCTTTTATTCGTAATCTTTTTACGAATGAATACTTTATTTTATTTTATTGGCCGCAAAGGCACAAAGACACAAAGTTCGAGATTATTGCTGTCTATTATCTTTTCTCTATTATCACTTCATTCCTTTTCACAAGTTAAAGACACTACCAAAGTCAACCAACTCGATGAAGTCTTGGTTTCGGCAGTTCGTGTTACTTCAAAAACTCCGGTAAGTTTTAGCAATTTGGACAAAAAAGAAATCAAATTCCGAAACTTAGGACAAGACATTCCTATTTTGATGAATTATTTACCTTCAGTTGTAACGACTTCTGATGCTGGAAATGGTGTCGGATATACCGGAATACGTGTTCGTGGTAGCGATGCGACCAGAGTAAATGTCACCATTAACGGAATTCCTTACAATGACTCTGAAAGTCACGGAACCTATTGGGTGAATATGCCAGATTTTGCCTCTTCGGTGGAGAGTCTGCAATTGCAACGCGGTGTAGGAACTTCTACAAATGGAGCTGGTGCTTTTGGTGCGAGTTTAAACATGCTGACGGATTCCTATTCAGATAAAGCAACTGGAGAAATTTCTAATTCATTCGGAAGTTTTAATACCCAAAAACACACGGTAAAGTTCAGTACGGGATTAATGAATGACCATTTTGAAATTGCGGGACGCTTATCTGCTTTGAAATCGGATGGTTATGTTGACAGAGGCGCTTCTGACTTGAAATCTTATTTTCTTCAGGGAACCTATGTGGGCAAAACTACTTTGATCAAAGCATTGGCTTTTGGCGGAAAAGAAAAAACCTACCAATCCTGGAACGGAATTGACGAAGCAACATTAAACAGTGACAGAACCTTTAATTCATCTGGAATTTTTACAGACGAATTTGGCAAAACCCGTTTTTATGATAATGAAACCGATAATTACCAGCAAGACCATTATCAATTGCACTGGAACGAAAAAGTTTCCAGCAATTGGAGCACGAACTTAGCTTTTCATTATACTAAAGGAAAAGGGTATTATGAAAATTACAAAGAAGAAGCTAAATTTTCAAGCTATGGGTTAACTCCAATAGTTATTAATGGCGCAACCATAAATACAACCGATTTAATCCGTCAAAAATGGTTGGATAATGATTTCTACGGAACAACATTTTCAGCAAATTATACAACTGAAAAACTGGAGGTCATTTTTGGTGGTGGTTATAACAAATATGAAGGAGACCATTTTGGGAAAGTAATTTGGGCAAGATATGCTTCACAAAGTGAGTTGGGAGATCATTATTATGATGATTCTGCTTCAAAAACTGATGGAAATATTTTTGCGAAAGCCAATTATCAAATTACAGAAAAAATAAGCTTATTTGGAGATTTGCAACTTAGAAACGTGCATTACAAAGCCAATAGTTACGAAACTGGTTCAGTAAATGACAATTTCAATTTCTTCAATCCAAAAGCAGGATTAAATTTTGATATTAATGCTAACAACAAGCTGTACTTTTCGTATGCAAGAGCCAATCGGGAACCTAACAGAACGGATTATGAAGGCGGAAATGCGAAACCAGAAAAGTTGAATGACTTTGAAATGGGTTGGAGATATGCTACTGATAAAGTACAATTCAATTCAAATGTGTATTATATGGCTTATAAAGACCAATTGATATTAACTGGAAAACTAGATGATGTAGGAAGCCCGATTCGTTCTAACAGCGAAAAAAGCTACCGTTTAGGATTAGAGGTTGACGCTACAATAGCTTTGTCAAAACAATTTATTATTCGTCCAAATTTTACTTTAAGCAGTAATAAAAATATTGATTTATCTGAAGATTCTCTAACGGTTTATAAACTATAATATTCCCTACTATAACAGATGGAGAGTAAGCAATATCAGTAGTTCCGTAATTCTCTCCTTCTACAGATAAATCAATA
>NZ_JAYURN010000133.1:0-73536 GCF_043756175.1 Flavobacterium sp.
AAACAACAAATACAATGATGCAAAATCATTTGTTATTGACAAGCTAAAAGATGCTAAAAACACAGAAGACATTCACCCAAAAGATGTTGTTTTATACGGCTTCGGACGTATTGGTCGTTTGTTAGCTAGAGAATTAATGTCAAAAATGGGCAAAGGAAATCAATTGCGTTTGCGTGCAATTGTTACTCGTGACAAAAATGACGCAAGTACTTTAGAAAAAAGAGCTTCTTTGTTACGTTACGATTCTATTCACGGAGATTTTCAAGGATCTGTTGTGGCTGATGTTGAAAATAATGCTTTAATCATCAACGGCACAACCGTTCATATTATTACAGCAAATCAGCCCGAAGACATCGATTATACTGCTTACGAAATTCATGACGCCTTAGTTATTGATAATACCGGAGCTTTTACAACTCAAGAAGCTTTGGCAAGACACTTAACATCTAAAGGAGTTGACAAAGTTTTATTAACTGCACCAGGAAAAGGAGTTCCAAATATTGTACATGGTGTAAATCAAAACGAATACAATCCTGACGAAGTAAATATTTTTTCTGCGGCATCTTGTACAACCAATGCAATTACACCAATTTTGAAAGCGGTAGAAGATACATTAGGTGTTGTAAAAGGACATTTAGAAACGATTCACGCTTATACAAATGACCAGAATTTAGTAGACAACATGCACAAAAAATACCGTCGTGGTCGTGCTGCTGCTTTAAACATGGTAATTACCGAAACTGGTGCTGGCAGTGCAGTAGCAAAAGCATTACCAAGTCTGGCTGGGAAATTAACATCTAATGCGATTCGTGTTCCTGTTCCTAATGGTTCATTGGTAGTTTTAAATCTTGAAGTAGGAAAAACAACTTCGATTGAAGACGTTAACAATATCATGAAAAAATACGCTTTAGAAGGTGAACTTGTTGAGCAAATTAAATATTCATTAAACAACGAATTGGTATCATCTGATATCGTAGGAACTTCAGCTCCTGCTATTTTCGATAGTAATGCAACGATTGTTTCTGCCGATGGTAAAAACATTGTATTATACGTTTGGTATGATAACGAATATGGTTACAGTCACCAAGTTATTCGTTTGGCAAAATATATTGCTAAAGTAAGAAGATATACTTATTATTAGTAACGAGGTCAGAATTTATAAAAATAGAGAATCCGCTTTGAGAAATTGAAGCGGATTTTTTTATAATTTTAATAGAAATGTTTTTTAAATTATGGAAACTAAAAAATATACTTCAATCGATGAATACATTGCCGATTTCCCAGAAAACGTAGCAATTATTTTGAACAAAATTCGAAATTGCATACAACTATCTGCTCCAAATGCGAAAGAAACCATCAGTTACAATATGCCTGCTTTTAAACAAAAAAAGGTGTTGGTATATTTTTCATCATTCAAAAATCATATAGGTTTTTATGCTTTACCATCAGGAAACAAAGCTTTTCAAGAAGAAATATCTAAATATAAAACTGAAAAAGGTTCTATTCAATTTCCATTGAATGATGAAATTCCTTACAAATTAATTAAAAAAATAGTTGGATTTAGAGTTAAAGAGATTGATGACTAAACATTAATTACTCTAAAACTCGATTTATTTTCACAAATCGTTTAGCGTAATATACTTCTTTATTAGAGGAAACAATTACGCCAGAGCTTGTTGATGAATGAATAAATTTTATTTCATCCCCAACTACTTCAACTACCATACCTACATGGCTCACACGACCTTTTCCCATAGTGGCAAAGAAAATTAAATCTCCTTTTTGCGCTTCGGAAGCATTAACATTACTACCAAATCTAGCCATTTCGCTCGAACTTCTTGGTAGTTTTATATCGTAAGTACTAAAAGTATTTATCATCAATCCCGAACAATCGAAACCTTCTTTACTTGTTCCGCCGCTTCTGTACCGAACTCCAATATTCTCCGAAGCTGTGGCTATTAGCAACTCTGCTTTAGTCATCCCTTCTGTCGATAATGGCTTCGCTGTAACTACTTCGTCATCTTTATGAGGAATAATTTCCAATATTTTTATCTGTGAAGTTGCTTCTTTTTTTTCTTCGATTTCTTCATCAGATTCTTCCTCAATTTGAGGTTTTACATCTTCTTTTTCCTTAATTTCTATCTTCTTTTTTATTTCTTTAATTACAGGAACTTCGATAATAACGGTTTCTTTTTTAATTCCATTTTTTATTAAAAGATTAAAACCAATAGGCAGTTCGCGAACAATTTCTGGGTTCAGTTTTTCCAATTCGGAAATAGTAACACCATATTTTTTCGAAATTCCATATTTTGTTTCTTTTGCCAAAACAAGGTGTGAAATTTCTTCTTCGTCAGAAATTATTTTTTGCTTTTCGGGTTCAATATTTTTTATTGGCTTCGATGATTCAGCAACGAGAACTTTTTCTGGTTTGTAATTTTTATCGACAGTAATAATTAATTGAAGTCCAATTTCTAAACCTTCTTTTTCGATAATTGGATTGGCTTTCTTAATATCATCAATAGAAACTTTATATTGTTTCGAAATCCCATAAAGTGTTTGTTTGGGCAAAACTTCGTGAGTAATTGTTGTCTCTTTTTTATCTAAAACAGTTTCCGCTTTTGGTATTAATAAAACCGAATTCAATTTTAATTTGCTTTTAGAATCAGGATTTAACCTAAAAATATCGTCTTGTTTTACGTTATATTTTTTAGCAATTTGGTAAATGCTTTCGCCTTTTGCAACAATATGTTTTATGTTATTTTCTTGTGAAAAAACATTTATAGTAATAAAAAATAGTAATAATGTAATATGTTTCATGATATGCTTTTTTTTCTTCCGAAAATGGAAAACGCTAAAATAACCTTTAAAACCCAATAGATAAAAAGAATAAAGATTTTTTTAACTAAATAAAACAATGAAATTGTAAATTTACATTCTCAAACAATCGAAAAATTACGATGAAAATAAAAGATATTCTTTCCTTTCTTGAAGAAATGGCGCCACTCGCCTACGCAGAAGATTTTGATAATGTGGGTTTGCTCGTTGGCGATTCGAGCAGCGAAACAACAGGCGTTTTAGTTTGTCATGATGCACTAGAAACAGTAATTGAAGAAGCTATTACTAAAAAATGTAATCTTGTGGTTTGCTTCCATCCTATTTTATTTTCAGGTTTAAAAAAGATTACGGGCAAGAATTATGTAGAACGAGCAATTATCAAAGCAATAAAAAATGACATAGCAATTTATGCTGTTCACACCGCTTTAGACAATCATCAGCAAGGCGTAAACAAGATTTTTTGTGATGCATTGGGATTAAAAAACAACAAAATTCTAATTCCAAAACAAAATTTTATTCAAAAATTAGTTACTTATACCATTCCAGAAAATGCTGATACTATTCGTGTTGCCATGCTTAATGCTGGAGCTGGAACAATAGGAAATTATAACAATTGCAGTTTTAATTCTGAAGGTTTTAGCACTTACCAAGGAAACGAAAATAGCAATCCAGTAATTGGCATTAAAGGAGAACTCACAAAAACCAGCGAAATAAAAATTGAAGTGGTTTTCGAAAAACATTTGCAAAGCAAAATTCTAAGCGCCTTATTTGCTACTCATATATATGAAGAAGTAGCTTACGAAATTTATGATTTACAAAATTCGCATCAAAATATAGGATTGGGAATGGTTGGCGAACTGGAAACTGAAATGGACGAAAAAGATTTTCTAGAATTGGTAAAAAACAAAATGCAATGCGGTGGCATTCGTCACAGTCAATTTTTGAATAAAAAAATAAAAAAAGTGGCCGTTCTTGGTGGAGCAGGAAGTTTTGCAATTAAAAATGCTATTATGGCTGGTGCCGATGCTTTTTTGACCGCTGATTTAAAATACCATCAGTTTTATGAAGCTGAAAATCAGTTACTTTTAGCCGATATTGGGCATTTTGAAAGCGAACGATACACAAAAAACTATATATTTGATTATCTTACGAAAAAAATCATTAATTTTGCACCCGATTCGGCTTTTAGTGGAATCGTTTTATCAGAAGAAAATACAAATCCAGTTAAGTACTTATAAATATGGCAGCTACAAAAGAATTGAACGTTGAAGAGAAGTTAAGAGCGTTATACGATTTACAGTTAATCGACACTCGTATTGACGAAATTAGAAATGTAAGAGGCGAATTACCACTAGAAGTGGAAGATTTAGAAGATGAAGTAGCAGGATTAAGCACTCGTTTAGAAAAACTAAAAGTTGATTTAGAGTCTATCGACGAAAAAATCAAGGAAAAGAAAAATGCTATTGATGAGCACAAAGAATCAATAAAAAAATACACAAAACAACAAGATAGTGTTCGTAACAACAGAGAATTTAACTCTTTAACAAAAGAAGTTGAATACCAAGAATTAGAAATTCAATTGTCTGAGAAGCACATCAAAGAAATGAAAGCTTCTATCGAGCACAAGAAAGAAGTTTACAATCAATCGAAAGAAAGATTAGAAGCTAAATCTAATCACTTGAAGCATAAAAAATCAGAATTAGAGGCAATTATGTCTGAAACTGAAAAAGAAGAAACATTCTTATCTGAAAAATCAACAGAATTCGAAGCAAAAATCGAAGAGCGTTTATTAATCGCTTACAAAAGAATTCGTTCTAGTGTAAGAAACGGATTAGCAGTAGTTTCTATCGAAAGAGGAGCTTCAGCTGGATCATTCTTTACAATTCCACCACAAATTCAAATGGAAATTGCTTCTCGTAAAAAAGTAATTACAGATGAGCACAGTGGTCGTATTTTAGTAGACAGCTCACTAGCCGAAGAAGAAAAAGAAAAAATGGAGAAATTATTCGCCAAAATGTAGTATATTAAGTCCCGCAAGAAGCGGGACTTTTTTTATGCAAAAAAATTTAAAATTCATACTCACAAAATCTATCGGGCTTTATATTAACTTACTCAGTTATATCATGCCAGATAAAGCATTGGTTATGGCTTACGGATATTTTAGTGAGCCTAGAGATGGTCGATTGTCACCTGATAATCTACCTGAAATTTTGCAAGAAGCCACAAAAAACACCATCAATCACGACCAACATTATTTCCAAACTTACACTTGGCAAGGAAATGAAAATAAAATATTACTGGTTCATGGTTGGGAAAGTAATGCCGCACGTTGGGAAAAGCTAATTCGTTTACTCATAAAATCAGGAAGTACCATTATAGCTATCGATGCACCAGCACACGGACTAAGTAGCGGCAAAGAATTTAATGTTCCTACTTATGCCGAGTTTATTAATGTACTTTCTAATACACATCAACCAAAATTCATCATCGGACACTCGATGGGCGGAGTAGCTTGTGCCTATTATCAGCACAATTACAAGCAAAACCATCTCGAAAAAATGATTTTATTAGGTTCACCATCAGATTTTAATGTTTTAATGCAAAATTACATTAATCTCTTGGGACTAAACTCTAAAGTGTGTCAACTCATCAAATCCCATATTACACAACGTTTTGGTGTAAATACTGATGAATTCACAAGTCAAAATTTTTTAAAAGACGCTACCATTTCAGGCATCATAGCACACGATATTCACGATGATGTAATCGCTTTTTCGGAAGCAAAAAAAATTGCCTCCGCTTGGAAAAAAGCACAATTTATAGAAACTCAAAATCTGGGACACAGCATGCACGACGATAAATTGAACCAAACCATTTATCAATTTTTATTTGAAGCGTAATTTTTCGGGCATTTCTAGGAATGGTTTTTTCCTGCTCTCGCCTTTATTTTTGTTTGTTCCTCACAAAGGATATCGGCTCCATCAGGGCTAAAGTCAAAACTCAGGAATACTTGCAACCTTTGCAACTTTGAATCTCTGAACCTAACAAGAAATCCTTATCTTTGCAAAATGGAAGAAAACTTAACCCGTATTAATAAATTTCTGTCGGAAACAGGCTATTGTTCTCGCCGCGAAGCCGACAAATTACTCGACGAAGGTCGTATCACGATAAACGGAGTCGTTCCCGAAATGGGAACCAAAGTTTCGCATCGTGACGAAGTACGTGTTGATGGGAAATTAGTTCGAGAAAAAACTGAAAAACCAGTTTACCTCGCTTTCAACAAACCTGTAGGAATCGAATGTACGACAAACTTAGACGTACGTTACAATATTGTCGATTTCATTAATTATCCCAAACGAATTTTCCCAATTGGGCGATTAGACAAAGCCAGCGAAGGTCTTATTTTTATGACCAACGATGGTGATATTGTAAACAAAATCCTGCGCGCAAGAAACAACCACGAAAAAGAATATACTGTAACAGTAAACAAATTGATTACTGACAGATTCATTCAAAAAATGAGCAACGGAATCCCGATTTTAGATACGGTAACTAAGAAATGTAAGGTTGAGCAGATAAGCAAAACCACTTTCAAAATTGTTTTAACACAAGGTTTAAACCGACAAATTCGTAGAATGTGCGAATATCTAGGTTACGAAGTTACTTCGCTAAAAAGAATTCGAATCATAAATATTTCGTTAGATGTTCCTGTTGGTCGTTACCGAGATTTGACCGATGCTGAAATTGAAGAATTAAACAACCTTATCGAACCTTCTAGCAAAACCGAAGAAGCGAGTTTTCCTAAAGTGGAAGCACCAAAAAGAAGAATTGAATTTATAAAACGTGACGATTCTAGGTTTAAAAAATAAACTTTATATTGGTCAATTCACAAGTTATAGGAAAGCTTAAAAAAACTACGAAAAATGGACTTCACTCCTAAATTTATAAAAAATATCTACGATAATTATAGCTTAGAGAATGTTATAATATGGATACAGGAAATTTTTTTGTTTTTGTTTAAGCCTCAAAAGTTTGTAACTGTTTTTTATCATAAAAGCATAAAACTTCAAATACATCAGATAATATTTTATACAACTGTATTATTAATTACGTATTTTACTTTTGGCAATGTTGAAACTCAAAAAGAATATTACAAGTTTTTATTCTTAGTTTTATTCATGACAGCCCCTTTTATCATAATCAATTTTGCTTCATTTACAATATTGTCTGGGATAACAAATAAATACTGGAAAGTTTTTTCATTTATATATATTACTTGGGCTACTTTTTTTATTCCAATTTTATTTTTTCTGTATATATTCATAAAATCTGAAAATTATTCTTTTTATTTTCTATCTAATGTATTTACGATTATTGCAATTATATATAGTCTATTTATTATTTGGAATGTCTTTTTAAACTCCATAATAAAAATCATTTTAGGAAACCTTTTAAATGTCCTTTTTTTAAACATTTTATTTTTATTAATGGGGCTTATATTTCGAGATCCTCATTCAAATATAAATAATCTAGACCCAATTATAAATGAGTTCCAAACTTATGTTGGTGGTTTGGAATCATTTTCTGGAAAGCCTTATATTTTCAGACAAGAAGTTGATATTAAAAATAAAACAATTAAAAAATCAATTGGCTTTATAGAAAATGACACTATTAAATACCATGACAGCGAGAGTATTCTTTTCCTTAGAAAGGTCTACAAAAAAAATATCCATTACATTGACAGCGTAAAGACTACACTACATTTTGAAAGAAACAAAGAAATGTTTACAGACTTATCTGAACATTATAGATTAATAGATAGTTATTTTGATTACCCACAATGTGATACCTGCTTAGTTAGTTTTGAAAAAACCTTAAGCAAAAAAGATAGCTCCTTAATTAAATACAAAGCAGAATATATAATTGACAAACCATACTTTAAATACTATAATAGTTATCAAAAGAAATATGATAAAATTGCGAAAGGAAATGATTATGCTACTTCTCCACAACTATTATTTGATTTTTTATTAAAACCTTTGGAATGGTTTGTTGATTTAGTCGGTTGGAACTCTGATGAATCAGTAACGTTAAAAATACAATGATAAAGCCTTCCTAATAACAGGTTTCACAGAATTGCTAGTCCTTTACTGATTTTTCAAAACAATACCTGCAAGATGCAATTCGGTTTTACAGCTTTCTAAAGTTTCTGAGCAAACTGATGAAAAATCTTCATTATTTACCCAAGGACGAATCGTTAATTTTACTGAAACATCAGTAAGCGCAACAACATCGATTGATGGTTTTGGGTCTTTTAGTATTTTATCATTGGTATCTAAAATACGCTGAATAATTTCTTTTGTTTTTTTCAAATCAGCATCATACGACACTGAAATTTGTATATCAGCACGACGTGTTCCTTCCAACGAATGATTGATAATATTTCCGTTAGATAATGCTCCATTGGGAACAAATATCGTTTGGTTATTTCCTGTAATTAATTTGGTAACAAATATCTGAATTTCTAAAACCGTTCCCGAAACACCTTGCGCTTCGATTGAATCGCCAACTTCAAATGGTTTGAACAATATAATAAGAATTCCTCCCGCAAAATTAGATAAGGAACCTTGTAAAGACAATCCAATTGCCAAACCTGCAGCACCTATAATGGCTACAAAAGAAGCTGTTTCTATTCCTAACTTAGAAATGAAAGTTACAAAAAGTAAAACGCGTAATACCCAAATAAGTATATCTATAAGAAATTTAGAAAGTGTGGGTTCGAATTCTTTTTTTCGTACTTTTCTACTAATTAATTTTTTGAAAATTTTAATAGCATAATGACCTACAAAAAGAATAAAAAAAGCAGTAATTAGTTTAGGCGAATAGTCAATTAGCATATTCGCGTTTAATTCTAAATAACCTATAACATCATTTATTGCAATTGCCATTTTTTGATTTTAAAATTTATCAAATCTACAAAATAATTAAACTTTAATATTAGGAATTTATTGCAACAAACGCTCGCCAATTTTCAAAGCACATTTCTCACCATCAATAGCTGCCGAAATAATTCCACCTGCATATCCCGCTCCTTCACCGCAAGGATACAATCCTTTTATTTGCAAATGCTCTAAGGTGATTTCGTCTCTTGGAATTCGAACTGGCGATGAAGTTCTAGATTCTGGCGCATGCAAAATAGCTTCATTTGTCAAATAGCCTTTCATCGATTTTCCGAATTCAGAAAAGCCTTCACGCAAAATTTGTGATAAAAAACCTGGGAAAACCTGACCCATTTCTACCGAAGTTGTTCCAGGAACATAAGAGGTTTTTGGTATTTCTTTTGATACTTTATTCTGTGTAAAATCGATCATTCGTTGTGCCGGTACTTTTTGAGTTTGCTCAGACAAATGCCAGGCGCGTTGCTCGATACTTTTTTGAAATTCCATTCCAGCCAAAGCACCAAATTTAGCAAATGGCTTAAAATCTTCTAATTTTAATTCGATTACAATCCCAGAATTTGCAGTCGCTTGATCTCGTTTAGATGGCGACCAACCATTGGTTACAACTTCACCAGGGCTTGTTGCGCAAGGAGCAATTACACCACCTGGACACATACAAAACGAATACATACCGCGACCATTTACTTGTTTCACGATAGAATATGGCGCTGGCGGTAAATATTCCCCACGATAATCACACGAATATTGAATCTGATCTATCAAACTTTGTGGATGTTCAGCTCGAACGCCCAATGCAAAAGGTTTGGCTTCGATAAATATCTTTTTTCTGTCTAATAATTCGAAAACATCACGAGCAGAATGTCCTGTAGCCAAGATTATTTTATTAGCAACAATGGTATCTCCGTTTTGAATGACAACCCCTTGCACTTCATTATTCTTGACTAAAATATCCGTTACACGGGTTTCAAAAAGGACTTTTCCTCCCATTTCGATGATTTTCTCTCGAATATCCTGAATAATTTGGGGCAATTTATTGGTTCCAATATGCGGATGTGCTTCTACCAAAATGTCTGGTGTGGCACCAAAAGCGACTAGTAACTTTAAAATTCTATCTATGTCTCCACGTTTTTTAGAACGTGTGTATAATTTCCCGTCAGAATAAGTTCCTGCTCCGCCTTCGCCAAAACAATAATTAGAATCTTCATTTACAATATGATCTACATTAATGGCTTTTAAATCTCGACGGCGACCACGAACATCTTTTCCTCGTTCGATAAGGATTGGTTTTAATCCTAATTCTATCAATTGCAAAGCAGCAAAAAGACCTGCTGGCCCTGCTCCTATTACAATTACTTCTTGAGAGTTTGAAACGTCTTTATATTCTGGAAGTTCTATTTTTTGCTCGACAAAATTTTCTCCTTGAAGATAAATGTTGATTTTTAAGTTGATTTTTATGGCTTTCTGACGAGCATCGATAGAACGTTTTAAAATCGAAATATGCTGAATGTCTTTTACAGAAACTTTTATTTGTTTCGATAAATGTTCTTTTAGCAAATTTTCATTTGCAGCGATTTCGGGAGTAACTTGAAGTAAAAGTTCTTTTGGCATTTAATTTTTCTAAATATTTATGGAAATAATTTATAAATATCATCACGTTTGGCAAATCTAGCTAACTCGACAGTTTCTCCGTCAAAATAAAAACCCAATCTATATTTACCAACCCTAAGTCTATAAGCTTCTGGATGTCCTTTCAGTTTTTTAATATTAGGAACTGAATTTAGTCCTTCAGTATTTTTCAGAATAAGAATAGTTTCAAATACGGTATCTTTCAATCTTTCATCTGTCACTTTAGATAAATCTCTTAAAAAGGGTTTTAAGTATTCAACTTTCATTTACCCAAAATTTTGAAGATTTCTTCTTCGCTTACTTTATCATTTCTATCCACTTCTTGCATCAGCATCAACAGTCCCAAATCTTCCTTTTCCTCATCGGTGAGTTTATCGAAACGTTCTTTTTCTTTGTTTTTAACATAATCATGTACCGCATTTTCTATTAATGCTTTTACACTCAAATGCTCAAAAACAGACAAAAACTTTAACTTGGTTAATGTAGTTTGGTCTAGATCAATTAGTTTTCTCATTGGAATTAAAATTTGACACAAACATACATGATATATACTTTATATACAAATACCTAAATTAAAATAATACTTTGTAAATTTGCATCTTACAAAATAAAAATGTCTAGACAAATAAAACTAATTTGGGATTTTCGTGGACAAGCTGCTGCAAAAACTGCCGAACACCACGAAATTCATCTTAAAGAATATATTGTTATCGAAAAATTTCCTTTGAATATTACAGGTTTTGAAGTGATAAGCGATATGCATGCCATCGCTTTTATGGTCGTTACCGATGATAATATGATTGCTGTTCGTGATACTTTGAAACCGCATCGTGGAGAAGTTTATTTAGTCTAATGTCTTAAAATCGAAAGTCATAAAGTCTAAAAAAATAATTCTTTGAACTTATGACTTTCGATATTTGACTTTTCAACTTTATGACTAATTCGCAACTTCGCTAATAAACTTTATTCGCATGAGTCGCAATTCATTAATATCATAATCGCCATCAAATTCCTTGAGCGCGTCTTCTATGTCATCAGATTCGGATTCCATAAAATAATCATGAATTTCTTCTTGCTGATCGTCGTCTAGCATATCGTCAATCCAATATTTTATGTTTAGTTTGGTACCAGAATTTACAATTTGCTCCATTTCTTTAAGCAAAGTATTCATATCCAAACCTTTTGCTCTGGCAATATCTTTGAGCGATAATTTCCTGTCGATATTCTGAATAATGTACAGTTTATTAACTGAATTTGCTCCAGTAGATTTTACCACCAAATCGTCTGGACGCATAACCTCATTATCTTCTACATAACTAGAAATTAGCTCTATAAAGTCTTTTCCGTATTTCTTAGCCTTCCCTTCTCCTACTCCGTGAACATTACTTAATTCATCTAAAGTTATAGGATATTTTAAAGCCATATCTTCTAAAGATGGATCTTGAAACACTACAAACGGAGGTACACCTAGTTTTTTAGCTACTTTTTTACGCAAATCACGTAACATAGACATTAGTGCTTCATCTGCAGTCCCTGATACTTTCGATGCTGAAACAATAGCTTCGTCTTCGGTTTCATTATATTCGTGGTCTTCGGACATCATAAAGGATTGTGGGTTTTTAATAAAATTTAGTCCTTTATCTGTAACCTTGACAATACCGTAAGTTTCTATATCTTTCGACAATAATCCGTCGACTAAAGCTAGTCTTAAAACTGCCATCCAATAACGTTCATCGTGATCTTTACCACTACCAAAAAGTTTTTGAGTATCGGTTTTATGCGCCTTAATCATGGCATTTATTTTCCCCATAAGCGTATATACAATTTCTTTCGATTTGTAAATATGCTTCGTATCACGAATTACTTCTATCAGTTTTACGACTTGATCTTTGGCTTCAACTTGTACTTTTGGATTACGCATATTGTCATCCATATCGCCGCCGTCACCTGTTTCACTGTCAAATTCTTCACCAAAATAATGCAATAAAAATTTGCGCCTTGACATAGAAGTTTCGGCATAAGCCACCACTTCTTGTAGTAATGCAAAACCAACTTCTTGTTCGGCAACTGGTTTCCCAGACATGAATTTTTCTAATTTTTCGACATCTTTATAAGAATAGTAAGCCAAACAATGACCTTCTCCACCATCTCGACCCGCACGACCAGTTTCTTGATAATAACTTTCGAGTGATTTTGGAATATCGTGGTGTATCACAAAACGAACATCTGGTTTGTCTATTCCCATACCAAAGGCAATGGTTGCTACTACTACGTCGACATCTTCCATTAAGAACATATCTTGGTGTTTGGCTCTGGTCTTTGCATCTAATCCTGCATGATAAGGCACTGCCGAAATTCCGTTTACTTGTAAAACTTGTGCAATCGCTTCAACTTTTTTGCGACTTAGGCAGTATATAATTCCTGATTTACCTTTATGTTGTTTGATAAAACGTATTATATCCGATTCGACATTTTTAGTTTTGGTACGTATTTCGTAGTATAAATTGGGTCTATTAAATGATGCTTTAAATGTATTGGCATCAGCCATATCCAAATTTTTCAGGATATCTTCTTGCACTTTTGGCGTAGCGGTAGCTGTTAGTCCAATGATTGGAACATCGCCGAGCAATTTTATGATGTTTTTTAAATTCCTATATTCTGGTCTAAAATCGTGCCCCCATTCTGAGATGCAATGTGCTTCATCGATTGCCACGAAAGAGATTGTTTCTTTTTGAAGAAAGGCAATATATTCGTCTTTTGTAAGAGATTCTGGAGCAACATATAATAATTTGGTTAAGCCAGAAGAAATATCTTTTTTTACTTGAGCAATTTCGGTTTTTGTTAAAGAAGAATTGAGTACATGAGCAATTCCTGCTTCCGAAGACAAACTTCGTATAGCATCTACTTGATTCTTCATTAAAGCAATAAGTGGCGAAACAACGATTGCAGTCCCTTCTTGCATCAATGCAGGCAACTGATAGCATAAAGATTTACCACCACCAGTAGGCATAATTACAAAAGAATTGTGCTTGGCTACGATACTTTTTATGACTTGTTCTTGTAAACCTTTAAATTGGTTAAAACCAAAATATTTTTTTAACTCCTTGTGAATATCAATTTCGTGTGAATTCATTCTTTAGTAATAGTATTTTATATAAATTTGCGGGAACATAAAGATACAAATTTCTTTAACATACACAAATTTAAAATATTCTGTTTTGATATCAAAAGAAAACATATTGACTTCAGCAAAAAAAACGATATTATCAGAAAGCCAATCAATTGCTAAACTAACTGATTATCTTACCGATGACTTCGCAAAAGCTGTCGAAATTATTTATCAATCTAAAGGAAGGTTGGTAGTTACTGGAATAGGAAAAAGTGCGATTATTGCTCAAAAAATGGTAGCAACTTACAATTCGACAGGAACACCAAGTATGTTTTTACATGCTGCTGAAGCCATTCATGGTGATTTGGGTATGGTTCAGCCAGATGATGTAGTCATTTGTATTTCAAAAAGTGGCAATAGCCCAGAAATAAAAGCTCTGGTTCCAATCTTGAAACGTTTTGGAAACATCTTAATTGCAATTACTGGAAATATGACTTCCTTTTTGGCTAAAGAATCTGATTGTGTTTTAAACACTACGGTCGATGCCGAATCTTGCCCCATTAACTTAGCTCCTACAAATAGCACTACTGCACAACTAGTTATGGGTGATGCAATCGGAGTTTGTTTGATGGAAATGAGAAATTTCAAAAGTGAAGATTTTGCAAAATACCACCCAGGTGGCGCTTTAGGCAAAAAATTATTACTTCGTGTGAGCGACATGCTCGATATGAGTCATAAGCCGATGGTTTCTCCGGATTCATCTATTAAAAATGTGATTTTTGAAATTTCAGAAAAACGTTTGGGAGTGACTGCAGTTGTAGAAAACGAAAAAGTTATCGGAATTATTACCGATGGTGATATTCGTAGAATGCTAAATAATAATGATACTTTTTCGCATCTTACCGCTAAAGACATTATGACTAAAAATCCGAAAACGATTCAATATTCGGCTATGGTAGTTGATGCTTTTAATATTTTGGAAGATTTTGCTATCACACAGTTGGTTGTAGAAAACGAAGGAAAATATGCTGGTGTTTTACATTTACACGATATTTTAAAAGAAGGAATAGTATAATGGTAAAGAAAAATCTCAGCGAAATGTCATTTCTTGACCATCTTGAAGAATTAAGATGGTTGTTAGTACGAAGCACCATCGCCATTATTGTTATGGCGTGTGTTGTTTATTCTTTTAGTGGTTATGTGTTTGACACTATCATTTTTGGCCCAACGAACATTAACTTTGTTACTTATCGTTTTTTTTGTGATGCATCGCATTATCTTGGTTTTGCTGACAGTATTTGCATTACCGAATTACCATTTACCATTCAAAACACCAGCATGGAAGGGCAAGTAAATGTTTTTGTCTGGACATGTATTACTGCAGGATTTATTCTTGCATTCCCATTTATTTTATGGGAATTATGGAAATTTATTAGTCCCGCATTGTATGATACCGAAAAGAAAAATGCAAAATTATTTATATTCTCAGCATCCATATTGTTTTTTTTAGGGGTTTTGTTTGGTTATTTTGTGATTGTCCCGATGTCTATAAACTTTGTGGCAACCTTTCAAATAAGTACTGTTGTAAAAAATGAATTTAATCTCGATTCGTATATCGGAATGATAAAAACATCGGTTATTGCCAGTGGTTTGTTTTTCGAATTACCAATCCTTATTTATTTCTTAACCAAATTAGGATTAGTAACTCCGAATTTCTTAAGAACTTACAGAAAATATGCTGTTGTAATTGTTCTAATTATTGCAGCAATTGTCACGCCACCGGATGTTGTGAGTCAAATTACGGTCGCAATTCCTATGTTATTAATATATGAAGCCAGTATATTTATATCGGTATTTGTAGTAAAAAAAGAAAAGAAAAATGAGCAACTTAGTCAATGAATTCAATGATTACCGTTCTAAAATGAACGAAAAACTATTAGCCGACAACAACAAAGTCATCAAAAGGATTTTTAATCTCGACACCAATACTTATGCCGAAGGCGCACTTGATGTTCGTACCAAAGAATTGTTAGGACTTGTAGCATCAGCCGTTTTACGTTGCGATGATTGTATCAAATACCATTTAGAAACAGCTTACAAACTAGGCGTCACTAAAGAAGAAATGATGGAAACCATGAGTGTTGCCACTTTAGTGGGCGGAACTATCGTAATTCCACACTTGCGTCGTGCTTACGAATTTTGGGAAGCATTAGAAGAAAACTAAATAATTGTTAATGTGTTGATTTGGTCATTTGTTTATTCGTTAATTTACCGAACAAACAAATAACCAAATCAACAAATAACCATAAAGAATGATATTAAGAGCAGAAAACTTAGTGAAAACCTATAAAGGAAGAAGTGTTGTAAAAGGTATTTCGGTCGAAGTAAATCAAGGTGAAATCGTAGGTTTATTGGGTCCAAATGGTGCTGGAAAAACCACTTCTTTTTATATGATTGTAGGTTTAGTAAAACCAAATTCTGGAAATATCTATCTAGACGATATGAATATTACCGATTATCCTATGTACAAACGTGCACAAAACGGTATTGGATATTTAGCACAAGAAGCTTCTGTTTTTAGAAAATTGAGTATCGAAGATAATATTTTAAGTGTTTTGCAACTCACAAAATTGTCGAAAGCAGAGCAAGAAGCAAAAATGGAATCGCTAATTGATGAATTTAGTTTGCAACACATTCGTACCAATCGTGGTGATTTATTATCTGGTGGCGAACGTCGTCGTACCGAAATTGCACGTTGTTTAGCGACTGATCCTAAATTTATTTTACTAGATGAACCTTTTGCAGGAGTAGACCCCGTTGCAGTAGAAGACATTCAGAGAATTGTAGCCCAACTTAAAAATAAGAATATTGGTATCTTGATTACCGACCATAACGTACAGGAAACACTTGCTATTACCGATAAAACGTATTTGATGTTTGAAGGCGGAATCCTAAAAGCTGGAGTACCGGAAGAATTAGTAGAAGACGAAATGGTTCGAAGAGTTTATTTAGGTCAGAACTTTGAGTTAAGAAGAAAGAAATTGGAGTTTTAATGAATCCTAATTTAGAATTTAAAACAACAATTAAACGAAGTTTTTTAGACAATTGTAAAAGAGAACTCATTATTAATTCAGATTTCATTCAATTTGAAGATAAGGATTTAGTAACTGATTATTTTACTAAGTTTTACAATTCCGAAATTACAGATTATCGTTATGGAGTAAAATGGATTCAGGGAGCTAAGTTTACCATTGGCCGAGATTACCAAATTTTCATTAGAAATAACGAAAATAAAATTATTAAAATTAATTTTAAAAGTTTTTACGGAATTAATAAAAATTTACACTTCAATAATTATTTAGAAATTTTAACAACTTTATGGAATTTTCATTTCAATAAAATAGCAACAGACTTTATTGAAAAGTTTCAAAATAAAGTACAATTATCAATTGGCAATGTTCATTTCTCAGATGAAAACATTATAATTGAAACCAATTCTATTTTAAAGAAGAAACAAAATATTATTCTTTGGGAAAATGTACGAACAATAGATTACAGAACCTATTTTGCAATATATTCTCAAGAAAATCCAGTAAATATAAATCAATCTTATAGTTATAAAGATGATTGGAATACTGCAATTCTATATACTGTTATTAGAACTATTCTAAAAAACAAAGAAATCGAAACCTCTTGATTTACTTTATCAACAATTTCTTCAAATCTAAAGAAGTTCCGTTATAAATATTTACATCTACACAGCCTTTTATTCCGGTTACTTTTCCGTTTTCAGTTACTTGCCAAACAGACCAATCGGAATCAATATCAGTATAAAAAGCAGTATAATTTGCAATCCAGAAAGGATAATCTGAAAAATCTTCCTGTAGAAAATCGTTATAATAACTCTCCCCACTATAAATAATTGGTTTTACTCCATAATGTTTTTCGACAACATCGAGCCAACGTTGCAAACCTACTTTTAGTCTTTCGATAGATTGTTCTTTGGGTAATTTTTCAATATCTAAAACTGGTGGAAAATCACCTTTATGCAATCTGACATTTTTAATAAAATTATTCGCTTGTTCTATTGAGTTTTCGTTAGGACGATAATAATGATAAGCGCCACAAATAAGCTTTTTTTCTTTGGCTTTTTTCCAATATTTTTTAAACTTATAATCTCTTCTATCATTACCAACAGTGGCACGAATAAAAACAAATTCGATAGGAAAACCACCTTCTATTTCTTTGGGACTATCCCAATCGATTTTGTCTTGGTATTCAGAAATATCGATGCCAAAGGATTTCTCGATGTGTGCGTCTAATACTTTATCAAGCGGAGCGATTCTGGTTTCTACAACAATTTTATCGGTTTTAAAACCTAAATAATAGGCCAAAACATTTCGCTGACTATATATTATAATCAAAATAAATACAATGAAAATATATACGTAAAATGTATTGCTTTTAAAAAATGATTTTTTCTTTTTAGACTTAACTGATTTTCGTACAGCCATTAAAAAATTATTTTTTATTAATCATATTATTCACAACCGAAAGCAAAACATAAAAAATAATAATCATAGGAATTCCTAAATATCTAAAAACAAGCAATAACAATACCGATGAAGCCAAAAACAAAATTTGTAAGACATTTTTCTTGAAGGTAAAATCTTTTATTTTTAATGAAAACAAAGGAATTTCGGCATTCATAACATAAGCACTAACTATAGAAATCGTGATAAGAACCCAATGATTTTGAAGCGAATTTGCAATAAACTCTAAGTTTGGATTTAGCAAAACCAAAGGCAAACTCAAAATAAACAAAGCATTGGCAGGTGTTGGCAATCCTATAAATGAATCGGTTTGACGGGTGTCGATATTAAAATTTGCCAAACGATAACAAGCACCTAAAGTGATTATAAATCCTAAAAACGGTAAAACCATGACCGAATTATCCCAAGAAGAAACACTAATTACTTTCTCTTCTCCAAATGATTTCAACAACATTTGAAACATAATAACGCCAGGAACAACTCCACTGGTTATCATATCTGCTAATGAATCCAATTGCAATCCAAGCGGACTTGAAACCTTAAACAATCGAGCAAAAAAACCATCAAAAAAATCAAAGAAAATTCCCAAACAAACAAAATAAAATGCCAATAAAAATTCTTGTTGAAATGCAAAAACCAGAGCAATGCATCCACAAAAAAGGTTTAATAAAGTAATAATATTGGGAATATGTTTTTTAAAGTTCATTTTGAAAGGATTTAATTATCGATAACGCAAATTTAGCACAATAAGTTTATACATTGATGCGTTTATTATGTCAGATTTTTATTTAATCTTTGTAGAAATTTATTTTCATTGAAAAAACTCATATTTTTTATAATTTTAATCACGTTTAGCTTTACAAAAGCGCAAACGATTCGTAAATATTCGAACGAATTTATGAATATTGGTGTCGATGCTCGTGCATTTGGTATGGCAAATACTATGGTGGCACATACTAGCGATGTAAATTCTGGTTATTGGAACCCGACGGGTTTACTAAAAATTGAAGACAGCGAAGCATCTCTTATGCATGCTAATTATTTTGCAAATATTGCACAATATGATTATGCAGCTTATGCAAAAAAAATAGATGATCGTAGTGCTTGGGGAGCATCGATTATACGTTTTGGTGTTGATGATATTTTAAATACAACCCAATTGATTGACGCCAACGGTAACATAGATTATAACAGAATTAGTTTGTTTTCGACAGCAGATTATGGTTTTACCTTTTCTTATGCTCGGAAATTGCCTGTGCAAGGATTTCAATATGGTGCCAATGCTAAAGTAATTCGTAGAATTATTGGAGATTTTGCTAGTTCGTGGGGATTTGGTTTCGATTTGGGTTTACAATTCGAAAAAAATGATTGGCAATTGGGACTTATGGTTCGTGATATTACCACAACTTATAACATTTGGAATATTAATGAAAAAGAATATCAAAAAATAAAAGACGCACAAACATTAAGCCCATTACAAAATCAGGATTTACCAGAAAGCAGCGAAATTACTTTACCAAAAGTACAGTTTGGTGTCGCTAAAAAATACGAATTCCACAATGAAACAAGTTTGCTGGCTTCGGCAAATTTGAATATGCAATTTCAACAAACAAATGATTTAATCTCTACTAGTTTCGCGAGTATAGATCCTGCTTTAGGGTTTGAATATGGTTATAACAATTTAGCGTTTTTGAGAGCTGGTTTTGGTAATTTTCAGAAAATACTACAAATAGATGGTAGCAAAAAAATAGGATTTCAACCTAATTTGGGCGTCGGGTTTCAGTACAAAGGCATTGCTATCGATTATGCACTGACCGATTTAGGAAACCAAAGTGCCGCTTTATATTCAAACGTATTTTCGTTGAAAGTTGATTTAAGTATCTTCCGATAAATTTGTTTCGATGACAAAAAAAATACTTTTTCTGTTTTGTTTTATACAATTTTCGATGGGATATTGCCAACAATTTCCCATTTCCGAGAACACAAGAATTAGCATTATCACCGTAGGACTTGCTGACGAAGTGCATTCTTTATACGGACATACTGCATTGAGAATTCAAGATTCTAAATTGAATATCGACTTGGTTTACAACTACGGAATGTTTGATTTTGCTACCGAAAATTTTGTTGCAAAATTTACAAAAGGAGATTTACAATATTATGCAACATCTTATCCTTATATAGATTTTGAGTATAGTTACAGAGAAGACAATCGCTCTATTTACGAGCAGGTTTTAGACTTATCTCTTATTGAAAAACAGAATTTATTTAACAAATTAAACACTTCCCTTTTACCAGAAAACACATTTTACACCTATAAATTTATCGATAGAAATTGCACCACAAAAGTGGTTGACATTGTAAATGAAGTATTGGATAACAAACCCGTTGTTAAGAAAAATATTAATAGTTCAACATACAGAGAAGTTTTATATCCGTATGCAGAAAATCATTTTTACAATGAATTGGGGATCAATCTTATTTTTGGGCAAAAAGTAGACAAGCAAGCAACTACTATTTTTCTTCCGTTAGATTTATACAATAATTTAAAAATAATTTCATACAAGAGCAAACCTTTAGTTTCTGAAACAAATACTATTTTTGAAGCTGATAGAACAACTCCAACTTCTTATTTAGACAGTATTTATTCATTAATAGCTGTTTTATTATTATTTGTGATTTTGAATCAAAAAGCAACTAATATTATTTATTTTTCTGTGTTAGGAATAATAGGATTATTGTTTTCTTTTATGAGTATTTACTCTTTCCACAAAGAATTATACTGGAATTATAATATTTTACTACTCAATCCATTGTTTTTATTTCTTGTTTTTTTTATGATTAAAAACAACACAAAATGGATTAAAAAAGTGAGTTTAATAGGTTTATTATTCTTGGGGACTTATTGCTTTTATATGATAGGAAAAATTCATTTTCCAATCGTTTTACCTATTGTAATGGCAACATTTATATTGCTTTTACGATTGTTTTTTAAATCTAATCCGAGTCTAAAAGAGTCAACTGGCGGGAGCAATCTAAAATCTCAAGTCTAAAATCTTAAATCTTAAATTTATCTACTGTCCTTTATAAAAAAGTACTGTACTAATCGTTTTGACAATAATATTCAAATCAAGATAAACGCTTCTGTGTTTGATGTAATACAAATCATACTGCAATTTTATCAGACTATCTTCAATAGTTTCTCCGTAAGAATAATTTACTTGTGCCCAACCTGTAAGTCCGGGTTTCAAGACATGACGGGTTTCATAAAACGGCATAATTTGAGCAATTTCTTTAACAAAAATAGGTCTTTCTGGTCTTGGCCCAATTACTGACATATCTCCTTTTAGTACATTAATAAACTGCGGCACTTCATCTAATCTCGATTTTCTCAAAAATTTACCAAAAGGTGTTATCCTAGTGTCGTTTGCTGTTGCAAAAACGGCTCCAGAGGTTTCGGCATTGATAATCATAGAACGAAGTTTATAAATTTCGAATGTTTTCCCATTTTTTCCTACTCTTTCTTGAGTGTAAAATAGTGGACCACGATTTCCCAGTAGATTTCCCAGCAAGATAAATGGCAATATAAGAACACCTCCTAAAATCCCAAAAAGTGATATTGAAATCTCTAAAAACCTTGCTACTATTAAGTATAATTTATTTTGATTACTTCTTGAAAACGGAAAATATTTATAAAAATCTCGAGCTAAATATTGTACTGGAATACGTTGGGTAATACTCTCATAAACCTGCGTATATTCCCGTATTACAAAACCATTTTCCAGAAATTTTATGAGTTTATTATACAATTCGACTGTGATTCCTTCAGTTTTTTGTGAGGCAATAACAATTTCTGAAACACCTTTTTGAATTATAAAATCTTCAATATTATCTAAATCGATATGAGATACAAAATTGTATTCAAATCCTTTTGAGTCTCTTGCATCAGAATTTATATAACCTTCAATTTTGTAATGAGGATCTACACTTTGCAATCCTTTAACTAATCCTTCTAATTCTTCTTTATCACAAATTAAAATAACTTTTTTACCAAATCTTGTTGAAGCAAAAAACCTGACATAAATTATTCTCCATAAAAATAATGACAGCAAAATAGAGGTGTAAAAAAGTAATATTTGCAAACGCTTTTCCGGGAGTGTTGGTGTAATAATTGGCGTTAGTAAATACGATAATACAGTCGTAGAGGTTGCCAATACAATGCTTTTGGTGATTTGAAATTGGTTACTGGCTACTTGCAGATTATACATTTCAAAAACAGAACCAAAAAACAAAACATATACAGACAAGATAATCGTCCAATAAAAATTAGTTTCTGAAATTTTAAAATAATGAAAATCAAAAATAATTCCTAATAAATGTAATAATCCTAAAACAAAAACTACGTCAAAAAACCTAAGAAGAATTTTTCTTTCAGAAATTTCGAAATGCATTTTAGCTTTAGAAGTCATACTAACCCGTTTTTACAAATATCTAAAAATATATCTATTTTTCTTCAAAATTCTGATTTAGTTTCTTTTGTTCTTCAATACTATAAACATGCAATAAGGACAAGGCATATACAAAAGCTGGAGCTGCCAAACGCATCGCGGCGTGGTTTATAGTGAGTATCCAAAAAGCAAAGAACGATAATAAATATATATTTTTCCTATTATTCATATACAATGCTAACGGCGTTATGATTAAAATAAGTAATGCCAACACGCCTAACATCCCGTGTTCAGCTAGCATTCTTGTTATCTCGTTATGAGAAGCAACAGTATGCCCAAAAGTTTCCATTCTGTTTTCTTTAGCTTTACCAATACCAACACCTATAATTGGGTTTTCTAAAAACATATTTATTTCACCACCCATAATTTCTTCTCGACCAGTAAGCATACTAGATTTCGCCCTACCAGCCGCATCCTCATTTGCATAACGTTTATCTATAAATCCGTTAGTTTGATTAGAACTATAACTCCAAATAATTAAAAATGCAAAAATAGAAAATACAATAGTCCATAGAAGTTTTACCTTAGCCGAACGATTGGTTACAAAAAACAAGACCGTCATTAGCAAAATGATCATTACAATTGCGCAAATCATACCGCCTCGTGAAAAAGTTACAATACCTCGAAAGGTCATAATTAACAATATAACTATATTAGTAACAATTACCCATTTTTCTTTAGAATGGAATATTAGTCTCGTAAATATTAAAAAAACACCTAACCCTAAAATTGTTGATACCTGATTGGGACCAAAACCGCCGGATGTTTCAAAATTAGAGTCAGTTCCAGTTATCACTTCTTTTATACTAGGTGTATATAAATACATATAAGTAACTGTGGTTATAATAGGACAAAGCATTGCTAACATGACATTGTCTAATTCCTTTAAAGTGATTCTTCGTTGATAACAATACAATGCCGAAACACCCAGGCAAATAGGTCCTGATATGTTAAAGGAAATAGATTTTATTATATTAGCATTTAAATTTAAAGTGATTGATGCAACAATAATTCCGGGTATTAAAATAACAATATAGGTCCAATAGGGGAAAGAGTTTTTTGAAAACCCTGAAAAATATATACCCATAAGCATAAAAAAAATTATCGAATATTTCCCAATTTCATATAAAACAATACCACCTGTCATTCTTAAAATCACTTCACTACCCATAGCATAAGCAGCGATATATAAAACTTGATTTTTTGAATTTTGTGTTTTTAAAATTATTAAAAAACTGATTGATAAAATCCCTAAACCATATGGAACTGATAATTTTGAATAAAAAAAAATAACTACTCCGAATGCTATATGTAGCAATATAATAGAACTATAGCTTAAATTTTTAGTTTTCATTTTGCAACCAATTTATGTATTTTTTTATAATTGTCTCTTTGGAATAATCATCATAAACCGTTTTGTAAAGCGCTTCGCCAAACACATTCATTAAAACATGATCGTCTATTAATTTAACCAATGACGTATAGAACAAGTCTTCATCGTTTGAAACAACTGAGAAACCATTTTGATAATTAACAATCAATAAAGGTATTTCTCCAACATTTGTTACCACAACGGGCTTTTTATAAAGACCGTATTCTAACAAAGCAATAGGCAAACCTTCGGAACTTGAGGTGAGAATTCCTATTTGAGACTGGTCTAGAATATTTTTTATATCTTCTCTTGTTCCATAACAATATACATTGTTTTTCAGTTCATTCTTACTAATTAATTCTTTAATGTATTTTGAATAATCATCTTCAAAATCTTTACCTACAAGATGAAAAGTCCATTCTGTATGTGATTTTTTTAATTTTTCTGCTACTTTAAGTAACAACACATGATTTTTTTGCTCTCTTAAATTTGCCAAACAAACTATTCGCTTTTCATTGTTTCCTTTTAAAATTGTTTTCTCTAAGACTTCATTAGCTATTGTTGGAAAATTTGGTAAATAAACAACTTTTTTAAAATTCAATTTTTGTTCAACCCAATCTTTCAGTTTATGATTTACGGCAATAACTTTACTAAAAAAAGGAATTGTTATTTTTAAAACAAATGAAGGTCTTTTTGATAGAAACTCACTATCACCATAATGATCGTGCCAAATTAATTTTAAATTAGGACATAGTAATTTTAATAAAAAAGCGATAAAAAACGAAGTACTATGAGCATGTATAAACTTTACTTGATTTTCTCTAACAAATTTTTTTAAATAAAAAAGTGATTTAAAATCGAATGTCCCTTTTTTATTTAGACATAAATATTTGACTTTATCATCTATTTGACTTAATAATGGGCCTTCTTTTCTGGTTACAACCAAACCAGAAAAATCAATTTCATGAGCAAGTGCATTAGCATAATTTACTGCCATACGCTCTGCACCACCGGCATCTAAGGAATCTATGATTTGTAAAACTCTCATGATTGCAAAAGTAACTTTATTTCTTGTTCTAAATAATCTAAAGTATACTTTCTAGACCATTGCACTCCATTAGCAATAGTTTCCTGGTAAAATGCTTCATTACTAATTAGCTCTTGAATTGTCTGAGCATCTTTTTCTAAATCAACTTGTAATAACAAACCCCTATTACCATAATCTAACATATTAGGAACACAAGAAATAGGAGTCGAAATGGGAACACAACCCCAGAACATACCCTCGGCAATGACTTTTGGCCAACCTTCACTTTGTGAGGGCAACAGTATAAAATGACTTTCCTGATAAGCTTTTTGTATTATGGAAGTAGTTTTATTTCCATATAAAGTGACAGAATGTTCTAGCTTAAGTTTTGATATATAATCTTCAATATTTTTTCTTTCCACTCCTTCTCCAAAAATGGACAATTCAATTTGGAAACCGTTTTGAATTAATTTTTCTGTCAATTGAATAGCATACAATGGTCTTTTTCCTATCGATAAAGTACCTACAAACATTATTTTTATAATGCCCTGCAAATTCCTAGGCAAAATTGCTTCCTTTTCGAATTCTTTATAGGTTGCCGTAAAAAAAGGCTTGATGTTTCTGGTGCTATTTTCCCATTCGCCATAGACTAAAACTTGTATATTTCGAGTCAAAAAAGCATGACTCAAGATATACTTTTGCAAACGATAACTAAACGGATGTTTTGCTTTCGGATCCCAATTGCCCGCATATTTGGCGGTTTTTATTTTATGCGGGAAAAATAATTGTACTATCGAAGCTAACAAACCAACATTTCCTGGACATCGCAAATGAATATGATCTGCCCAAAACATCGCTTTAAATAGTATAAAAAAATTATAAAAGATTTGAAAAAAAGATTGAATCCCATTTGAAAAGGATTTGATATTAAAATCAGAAAGCAAAAATATTTTAGAAATTTTAAATGGAATTTCAGAAACTAACAGTCCGTTATCTTGCTTCCATTCTGGGCAACAAAAAGCTATTTCATCGGCATATTTTGCCCAAATTTCCATTTCTGTAACGTATGGACTATAAGCAAACCAATGGTTACTTTTATTAATTATCGGCGCATTAGAGACTACTAATAATTTCATTAAATATATCCTTTAGATCCTTTATTTGAAATCATAACCGCTGGAACACCAAGCACAACAGCACTTTCTTCGACACTACTAATCACTAGTGAGCAAGAACCTATTAATGCATTATTTCCAACATGAATTTTGCCAGCAATGACTGAATTTGCCCCTACATATACATTGTTTCCAATAATGGGAACACCGCGATTATCATCCTGACCAGAAACTCCAATAGTTACACCTTGAGAAATATTACAATTATCACCAATAATGGTATTTGCATTAAAAATAACACCTCCAAAATGACCTATATAAAATGAATGTCCAATTTTTGCCGAAGCAGGGATTGAAATTCCTGTTGTTATTTCGATGATTTTTTGCCAAAAAAACAATGGTATTTTAAATAAAACATTTATTGGAAACAAAGTAATTTTAGTCATACAAAAATGCGCTATTCGGTATTGAAAAATAGCCCAAAAACCTTGTGTAAAAAAAACGATGGAAAAGAAATGACCTCCATATTTTTTATATTTTTTATAGTCTGACGTGATCAGTTGGAAAACTGTCATAGTGGTTAAACATTTTATGGAGTAAATATAGCATTTCTAATCAAAAAGAATAAATTAATTATGTTTACTTTTAATTCAAATTAGGAAAGTTTTTATTTTTGAAATACCCAATTATTTCATACAAAAAAATTGAGCAGAAGTTTTTATTTATCACCTATAGAGTTGCTTATTTAATAATTCTCTTTAACTATAATTGATTTTAAAAAAAGACCTTTATATTTACAAAATATTTATTTTACTCTAATCTTATATTCTATGGACATAAAGGAAATTTCATCTTGCGTTGACCAAAATACGCATTGGTATTATCAAAGTAAAAAACTTCCTCTCTTAAATTATTTCAAGAAATTACCCTGTTCAATTAAATATGACATCATTGACGTTGGTTCGGGTTCAGGCTTTTTTGCAAAAGAAATATTAAATACTTTTCCAGATAAAATTAACATTTGTTACTTAATAGATACCGAATACACTGAAGAAGAAATTAATAATTCTTTAAACACACAATTGGTCAAACAAAATACAATACCAAATTCTATTTCTAATTCATTAATCATTTTAATGGATGTTTTAGAACATTTAGAAGATGATATTCAAATGTTAACTGATATAAAAAATAATGCAATCGGTAATAATAATTATTTTTTTATTACTGTCCCTGCATTTCAATCATTATGGTCAGCTCATGATGAATATTTATGCCATTATAGAAGATATACAATAACCTCCTTAAAAAAATTGTTTTTAAAAAGCCAATTTACTTTACAATCTATATATTATCTATATGGAACATTATTCCCTTTAGTGTGGATTAGCAGAAAAATATCTAATTTATTCCCACCTAAAGAATTCACTTCCGAAATGAAGCCTGTTCATCCCCTTTTAAATAAAATACTACTTTTCATCAGTAGCTTTGATGCAAATTATATTAACAAAAATAAATTAGCAGGAGTTTCATGTGTAGCATTTGGAAAAATAGACAAATAAATGATAGAAACTCAAAACATTTCATTTCAGATTGGAATCGTTGTACCATGTTATAATGAAGAAAATAGAATCTCATTACTAGAATTTGAAAAACATATAATTAAAAATAAAAATCATTTTTTTTGTTTTGTAAATGATGGAAGTACAGATAAAACTTTAAAAATATTACAAGCTTTTTTTTCTAAATATCCATTTCAAATCGCTGTTCTTGATAATAAAATTAATTTAGGTAAAGCAGAAACAGTCAGAAGTGGTATTAATTACCTATTATCTCAAAAAAAACATGATATTCTTGGATTTCTAGATGCTGATTTAGCAACACCGTTAGATGAAATAGATAGAATTTCAAAAATTTTTATTAACAATCAAAAACTTATTGTTTTCGGATCACGAATTAAACACGTAGGAGGTAATGTAGAACGAAAATTTATCAGATATGTTTTAGGAAGAATTTTCGCTACTGTTGTTAGTAATTGGCTTTTAAAAACTGCAGTATATGACACACAATGTGGTTTCAAGTTTTTTAGAATTAATATTATCAAATCCCTTTTTAAGGAAGAATTCAAATCCAAATGGTTTTTTGATATAGAATTATTCTGTCGTACAAAAATAAAACATCCTAATGTCGATATCAATGAAATTGCACAAGAATTCTTTGTTAACACATGGAAAGATCAAAAAGGATCAAAAATAAAATTATTAGACTATTTTAATGCTCCCTTAGAGTTAATAAAATTAAAATATCATTACAAAAATATAAAAAAGTAAAGACACGTCGAAAAAAGTTACTCCTAGTTATTAAAATCGGACTTGATTCTATTTGGAAACATATAAATTGAAATTTTATTGATTGCTTTTTGTATCCAATGAATTCGATACAAACCCGCAGCACTCATAATATATAAAGCCACTCTGGAAGGAAAAATATATCTTGGTTCCATATAAGTTAGTCCATGGAAGATAAGCAACGAAATAATAACCCCCCAAAAAATCCAATAATGAATTAAATTTTTCTCATTAAATAAAAATAATATTGCACCTACTACAATAATTAAATTAATAGAATTCACAATCAAAATAAAAATCCAATATCCAACAGGACCTTTTAATGGCCCTAAATCAAATTCATCAGGTTGGACACTGTTAATGAAATAAACGTGGCCATAAAAACACTTTACAAAAAACTGTCTTGTGAACCAATATGGATGTTCAATGGCATCGTCAATTAAAAATTTTCTATATACTTCATTGGAGCTCTTAGATGTTGTCACAACTGCAGACAACACTTCTGTGCTTTTTACCCAATTTTGATAATCTTTACTATCTGATCGAACTTCATTATCCCAAAAACGAAAATCGGTTGGCTCCTCTCTAAACTGAAATCTTCCTTGATGTGCCACATAATAAAGAAGTGAATCTTGACTGGATGAAAATTCATTTCCTGTTATGTTTTTTGCCAATTGCAAAACACCAATACCCATAATTGAAACAATCAAAACAGTGAGCCCCAATTTTTTTCCATATTTTTTGAAAAATAATTTATTCTTAAAAAAAGAATACAAAATCACTAAACAGATTAATCCTAAAAGTAACAATGTGTTCGGTCTGTTTAATATCAAAAACCACATACCTAGTGTTAGAATAATCCAACCAGATATTTTTTTAGGTTCAGCAAATGCAATTGACCATCCGTATATCGCTAAAGCCAAAGAAAAAAACGCAGGAGCTTCTGCTAATATCCCCAAAGAATAATAACAATGAATGGGGAAAATAAAAAACAACAAAACACTTAAAAGGCCTACTTCTTTGGAAAAAAAAGAAAAACCAATTCTAAAAATAAGTATTAAACTAATTGTAATAATAATGGATGTAAATACTACACCATAAACCCAAAGCTGATTATCAGTCGCATCATCTGGCGCCAATAAATAAACCGGTGTGTAAAAAATTATTGGACCTGGGGCTTTAGTTATAACAACTTTATCATAAGAGGTTTTTCCTTTTATAAACAAAGCCAGATTCTTTGATTCAATATGAAATGTTATATCTCCAAAAGGCTTCGCCTTAAAAGGAAGATTTAAGACGATTAACATCATTAAAGATGAGATTATGATAATGGCTAGATTAACCCTTTTAATAGAAAAATCAATTTTATTCATTTATTATTCTTTATTGTTAAATTTAAAAAAGGTGATTATTGAAAGTAGATTAAAATTAGATTGTAAATTTAGTATTTTTAGTGTTAAATTTATTTGAGATTCTGTTTTATAGAATTAAATATTCAGTAGAGATCATTTTAGATGACTTGTGAATTTGCCTTTACGTTCTTTTTTTCTTAAGAGTATGTTTCTTTTTATGAAATTGATATACGAGAGTTTATTCGAACTAATGCTTTTTAATTACATCGAATTTATAGATTTAATTATTTGTTTTTGGTCTATCAAACCACAAACTCCACCAACTAACAGTTCGGCCCAACGCTTCTGTAAATGCTTCTTTTGATTTTGATTTTGCAAATACATTACTAAATCTAATGAATGTCAATAATATTGTAATGCAATTCCATTTTAATTTATCAATTATACTGGGATTAGGATTTTTAATTCTCCATACATACCACCCATTTCTGACCACCATTTTACCGTATTGATATTGATTTGGTCTTCCGGCCGGATCGTGGTAGTGATTTAATTTAGCCGCAGTATTTATATAGAGTTGTCCTTTTTTGGAAACTCGAAGTGTAAAATCCGCATCTTCATACAAACCATATCCTTCGAAGTAGGTTGAAAATTGAAATGTATCAAACACTTCTTTTTTAAATGATGAAACACCTCCCATCAACTGTTCTACCATATATGTTTTATCAGAAGGAGGTAAAAAACCTACACTTCTACCATGTGAATAACCGGAGGAATACCCAGGTGGTTGATTGCTATCTAACCCTAACAATTTCCTTAATACGAATCGGCTTCCTTCTTTAATTTTCCAGCCATCGTAATAAAACTCTTTGAGAGCAGGTTTGTAATTATTACCAACAAAAGTCCAACTATTTTCATTGATAATATAACCTCCAACTCCTAACGCATTTTGATGCTTCGCATATGTCTTAAGAATTTCTTCAAAATAGTTGTGTTCTAAAACCGTATCATCATCTAAAAAACAAACAATTTCAGATGAACTAGCTACTTTTTTAATTCCAAAATTTCGTTGCTTGGTTAATCCTCTGTCATTATAAGAAACCAGAAAATATTTCAAATTTTGAAATGCATTTTTGGTGAGTATACTTTTCGTATCCTCATTTGTTGAACCATCAACAATAAGAATTTCATCAGGATAAACCGATTGCAAATGAACCGATTGCAACAATTTCAACAAGGGTAGTGGACGCTGATAAGTACATATGATTAGTGTAAACTTCATAGAATCGGTTATTTGTATATTATTCCTAAATCTATCAGTTTTTTTGCATAAAATATAGACTTTTTAAACTGCAAGTTTTTATAAGGAAGTCGTAATAATCTAAACAAAAAATACATTTTAGAACCACCAAATAAATAATAGCTAAAGTGTTTGTGTTTATATTCTATTAGTTGCTGTGGTGTAAACTGTTTCATTATTCCGTACATAACCGTAGGACTTGGCACAGGGCGAATAAATTTTACTGGCGTATCTAATTCCCATGGTTGTTGTTTTCTTTTTTTTCCCAGAATTTTAGCTTGTGCTCCCCACCATCTGTAACCACCACTTGGTGGCTTCAAATGCAAATTGGTCGCGTGAGGATTGAACATAACAGTTACTCCAATTTTTGCAAGCGATAATCCAAAATCGCCATCTTCACCATATCCTCCATCAAAATTGACATCGTTCCCTACTAATTTTTCGACATATTCTCTTTTAACACAAGAATTGGCGTTACTAAAACTAGAAGTTACGCCTGCTTTCCATCTAGAACTTCCATAATGTTGCAATTTATTTTCTAAATCGACAAAGTTTTGTTTGTGATGATCCGCTCTAATATCTAATCCGTTACATGCTCCCGTATTATAAGTTTGCAAAAACTTAATATGATTTCCTATAAAACTCGGTAATACTCTAACATCATCATCTCCAAAAACGATATAATCTCCAGTACATAATTCAATAGCTTCGTTTCTGGCTCTGCAACTTCCTTTAGATTGTTGCCAAACCACTTTTAACTCGAAGGGATATTCTCTCAATTGATATAGTGATTCGTCTCTCTCGCTTTCAGGAGTTGCATCGACCACAACCACTTGCGACAATGGATATTCTTGATTTGCTAAATCACCTAACAATTGTAAAGTATAATCTTGCCTGAACATGGTTGGAATAATATAACTCGCTGTTGGTTTTCCTTCAATTTCTTTTAATTCTCTAGAATTTACAACTTGAGATTTTGTGCGTTGTTTGAATAGTCTTTTTGCTCTAAAAAATGCCTTCCATTCGGAAATTTTCCAAAACCCTTTTCTGTAAATCATAAAAAGAGCGTGGTCTACTTTGAAATTTTTTATATAAAAAGCATATCTGTCTTTTTTAGAGATTTCAACAGATTCAGACTGATTGGATTCAAAAAGATTTTTAACATATAAAGGCACTATTCCTAAAAATATTAAACCTATATAGCCAAAATCTAAGGCTTGCATTTGAACAGATTCATAATCAGAATCGAAACCTTTTGTTTTTTCCCATACTGATTTTCTAACGGCAAACTGATGAGGATTAACCTTCCAGCTTACACATTGTTCTAAATTATCAAAATCATTGATATACCAAACAAAAACACATGCTTGATAGACCAGTTCGGGAAATACATTTTTATAACCCTGCTCAAAAGAGGAGTGCCAAACATCTCCAGCTCCATCTGCTAATTCATCTAACATCTTAAAATTAGGTGTTCCCATATACAAAATAGACTCACCTGACTTCGTGCAATATTCTTTTAATTCTAAACTCATTATTTTTTACGAATACTATTTTTATAAAATTCTACATTTTGAATAACCACTTTTTTAGCATCAAAAGCTTCTTCAATTCTCAAACGGGCATTGATTCCAATTTGATTTGCTAAATCCTTGTTTTCTAGAAGCAGATTTATTTTATCTGCATAACCTTGATGGTCTTTTGGGTTAGCCAAATAACCGTTAATTCCGTTTTGAATAATTTCTTCAGCCCAACCAATATCAGACGCTACAATTGCTTTTCTCATAGCCATTGCCTCTAGCCACGAAAGCGGCAAGGCTTCGGCAAAAGTAGGAAAAACACATATAGTGGCTCTGCTAATATATTCTTTTATTTCATTATGAGAAACCCCTCCGATATAAGTTACATTATTTAATGCCTTATTTGAAAACATTGCTTGCATCATAGACCATGTTGAGCTATTTCCCGATATAATATCTGGTGAGTCTCTACCGACTAGTTGTAATTGAACGTTAGGGTGCTTATCCATTATTTTATTAAAAATATAAGGCAATTCTAACAATCCTTTTTTCCGTATTAGTGTTCCAAAATACAATATTATTTGCTTAGATGAATCTTCTTCTAATAAAGTAAAATTAAAATTATTACAATTAATGCTATTAGGTATTATTGTAAATTTATTATTTTGATTAAATAACTGATTGGTCAATGAAGCTGTATATTTACTTACTGAAATATAGGCATCAGCTTTTTGTAAAGCCCTCTTTTCATGAAAACGATTTATCCATTTTACAGGCCTGTTATCTAAGTGACAAAAATAAGTGTCACTCCCATTTAAGCGTATAACGACTGGGCATTTTTCAGGCTGAATAAAAGAGGTAATCCCTGTCCAATCTGGGGCTTCCAACAGATCAATTTCTTTTTCAGCGTAAAGCTTATCAATTATTTTCTCGAGCTTTTTCCGAGTAAAATACCATGAAAGACCTTTTATCTTTACGCTATTTATCCTTTGAACCACAATATCTTTATCTGTAAAAAATTCTTCTTTATCTTGACCATAAACTAAAACACGTACGCTGTGTCCATTAGACACTAAGCTTTCAGCAAGATTTTTTATACTGGTACCTATTCCACCAGAGGCTCTGGTAATTTCATGCGGGTATTCGGGGGTTAGGAATGCTATTTTCATAAAATAGAAATATGTTGGTGTACCATTTTTTCAATGGAAAAATCATTTTTTCTCATATTAATAATAGAAAAATCATGAGGTATATGGTTTGACTCAATTACTTTATATATGATATTTCTTAACTGGCTTGTATTTCTAGCTTCGAATACATAACCATTTTCGTTATCCTTAACTAAATTTAATACATTCCCTTCTTTTTGGGTTGTAATCACAGGCAAATTAGAAAGCAAACTTTCTACCACCGTATAACAGAATGTTTCACCGTGAGATGGATGTATTAAATAGTCATATTTATGGTAGCATTCATATAAGTTACTCACGCTTCCTTCAAAATTAAAATACTTCTGAAGGGAATATTCCTTAATCATTTGCTTCAATACCATTTCATAATCTCCTTTTCCAAAAATGTCAATTTTGAAATCAATATCCTTACGTGAGCAAACAATATCCTTAACGGCTAAAATTAAATCCTGAATACCCTTTTCTTTTCTTAGATGACAGGCTACAATAAAATTGTTCGTTTTATTGAAATTATCCTTGAGGAGATATTTTTCAACATCAATCCCATTATAAATAATTTTGGCTTTTGGCGCTACCTGATTCCCGAAATCAATCATTAAACATTTCAATGTGCTTTCGGAAACACAAACAAAAATATCGATATATTTGGCATACAAAAATCCCTTTATCATTTTATTTATTTTCTTCTTTAAAGCATAACCTCCAATAGGTCTAGGATTATGGTCTACGCAAATGATTTTAGATGGATAATGTGATTTTATCTTTTTATAAAAAGGAGTGCACAACTCCACAAAATGAGTAACTATTGTGTCGTACTTTAAATCATTTTCTTTGATGTGTTCAATAAAGAAAGCTTCTAGCTGATTACCTTTTGAGTCAATCATGTTCAAATTCTCATATTGACCATATGAACTAGTATTTGGAAAATACCAAGAAACAGTATATCCTTCGGCTTTACATTTTTGATCAAAAAGCCAAAAAAAACGATCCATACCTCCTATTCTGTCTGGAGTTAGGACATAATTGCAAATAATTGCTGTTTTTTTATTACTCTTCATCAATTTAACCAATTTCTTAAGGCTTCTGAAATTCTTTTACTTGTATTTTCTAAAGGCTTACCAATTTGCAAATCTAAAAGTGCTTTTTGCTCTTTAAATTTATAATCTGGTGTCTCTAAACATTGATTGATGGCTGAAAGCAATTCTAATTCATTTTTTGCAATGGTCACGGCTCTACTTTCAACTACTTTTTGAATATGTGCATAGTTCAAAAATCGTTGGTCATCATACAGGCCGTTGTTTGCATTTCCAAAAACTGTGTTAATTACAGGTTTATCAAACAGCATATTATCTAAACTCATAGTAGAAAGCATATTGACACTTACATCAGTAAACATCAAAACAGATTTTAAATCTGTAACATCTTCTTCGGAAGGAATTCTTTGAGACCATGATTCTTGATGATTCGAACGTGCTTGTTTCCAATCAGGATAATTCCATTTAATAAAAGGATACTTTTCAGCTAAAGCGGCAAATCGAGTAGGCTCTTCTGCTGGAGAAGTTCGTACCAATAGATTTACTTTTTTAATTATTTTATTATTTTGAATTACTTTTGCTATCGTTTCTATATAAAGTGGGTCATTTTTACTTGTTGAAACATCTCCGCAACTAAACAACATTGTTGGCAAATTCGAATCTAAATTAAATCGCTTTAAGAAATTTTCTTTAGACATACCGTAACGATCTAGAATATAAGGTTCAAATTGAGGTGTTCCTACAATTTCAATCTGATTTGGCTTTATGGATTGATAGAAATGTAATAATTCTTGTTTCATCAAATCGCTCCAAACTAAATAATAATCAAAATTACCAGCCATTCTTCCTTTGGAAGCTAAATTATCCCAGCTAAAAATAAAAGCAGTAGTTTTAATTTTCAACTCTTCTGCAGCCAGAATAAATGGTGCAATATAAGGTGGCCGTTGGTGTGTAAAGAACAACATATCTACATTATATTCTTTTAGCAAATCCTTGTACTTTAAAGTAATGGGGTTAGATTTAAAAGTCAGTTGTTGCCATTTATTGTAACGAAGAATCCATTTTTCTGAATGTACCTTATTTGAAAACTTATGTAGAAAACGAGTCGCAATTCCCTGAGGATTGTTTGCTTTCGATCTTGTTACTCGCAAATTATCTTGTATACCAAAATTTCCTTTAGCATGTAATTGCAAATGTGTTACTTCTTTGGCTTTTCTGAAAAACCAAGTAGGGAATTTTTCTTGAAAAACATCTAATTCGACGATTTCACAATTTAAATTTTGTGATTCATAAACCGATTTTGGTAAACATGAGAATATTACTACTTTATCAAAAGCAACTTTAGATTCTTTGATAAAATCGCTTAAAATAAAATTTCTAAAACCTACTCCATCGGTTATTACAACACCTAACTTTTTCATTAATTTTATTTTACTTTTGCTACAACTTTAGCAATAAACTTACTAATTCTTTTTCTAAAAGCAAATGTATTGTCTTTAAAAATAATAGGTTTTATAAAATTGTCGTTTTTTACTGATAATAAACTGAATATTTTGTCAATTCGTTTGGTGTGTTTCTCATTAACTCCATAAGCTCTGGCATACCATGTATGATACAACATCTTATTCCCTCTATGATCATTTACACTATTGGTGATTATATCTTCTTCAAAAGGAACATTCGCATCTAAAAAAAGAATTTTTTTCCCTTTTCGCCTCAACCAAAGATAAAAACAGTAATAAGGTTCGTAAATACTTGAAACATTATATTCATGAATGAGACTAGAAAGATTGTCATCGAACTCATTTTTTTTGATGTATTGGTTTTTATCAACTTCTTTTTTTTTCCAAATATTTTCGATTTCTGAAAAATGAATAATCGAAAAAAAAGTGTTTATCAGATATGGATTTTGTTTTCTATGTGGAATCATTCCTCCATCTCTCACGCCGCAAACACTATAATCATTGTGTTTCATATGCTCAATAATCTCAAAAATAGCATTTGGATTACTAAAAATAACATCTTCATCTGCCATAACCAACCACTCAATATTTTTATTCTTGAGTTTATTTAACATGTATTTTATACTATCATAACCATGCATACCATTTGTTCCATCAATCACATACTTTTGAATGTTTTGAGGAAATAGTGGTGACGTTTTTTTATACAATTCAAAATTAGCAACTGTTGTTAGTAAAGCGATGTTTGATTCTTTAATCATAAAGACTTAATTTTTCTGTGCGCGAATTAAACCTCTTCTCAAATAGGGCTCTTTGATATCATTATCAAAAACAAATAACATAAAACCGTTAGAGTGTTCGACTTGAAATCCCATTTGACTCAATTGTCCTGTAAAATCTAAACAATCATTTTGTTTATGATATGTACAAATAGCAATTTTAAAATTATTTTTTTCTTTAAACAAAGGAGCACATGCATTTAAAAAAATTTGTTCTTCTCCTTCAATATCAACTTTAAAAAAAGAAATGTCTGGATTTGAATTGTAAAAAGTATTCATACTAATGGTTTCATCGGAATCCCTATCAGTAACATATTTATTTATAATATTCACTTTTTCTTTCCATGGTCTAAAAGTTGCTTCAAGGGCTTCAATCCATTCATCATCCGATTCGAAAAGGTATGCTTTTGACACTTTTTCTATGTTAGAAAGTGTAAAGTTTCCTTCTGCTGAACCTATATCTGCTATTACATCTTTAGATGTTAGTTTAAAACTTTCTGTAAGATAAAGATGTGGAGATTGTGGATCTTGATCAAGTTGCAAACCTTGGTACAAACTTTTTATGCCAATAGTAGACATAGATCGTTTGAAGTACAATCTTTTATTTTCATGAACAACATATTTCAAACCTATAGATTGGTCTAAATAAACATTAATATCTCCTTTTTTATATTTTTTCGAAAATTCATAAGGAAAAACTGAAATTGGATTTTCTTTTAAAAAACTTATAACTTGGTTAGTTTCTATATCATTATTAAGATTTTTATCCTGATAAAAACTTAAAACATCTCGTTTTAGATTAGTTAAAAACTTATCTCTATTTCTGCTTTCTACTTTTGTTTTCAATTTATTGAGTAAAGAAACAGGGAGCAGTATTTTAACAATCTTATAAATGTACTTCTTCATTTTATCTTAAAATTTACAGAAACTATATATTTCTAAATTGCTTTTGGTGATTGAGTTGCCAAATATCGTTTTTTTCTAAAGACTGCAAAAACATTTGATGACTAATCTCTTGACTTAAATCATTTTGAAAAGCTTGTGTTTGGTAAGCATCTACAACAGATAATGATTTTTCAAAAATATTTGTTAAAAAAAAATAACACACAAGAGCTTACAGTAAGCACAAATGTCTTTTTTACAATATCCTTTACAACTGTTTTTAGTTTACAATCTTAGTTTTTCAGTTAGAATTGTTGTAAAAGCAATAGCGCCATCATTATTTAAATGATTATTATTTTGAAAATATTTATTGTGTGGCAATTCATTTGAAAAATTTTTTAACCCGAGGATTTTAGTTTCCAATTTTTGAACAAAACTAAAATCGTTATTTGATATTCTAAATGGTGCTATAAAGTAAACAACTTCTTTATTATTTTTCAAACTATAATTTACAACTGAATCATAATATTTGTTTTTTAAAGCTATTTTTTTAGGCAAACCATATTTACCAATTGAAAAATCACCATACAAAGGTGAATATCCATTATCCTTAAAAACATTAGTTTGTTTTTTAATTAGATTTGAAACTATTTCTCTAATCCCTATTTTTTGAGAAGTTATACTATATCGGTAAAAAGGAATATTGATATTTCTCCAAAAATTATTTTTATCATTTAATTGACAATGATTGGAAATTAATTTATTTTCATTTATGAAAGGTAAAATTTCATAACTCAGAACATTTGAAAATCCGTTTTCTATATTAAAAATATAATCCACCTGGATAAATGCTTTTTTATAATTAATATGATATTCGTCTAAAAGCTGAAGAATTAAATAAATATCTGCCATTTTTGAAGCTTGAAAGCCTAAATTCATTGCTGTTTTCCCTGTTTTATTTTTAATTACTTCAGGGGAAATTCCGTTTTCAACCCGAGATGAACCTAAAAAAACATAATCTAAAGATTTATTTTTTAAAGCTCTTAAGTTTTGAAATTTAGTTCTGGGTAAAGATTTCTCAAAAACATTTGTGTAAAAAAAATCTAACGCATAGGCGCTTACAACCAGTATAAGTAATATTTTTAGAAAATGTTTTATAAATATTCTCATATGTTTAAAATTTAATTATTTTGAGATACCTATTGCGTCGCCTTTTTAACCATAGGTGTCTTTTACGCAAACTTATTATTACTGGCGATTTCAATAATTAAAACTGAAAATAAATAAACTCTTTATAATCAGAAAAAACACCTAAAGCCAAAATAGCCAAAATGCAAAACAACAATTTAATATTTTCATGTTCTCCAGAAATAGGTTCGGTTTTGTATTTATGAAACCATTCAATCATTACAAAAACACCTATTAATAATAGTAATTCTGGAGCGTAACGTTCGTTTGATAAATATTGAATTTCAAAGTTTAAGTTGGTAAACATATTTTTAACGTACAACAACGCTTCAGAAATAGATTTAGCTCTGAAAAAGATCCAAGCAAATGTGGTAATCGAAAAAGTAAGCAAAATATTGATAATGGTTTGTAACCCTTGAACATTCCATTTGAAATTAATATCTTCTAAATTACTTCTATTCCTGTTTAATAACAATAAAGGCAAGAAGTATATAGCATTAATTAATCCCCAAGCGATGAATGTCCAGTTGGCGCCATGCCAAAATCCGCTCACTAAAAAGATAATAAATGTATTTCGTACTTGCATCCATTTTCCGCCTATACTTCCACCTAATGGTATGTATAAATAATCTCTAAACCATGATGATAAAGAAATGTGCCAACGACGCCAAAACTCGGCAATATCTCTTGAGAAATATGGAAAATTGAAATTCTTTAATAAATCGATACCAAATAATTTTGAAGTTCCTAAAGCTATATCAGAATACCCTGAAAAATCACCATAAATTTGAAAAGAAAAATAAATGGCTCCCAAAATTAGTGACAACGAATTCATTTGTTCTTGATTGTTGAATACTTCATTGGCATACATGGCACAAGAATCTGCAATAACTACTTTTTTGACTAATCCCCAAATAATTTGATGAATTCCTTCATTTGCCTTTTGAAAATTGAATTCTCTTTTTACTTTTACTTGTGGTAATAAATGTGTGGCACGTTCAATTGGACCAGCCACTAACAGAGGAAAATAACTTACGAAAAGTGAATAATCTATAAAATTATATTCGGCTTTAATTCTTTTGTAATAGATATCAATCACATAGGATAAACCATGAAAAGTATAGAACGAAATACCAACAGGTAAAATCACTTTTATCAATAATGGATTGACTTGAAAACCAAAACCGTTAATTAATTCGGCAAACGAAATGGCAAAGAAATTATAATATTTAAAAATGCCTAAAAATCCTAAATTAATAATAATGCTTAACCAAAACCAAAACTTACTTTCACGAACCGAATTACTTTTTTCTATTTGAATACCTGAAAAATAATCTAAAAGTGTAGAAAAAACTAATAAAAAGAGAAAACGCCAATCCCAACAAGCGTAAAAATAATAACTAGCGATAATTAACAAACTATTTTGTCCCGATTTATTTTTGTTACAAACAAACCAATATAATATAAAGACTATTGGTAAAAAAGCTGCAAAGTGAAGTGAGTTAAAAAACATTATAAGTAAATATCTTTAAATTGTTTTTGATGATTGAGTCGCCAAATATCGTTATTTAATAATGAATTTAAAAACAATTGTGCGCTATTGCCTGTACCATAATCGCTTTTTGATGGCAAAATCGCATGTGTATCAATAATTTGCAAGGCTTCTTCAATACTTTCTTTAGTATAATCTACATTGATAATATCAGCATGCAAAGCTCTATTTTGCTGGCGGGTTCCTATGTTAATGATAGGCAAACCATAATAAGGTGCTTCTCGAATTCCCGCGCTGCTATTTCCTATAATAAACTGTGCTTTTTTTAGTAAGGTCAAAAAATATTCGAAACGCAACGAAGGAAAAATTCGGAAGCGGTTGTTGTTTTTTAGTTTTTCGTAGGCTTGTAATATAACATTGCTTCCTAGATCATTGTTTGGGAAAATAACCACATAATTATGAGTGTCTTCTAATAAAGATGCTACAAAATCATCTGCATATTGTTGCATGTATTTTGCTTCGGTAGTTACAGGGTGAAACATCACTACAGCATATGCATCAAAAGGAATTTCGTAATAATCCTTTACGGTTTCTAAATCGGGTAAATCGTTAGAAAACATAATATCTACATCGGGCGAACCTATTGTAAAAACAGATTCCGACAACTCCCCCATTTGCATTAATCTATTTTTTGCTAATTCGTTAGATACGAAATGAACATGACTCATTTTACTAGTTGAATGTCGTATGAGTTCATCAATAGTTCCAGAAACCTCACCGCCTTCTACATGTGACACAAGTATGTTATTGAGTGATCCTACTATAGCACCTGCTAGCGCTTCGACTCTATCCCCATGAATTACAATCATGTCTGGGAGACAATTTTTGACATAAGCAGACAAACCCTCGATGGTTTTTGCCAAGGTCAAATCCATTGTGGTTTCGTGAGTGTGATTCTCAAAAGTATGAACGTTTGAAAACCCACAACGCTCAATTTCTAAGAGAGTAAATCCGTATTCTTTTTGCAAATGCATTCCGGTTACAAATACAAAAACTTCAAAATCTTTGTAGTTTTCAAGGATTTGAATAAGTGATTTTATTTTACCAAAATCAGCTCGAGTTCCTGTTAAAAATAAAATTTTTTTTACCATCACTGTTTTTATTGGTATTTAGTTGATTCTACTTGGATAATATTTATCTCTGATTTTTAAAAAATATTTTTCAATATAAAGTGTCATAAACATTCCTGTTAAAACACTTGTAGTAGATGTCATAATAAAAAGCAATATAGGATTTATTTTAAATTTCAGTACATACACGCTAAGAACCGAAAAAAAGAAACCAACAAACCCATGAATAATATATATTGAATAAGATGAAAATCCAATTTTACTTACTATAATGACTACTCTTTCAGAAAAAACCTTGTTCAACTTGTAGTTGATATTATTATCCATCAAAAAATAAATTAAGAAAATACCAAACGCTATATATAGAAATGTGAACCCGAATGTTCTAACAAAAAAAGATTCTTCAAAATCAATAAATGGTGTAAATGATAATAATAGAAAAGCTATTATTATTAATATTCTTTTGTAAGAATTAAAAAATAGCATTAAAATTTCATTTTTAAAATAATACAAATATGAAATAAATACCCCAGCAAAAAGCGAATCCATTCTAAGATGCGTCATTGTAACATTTTTTTCTTCATAATCAGGATGGTAAATATTGTTGTATATTCTTATAATTAGACAGAAAAGGAATGATAAAATTAATATAATTTGAAAAAAATCAAAATTTATTTTTTTCAAATTTACCTTAAAATCAAACATTTTACTTTGAATTAAAAAATAAAGCAGAAGAGCAAAACCAAAATAAAAATGTTCTTCGATTGCTAGCGACCACGTGGCTACATAAGCATATCCCCAACCCCAAACATAATTTTGAACGAAAAACATATCTGCCAAAAATCCTTTTAAAACAAATTGCCCTTTAATAATTTTTGGGGCTAAATATAAAAAATAAGTTAAAAAATAAATTGGATAGATCTTGAAACCTCTTCTTATTAAAAATAATTTTGGTCTTATATCCCCGTATCTTATATACTCTTTAAATAATAATCCTGAAACTAAAAATCCGCTCAAAACAAAAAACAAATCCACTCCTATCCAGCCCATTTTTGTTGTAAACTCAAAAAGATGCAAATGCCTCAACAAGACTAATATGATGGCTATACCTCTTAAAAAATCTAATTCTCTTAATCTATTATTTATCTTAATCATCAATATTTATTTAACAAAATCCTTAAAAAAAATCTCTTTATTTAATTTAGCAAACGAAAAACAGTTTCACTCTTTTGAATTACAATCGTATTGTCTTGAACATCATTATGAACCATAACATGTCCTCCCACAACTACATTATCACCTATTTTTAATTCTCCAATTATAGAAGAATTACAATACATGGTTACATTGTCTCCAATAACATTTCCATTTCCTTCGCCATTTTTTTTATGACCAATTGTACAGCCTTGGTGAATTTTAAATCCTTTCCCAATTTTATTTCGACTTCCTATTACTGTTCCTTCTCCATGAATCAGATAAAAACCTTCGGCAATTTCGTTATTAAAATAAATTTCACACGAACACAGTTCTTTTAGTAACCAATGAATTTGAGGTTTCAAATCATCAAGATTATTTTCATGTAATTCTCTTCCCAGTCGGAATAGAAAAACGGCTAATTCATTGCTATTCGTTTCAATTTTGTGTTTTATTTCTTCTTTTGAAAGATCTGGAAAATGATAATTGACATCCCTAACCGTTTTTTGAAAAGCCTTTTGAATCAAAGTCTCCAATATGGGTTTACTTTGATATACTTTGGTTAACATAAAATCAACAAAATTTTCCATTTATGATATATCCTCCCAAGCTAATTGTTCATCATTTTCTATATCTCTGACCGATTTTTTTCCTAAAATAGAATCAAAATTCTCGGCCAAAATCTTCCCAGTCCCTGGTCTTTTTACCCAAATATTTTCTTTGGTAAAAATAGCTCCTTTTATTATTGGTGCGATTGTACAAACAGTTGCAAAAGCAAAATCGATAGTTACTTGTTCCTCATCGGCAGGATTTTTTGTTCCGCCTCTCATTTGTGCCATTTCAGCACTATTTTTTATTAGTTCACGACAAGAATTTTCGTCCATACTACATACGATATCTGGTCCTGTTCGTTGCATGTGGTCTGTAAAATGTCGTTCTAAAATACTAGCTCCTAAGGCGACAGCGCCTAGACAAGCATTGTTATTTAGTGTGTGATCGCTCAATCCGAAAACTTTATCTGGGAAAGCCTGATGCATTTCTGTCATTGCACCAAAACGAACCAAATGAATTGGTGTAGGATACAAATTGGTAGTATGTAAAAGTGCCACAGGAACATTATGATTATCAAAAATAGCAACGGCTTTGGTAATACTCTCTATAGTATTCATCCCTGTACTTAAAATAACAGGTTTGCCAAAAGAAGCGATGTGTTCTAATAATGGGTAATTATTACATTCTCCCGAACCTATTTTATAAGCTGGAATATCAAATTTCTTAAGTCTTTCTGCAGCGGCACGAGAAAATGGTGTCGAAATAAAAATCATGCCTTTGTTTTCTACATAATTTTTTAGTTCTAACTCATCGTCTTCATTTAGAGCACAACGTTCCATAATTTCATAGATTGAAACATTTGCATTACCAGGAATTACCTTCTTGGCCGCACTAGTCATTTCATCAGCCACAATATGGGTTTGGTGTTTTACGACTTCAACACCCGCGCGTTTAGCAGCGTCAACCATTTCTTTGGCAACTTGTAGTGAACCTTCATGATTAATACCGATTTCGGCAATGACCAAAGGCTGGAAATCTTGCCCTATTTTTCTTCCTGCTATTTCTATATATGGATTCATTATTTTTTTATTAATCTTATCTTTCTTATTATAAATGTTTTTGATTTTTCTTTAAACCAAAGAAATTTCATTTTTAAAGTTGGGTTAACAAAAATTAATTGCCCACCACCAACATAGTGAGTTGGCTTGCAGTCTCCAGCAGCATATTCCTTATTTTTATTCAATGAAATCACATTAACATACAAACTCTTCGGGAAAATCTCCAAAACTGCTTTTGTTTGTCCGCTTCGATCTCCTTCAATAAATATTATAGTGTTCTCATAACAATATTTAACTATTTCCTTTAATGTTTCGTCTAACCCATCAATAATAATAAAATCGAATTTTTGATTTTCAATGTCTTTCAGTTCTGAAAATAATTCGATTTTTTCATAATCTTCAACATATGTTTTTAAGGCATTTAAACAAAACTCGTTTTTTTCTGTTCCAACATATTTAATAGCGATATTTTTACTATTCGCATATTTAAAAACGGTGTCTGAAATTGAACCAATGCCTAGTCCTAATTCTAAAACATTATTTATTTTAAACTTTTTGATTAACTTTAAAATTGTTTCAAGTGCGAACTCACTCGCTATATATTCACTTCCTTCTAAACTACAAAATCTCTTATAGTTATTTAATGCGATGTTATTTATACTCATGTTTTATTTAAAGTTTATTTTCTATTAATCTCCATAAGGTTTTTTAAAAAAACCGCATGATTAAAATCTTCTTCTGTATCTATATCTACAGTTGCAAAAGGGTGATTTATTTGGAATGGAAAGACATTTTCTGAAATAATAATATTTTCTAGAATTAGTTTTCCTTTGCTAATATACAACAAGCCATTTTCGAAATATAGTGGATCTAAATCTTGACTGCGTTGCCCTATTTCGTAATTGAAAGGAATAAACTTGTCGTTAACAATTTTTCCAAATTTCTGATGGTTTCGGGTAACCGTAAATAAACTATCACAATTATTATTTTGAAAAATACCGAAAGCTTCTTTTAATAAACTCACAGGTCTTAATGGGTTTGTAGCTTGCAATAAAACTACGTTTTCTACGGTTTCGATAGTTGAGAGAACATGCTTTAATGCTGAAACAGTTGGTTCGAAGTCACCAGATAATTCAGCGGGTCTGTCTATAACTTTGGCACCAAATTGCATGGCAATTTCTTTAATTTTTTTGTTATCGGTAGAAACGTAAATCTCGCTTATAATGTCTGAATTGGCTTTTGCAAATAAAATACTATGTGCTATAAGTGGTATCCCATCAAGCAATTTGATGTTTTTTTCTGGCAGTCTTTTAGAACCGCCTCTAGCTGGTATTATGGCAATAGTTTTATTTTTCATCTTCAGGTTTCCAATACAGTTTTGTGTATTGAAGTTTACTGTATAAATTATATTCTTCTATAGTTAATCTGTTACTATTTTTAATAATTCGAGGGAAATTTATGACTAAATCTATTAATGCCAAAACAATTGCTTTTAATGCTTTGAAATCTCCTTTGAAGACTTTTAGTTTTACTTGTATATAAAGTGAATATAACATTTTTCTTGGAATAGTTGATAAAGGCATAAATAAGAAAAATAAAAACCAGCCTGCTCGAAGTGATCTACGAAGTCGTTGCACGTAATCATTGTCTTTTTTCCTTGCTTTTATGTCAACTCTATGGTGTGTTAAGATTTCAGGAACATAATGAATCTCTATATATTTTTTAAACAAATGATACGATGCAAAATCTTCTTCTCCATAAAACACAAACCAATCTGGATATTCTGGAATAGATTTCCAAGCGGACATACGCCATACATGAGCACCACCAGCAAAACTTTGCACTCTTATCGCTTTTTGATTTGAATGGGTAGAAGTTGGAGTTAATTTACTCCAAAATATCCTAAAACTAATTAGTCCACAATTAGGGTTTTCATTAAAATAGTCATCAATGATTTCTAAAGGGTTTTCAGTAATAAAATGCAAGTCGTCATCTAAAGAAATCGCAAATTCTGAATTAACTAAACTTAATAATTTATTTCTACTATAAATTAATCCTTTGCTTTGAGTGTTTCTTATTAATTGAATTTTAGGGTAATATTCTTCTAGATATTGAAATGTATTATCTGAAGAACCATCATCACAAATAATACATGCAACATCGTCCCTATTCAATAAAGCAGATAACTTCTCGAGTGTAACCTTGAGGTCATCAATCCTATTTTTTGTTGTTATGAGAATGGAAAACTTCATATTATAATTCTTGTAAATTAACCATTTTTTCAAATGATTTTGATTTTTCCATTAATTCCGTAAAACTTCCTGATGATTCAATAACACCATTTTTAAGCACCAAAATTGTATCTGCATTTTTGATGGTTGACAATCGATGTGCAATAATTAAGATAGTAACAGAGCCTTTTATATTATCTATACTTTCTTGAATTAGTTTTTCGGTTTCGGAATCTAGAGATGATGTTGCTTCATCTAAAATTAAAATCTCATTTTGCTTATATAATTCTCTGGCAATAGACAATCTTTGGCGTTGTCCTCCAGACATCATAACCCCATTATCTCCTAAAACTGTATCTTCTTTTAATTCAGAATTATTTAGAAAAACAGATAAATCTACTTTTTGAATAACTTCTAAAAAGCGTTTATTATTTTCTTGTGTTTTTTCGGCCCAAAAAGTTATATTATTAAATAATGTGTCATTAAAAACAACAGTTTCTTGGGAAATAAATCCTATTCTATTTCTATAAGAGTTTCTATTATATTGGTTTAATTCATTATCATCAATCATGATTTCTCCGTTTACTGGCTCTAACAAACCAGCTATTATATTAACCAACGTTGTCTTTCCAGAACCGCTTTTACCCACTATCGCCGTAGTTGTATTTTTCTTTATTGAATAACTTAAATTGGTAATAATTGGGCTTTTTTCAGAATAATGAAACGATATGTTTTTCAAATCGATAGTATTATTTATTTTTTCGAAATTTAGTCCGTTTATATTTTCATTTTCATTTGTAAGAGAGACTTGAAATTCTTCCAGATTTTTTATAGATCCCACATATTTTAGAAAACCATTCCAGCTTAATTGAACATTCATAAAACTGTTAAACGCTCTGTAAAAAAACAACAAACTCAAAAGTATCGTGCTTAACTGTCCTTTTAACCAATTTACTTGAATAAATATGGCAGAAATTAAAAAAAATATTATTACGGGTTCACGTATAGATAAAATTAGTCCGCTTATCAAACCTAATTTTTTTTGATCTTCTTCAATTTCATTTATTTTTGTTGTCAGCTTGTCAATATATATTGGCATAGTAGCCGTTGCTTTTAAATATTTAAAATTAGTCACTTGTTGCATTACCAGACTTGAAAAATTATTGTTTTTACTTGTAATCGAATAAGATAAACTTTCAGAGTTTATGTAAAATTTTTTCAAAATCAAGTTTGAAAATATCCCGCCAAATATCACAATCAAAGTGAATTTTGCATTTGCAATCAATGAAAGTGTCATGTAAACCACAACAAAAATAATATTTTGAAAAACGGAAAAATATTGAGAGTAAGCACTTATAACATTCGACACTTCTTGAGTAAGAATATTTTGTATGGTTCCTAAATCCGTTTTTACAAATTTTGAGTATTTCAAATTTGCAATTAAATACAATAAATTAAATCTTATTTTTTTTATGAAAAACGAAGTAAGCAAAACCCTAAAATAAACATCTAAGTATCTAAAAACACCTTTAACAAAGAAAAAAACAAGCATTAATAACAAAATATTATTAACAGTAACTTCCATACCAATATATCCAAATAGGGATTGAAAATTAAAACCCTCACCTGCAATTTTTGTTTGTGAACTATTTGAAGCCACATCAAACAAAGGAATAAACATTGATAAACTAATAGCGTCTAGTAAACTAACAAAAAAACTAAATATAATTATCCATAAAATTTTTGTTTTTAAATATCTGTAAAAAAAGAACAAATATTTAAAATTAGCCTTTATAATTTCTATCAATTTATTATTCATTAATTTTTTATTTTTACAAATTTAAGTAAAGAAACATATTTTTTATGAGTTCTAAATTGTATATTTAATGAAATTTAAATTTAAATTATGTTAGGCAATGTATTTCTGGAAACTTACTAATATTTAATATCTTTGTAGTCCAAATTAAAACCTACCTATAATGTTATTTTTTAATAAACACAAAGTCACACTCAAGGACTTAATCCCTGATGGCCACATTGATATTCATTCGCACTTGTTGCCCGGAATTGATGATGGTGCACAAACTATTGATGATACTCAGTTTTTACTTGATAGTTTAAAAAATATGGGGATGTCTAATTTTATAACCACTCCACATATTTTTAATGGTTTTTGGGATAATTCTAAGGATAAAATACAGGCTCTTGAATTAGAAACAAATTTAAATTTAAATAATAATGTCCCATTTAAGGCTGCAGCCGAATACTTAATGGACGATCATTTTGTTTCTTTATTTCAAAAAAAAGAAATCCTTACACTTAAAGATAATTATGTTTTAGTTGAAATGTCTTATTTAAACCCACCTATTCAACTTTTTGATATTATTTTCGACTTACAAGTTGCAGGATACAAACCTGTCTTGGCACATCCTGAAAGATATACTTTTTATCATAATAATTTTGACCAATACTTAAAATTAAAAAACGCAGGTTGTTTATTTCAGATTAACTTACCTTCTACCGTTGGATACTATGGAGCAGCCGTAGCTCAAACTGCCGAAAAATTATTAAAAAAAGGACTCATAGATTTTGTAGGATCTGATGTACATCATAAAAAACATATAGAATCTTTTAGTAATAAAATATTGATAAAAGATTTGCAACCTCTTAAAGAGGCAATTGCAAACAATCAGTTTTTTAAATAAAAAAAGCAATTGCCTCTTTTTTATTTAAATTATTATCCGAAAAATGAAAAATTAAATATTTTTTTGTACCAAGGTTGTTTTGCTTTTTCTTGGTAATAACCGTAACCATATCCTGCTACATTATCGGTATCGTTTAGTAAGACACACATATTTGGTAATTTATTTTCTTTGTATAATAATTCTGGGATTCTTAGCGATGCTTTTTCTAAATAATTAGCTCGAACTACATATATAAACGCATCGGCATTTTTAGATATTAGTAAAGTATCTGTAACCAAACTTACTGGAGCAGTATCTACTACTATGTAATCATATTCAGATTTTAATTGTTCGAACATAGCTTCAACCTTTTTACTCATTAGTAATTCTGCTGGATTAGGTGGGATTGCTCCTGCTGGTAGAATGTCGAAATTTTCGTAACCCTTCTGATTTACTATAAAATCTTTGATATCTGAATCTTTTGTTGATAAAAAATTTGTAAGACCTCTTGCTGGCAATTTTACGTATTCATCTAGTTTAGGATTTCTAATATCCATACCTATTAGCAATACCTTCTTTCCTGAAATAGCTATTGTTGCCGCAAGATTAATGGTTATAAATGTTTTCCCCTCTTTTGGTAAAGTAGAAGTTAGGAATATGGTTTTTGCTTTATCATTTGTTTCGATATTGCTTAAAACAAATTCTAAATTAGTTCTAACAATACGTATAGCTTCTGCCGAACTTGTTCTACTACCTGACTGCATGATTTCGTTATTATCATCCGAATGCGGCACATCACCTATAAATGGAATTGTAAGCTTAGCATCTAAATCATGACGGTTTTTTACTTTAGTATCTAATAAATCTAATAAATAGATTATTGAAAAAGGAATAAGCAATCCAATTATTAACGAAACTAAAAAAATCAGGCTTCCTTTGGGTGATATAGGAATATCTGAGGAATAAGCATAATCTACAACTTTAGATATGGGTGCTGTCGCTGCTAGTGTAATGGCTGTTTCTTCTCTCTTTTTAAACAAATACAAGTATAATTCTTCCTTAATTTGCTGTTGTCTAAAAATTCCTCTAAATTCTCTTTCTTGTCTGGGAATTTGAGAAATTCTGCCACCAACAATGTTTCCTTGATTAATAATTGCATTATTTTTTATTATTAAGGAAGATTTTAGTTTATTTAAACTTTCAGAAATACTGGATTTTAAAAAATTTATTTTATCATTAACTCTAATAACGATTGGATTTTCTAACGTAGAACTTTTAAGGACTCTATTTCTCTCTATTACCAAATTATTATATTCGGCAATTAGAGTCGATGAATTATTATCTTCAGGAACAATATTGGCAGGTATGATATCGTCATTATTGTTTTTCCTCATAAAATCAATCATGATTCCAACAACTTTAAGCTGCGTTCCTACAATAATTTCCTCTTTGTTTGATTCACTAGAATTTTTAAGATACAATTCGGCTTCAGCGGGAAGATCTGTAATATTATTTTTGTTTTTATATTTTTCTACATCTTTTTCTACGCCATCTAACTCATTTGTGATAATTGCTAGTCTGTCGTTTATAAATTGGGCTGTTTTTTCAGATATTAAGTTTTTATCAATTATAGCATCGTTGTTATAAATAACTACTAGTTTATCTAAGAAATCTTCAGATTTCTCTTTAACTGGATCGGTAAATGAAATTTCTAGTACATTTGTAAATTTAGTAATTGTTGCTACTTGAAATTTGCTTTTAAATTTATTAGTAGCATTTTTTAAAGATTCTAATTTTACACTAATTTTGTAATTTATATCTTTTGCATTCTCGTGATTTATATTTACCACATAATCACCTAATTCTTTTGATGAGATTACTTGTCCAAAATTAAAATCTCCTATGCGGCTATTGTTTGCATTAAATAATTCGAATTTTTTAGAGGATAAAATTTTGATACTTAATGTGGTATCTTTTTCGAAGAATTTTTCAGTTTTCTCTTTAAAGTCAACATCAATAGGATTTTCTTTATATGATTCAGAAGACTTAATTCGTCCTTCTAAAACATAGGAGACATTAAATTTCCCTTCCTTTATTGTTTTTGCAATAAGAGATCTCGATTTTAAAACCTCCATTTCGTCATCAATATCTTTTTTGGGTCCAGAGAACAATCCTAAATCTTCAAAAGCAGCAAGTTCTGAAGCCATTCCTCCTGATTCATCTCTCTTTATTAATAAAGTGGTTTGAGATTTGTATTCTGGAATAGAATATCGTAAGTATAATTTAGCTAGAAATAAAAATAAAAAAACACTTAACAAAAACCATTTCCATTGTCGTAAGTACTTAAAAATTTGTTCTTTTATTCCTAAAGAATTGTCTCCTTCTGAATCGGTTATTGAATTATTTAACATTATAAATCTTAATTTTTATTTATTATAAATATTGACAAAACTACTGAAGATATTAATGAGGCAATAGCAATCCAAATTGGACCATTCTGAGTAAATCCTGTTGAAGTTCTAGATTTTGCCTTATTAGGTTCTACATAAAGCAAATCATTTTGGGATAAGTAATAATAAGGTGAGTTTATAAAATCAGCTTTGGTAATATCTATCCTGTTAAATGTTTTTTTGTTGTTTACTTCCCTAACCAAGACGATATTGTCTCTTTTTCCGTAAATGGTTAAATCCCCTGCTAAACTTAAGGCTTCTGGCAAGGTAATACGTTCGCTAGCAATAGTAAAACTTCCTGGCTTTACCACTTCTCCTTGTACGGTAACTTTGAAATTCACAATACGCATATTTACAATAGCGTCATTTATATATTTTTTAAGTTTATTTTTAATAACATCAATAACTTCCGATTTGGTTTGTCCTCCTGTTTTTATTTCTCCCAAAACAGGAAATTGAATAAGTCCATTAGCATCTACCAAGTACAATTGTTGCTGCCTTTGCGCTTGTACTGTTTGTCCGATAGCTGTAGGCACCGAAATAGTTTCAAGATTAAATGGTGATGCTGCTTCAGGATCTGGCGTAGAAACTACAATCATCAACAAATCATCGGGTTGGATTTTAGATTCAAAATTATTTATGCTTGCTTGAGTTTCAAACTGATTGATGTTTTGATAATAAGCTATTTGTTTTTTATCAGCACAAGCCGTTATTAATAATAAGTTTAGTCCTAATAAAAAATAAAGTATTAATTTTCTGTTTTTCATTTTTTTAATTTTCTGTTTAAACCACTTTCTTTGTTAGAAGTGTTTAAACACTGATTCTTTTTTAATTATCTAGAATTTCAAAAGTTGAATTCATACTTTTAAATTCTGGAATCAACATTTTCATTTTTGCAACTATCAAGTTATTATTATATTCATTTGAGGCATTCAGAATTTCTAAAATTGCCTTTTCTACCTCATCATAAACATCTATTTCTTCTTGTGCTACCATTATTTTTTCGTGGTGTGTTGGTAATGTTTTCGAATTATCATTCAGTAATTCTTCATATAGCTTTTCGCCTGGTCGCAATCCTACAATTTTTATTTTTATATCCTTATTTGGAACAAAACCAGCCAAACGAATCATTTTTGTAGCTAAATCATATATTTTTACTGGTTTACCCATGTCGAAAATATAAATCTCTCCACCTTTCCCCATAGCACCTGCCTCAAGAACCAACTGGCAAGCTTCTGGAATTGTCATAAAATAACGAATAATATCCTGATGAGTTATGGTTATTGGACCTCCTTCGGCAATTTGTTTAGAAAAAAGTGGTACTACAGACCCATTAGACCCTAATACATTCCCAAAACGGGTAGTTATAAATTTTGTTGTGTAGTAATCATTATTTTTTTTATCAAAGTATAAAGATTGCACATATTTTTCAGCAATTCGTTTACTAGCCCCCATGACATTGCTTGGATTTACTGCCTTATCGGTAGAAACCATTACAAATTTCTCTACATTATATTTTATTGATAAATCGGCTAGATTTTTTGTCCCCATCACATTTACAAATATCGCTTGAGAAGGATTCTCTTCCATAAGTGGTACGTGTTTATACGCTGCTGCGTGATATACAAGACTTGGTTTAAACTGTTCGAATATTCTTTCCAATCCAACTAAATCTCTTACATCTGCAATTATAGATACTAATCGAGTTTTTAATTTTAGCTTTTGAATCTCTAATGTTAATTCGTGTAATGGTGTTTCTGCTTGATCTAAAGCAATTAAAATCTCTGGATTAAAATCGATAATTTGCCTTACAATCTCACTACCTATTGAACCTGCTGCTCCAGTAATTAAAACTACTTTCCCTTTTATTTGAGAAGAAATTAATTTGTTATCTAAAACTATGGGTTTTCTTTCTAGTAAATCTTCAATTTGAAAACTCTTTATTTTTTTTGATATTTCTTTCTGATTTTCCCAATCTGAAATAAGTGGTACAGTATATACTTTTAGATTAAACTCTAAACATTCATCGACAATTGCGATTTGTTCTTCCTTTGTAAGTCCCTTGTCGGCAATGATTAGTGCTTCAGCATTCATAGAACGCATCAGAACCGAAATTTTCTTTTTCTTATTTAAAATAGGTAAATCAAGGATTCTTTTTGAGGAGTTTGAATTGTGTTTATCTATAAATCCCAACAACTTAAATCGATTTGGAATTTCGGAAATTAACGCATTAGAAACTGAAATAGCATTTGCATCGGATCCGTAAACAATTGCTCTAACTAATTTTTCGCTTTGAATCCCTTTTAGATAAGCTTCAAAAAATTGTTTAACCAATACTCTGTATAAAAACAACAAGCAAAAAGACACTATGATATTAATAACAAGTGCTGTAGTAAGAAATAAATTATATTTGAAATAAAGGAAAAAAACAAAATTAAAAATAACTAAAACAATAAAGGTAGAAACTTGCGAAAAAACAATTTTTATAGCATCTATAAATGAAGAGTGTCTAATAATTCCTGAATAGGTTTTAAACCACCAGAAAAAGAAAATATTTGTCACAAAAAACAAAAGAATTTTATAACCCTCATGATGAGATTTATAATATTGTAAGCCAATTCCTTTAAACAAATAATAGGTTAACACTCCCGATATTAAAATCGTAAAGACATCAATAGATAGTATAATCCACCTAGGCAAATAGCCAAGGTTTTTAATACTAAAACTTGATTTTGAGCTATACCGAAGAATCTGTTTCAATACAGATTTTATTTTTTCTTTTTCTTCTATTTCCAAAGTAGTTTTACTTTAAAACACATTATATTTATTTTTTTTAAGACAAAACATCCCTTAAACCTAGTTTATTTCGAGTTTTTATCTTTCAAAAAGCGTTGCAAAATACTAAAAAAATAGTTGGATTTGGGCAATTATTCTCTTTTTTTCTTCTTCTGTTAGATTTGAACCAGAAGGTAAACACAATCCATTTTCAAATAATTCTTCCGAAACTTTATTTCCGTAGTATGGGAAGGATTCAAAAATAGGTTGCAAATGCATTGGCTTCCACAAAGGTCGACTTTCAATATTGGCTTTTTCCAGCACCAGTCGAAAGTCTTCTCTGGTTTTACCGTTTGTTTTTTCAGGATTTATTATTATGGCGCTTAACCAATGGTTAGAAAAGTAATCGGAATTGGGTTCAGAAAAAACTGTAACACCGGCAATAGTTGAAAAAGTATCAACATACAGCTGATGCATTCCTCGTCTAAAACCTACATGTTTGTCTAAAACTTGCATTTGTCCTCGGCCAATTCCTGCGCAAATATTACTCATACGATAATTATAACCCACCTCACTATGCTGATAATGCGGTGCATTGTCACGTGCTTGCGTGGCTAAAAAAAGAGCCCGCTCTTTTATTTTTTCATTTTTAGCGACTAACGCACCACCGCCTGAAGTGGTTATAATTTTATTCCCATTGAAAGACAAAGCGCTTATTTCACCAAAAGTCCCACATTTTTGCCCTTTATATTCACTCCCTAATGCTTCTGCACTGTCTTCAAGTATTGGAATATCATATTTATTTGATAGGATTTGAATTTCATCAACTTTATATGGCATTCCGTAAAGATGAACTGCTATGATTGCTTTTGGTTTTTTACCTTTTGCCACTCTATCAACAATAGCTTCTTCAAGGGCTATGGGACACATATTCCATGTATCCAATTCGCTATCTATAAAAACTGGAGTGGCTCCTAAATACATTATAGGATTTGCCGATGCTGAAAATGTCATACTCTGACAAATAACTTCGTCCCTAGCCTTAACCCCTAATAAAATCAAGCCTAAATGCAAAGCTCCTGTTCCTGAGCTTAACGCAACCACATGAGAATTTTGATCTATGTATTGCTCTAAATCTTGTTCGAAACCAGTTACGTTTGGACCTAATGGCGCAACCCAATTTGTATTGAAGGCTTCGTTTACAAAATTTTGTTCATTTCCTCCCATATGAGGTGAAGATAGCCATATTTTTGAATTATTCATTTCCGTTTACTTTTATTATTCTACCTGGATTACCAACTATTACTGAGAAATCTGGCACATCATTTATAATAACCGAACCTGCCCCAACGGTAACCCATTTACCAATTTTTATCCCTTGTATTACCGTCGCACCTATTCCTATTTGTGAACCTTCTCCTACAAAAACACCTCCTGCTAATGAAGCGTTTGGAGATATGTGCGCAAAATCCGCAACAACACAATCATGCTCTACAACCGCACCTGTATTCACAATACAATGACTACCTATTTTTGCATCTGGATTAATTATCGCACCGGCCATCACCACCGTTCCTTTACCAATAATAACATCATTTGAAACAATGGCTTTTGGATGAATCGCAGTTACAAAGTTAGCAGTTAATTTACTCGCTAATTTTTTTCTTACTTTGTTATTCCCAATAGACAAAATCATATTTTGAGTATTTGAAAAATGAAACTCACTCGAATTTAAAATAATTAATCCAAGAATGAAATTTATTTTTGGTGCATCGTCAATTATAGCATCTATAACTTGATTGTTAGATTGCAAAATATCAATAATAACTTTACAATGTCCGCTTGCTCCGTATAAAACTATATTATTCTCCATTGAACGGTTCTATTGTTGCTGCATTTGCTGCATTTATGCCTTCTTTTTTTATTACTTTTAGTAACGTTTTAGATAATATTTTTACATCTACTAAAAAAGAACAATGATCTACATACCAAACATCTAATTCGAATTTTTTGTCCCAAGATATAGCGTTGCGACCATTTACTTGTGCCCAACCTGTTATTCCAGGTTTTACTTCGTGACGTCTGTTTTGAAAATCATTATACAAATGTAAATAATTAGTCAACAAAGGCCTTGGCCCTATCAAACTCATATCTCCTTTTAATACATTTAATAATTGTGGTATTTCATCTAATGATGTTTTGCGTACAAAAGTTCCAATTTTTGTTAATCTTTCTGCGTCTGAAAGTAACTTACCATTACTATCCTTCGCATCGGTCATTGTTTTAAATTTTATAATTTTAAATATTTTCCCGTCTTTACCTGGCCTTTCTTGAATAAAAAAAACTTTTCCTTTATTTGCTATCTTTAACAAGAAATATATAATTAAAAAAAACGGCAGAAAAACCAGCAATCCTAAGAGAGCAGATATAAAGTCGAATAGTGGTTTAACAATAGTTTTATACATTCTTATTATTTTGTTTTTTATAATTTTCAACCAGCCTTACAATTCCTGTTTCTACACTTTCAATTGGCTTATAACCGAGTTCTTTTTCTATTTTAGAAGTAACATAAACTGTTCTATTACTTAGTGCATTTACTCTTGCAACTGTAAGCGGATTTTTAGGTATAAAAGAGGTTACTTTTGCTATTACCATTATTATGACAATTGGTATTCTTATCTTAGGTCCTGACTTACCGAGCGTTTTAGCTATATTGCTTATAAAAATCTCAATTGTTGTCCAGCTAGAAACGATATAAATTTGATTTTTTGCATTTAGCTGAGTTCCTGATAAATAAATTGCTTCAATAACATTTTCGACTGGGACATAGTTTGCCGAAGCTCCTTTAGATCCTACAAAAACATAAAAGCCTTTTTCGATAGTTTTTATTAATTGAAAAAGTGATTCGTTTCTCATTTCTGAACCAAAAACATTGGAAGGTCTTACAAGTGTATAAGTAAAGTTGCTGTTTTCACTAGCTTCAAGTACTAACAAATCTGATTCCAGTTTTGTTTTTTCATATTTATTTATTGGATCATAATGTTGTTCTTCCTTAACATTCCCAGAATAGATTGGACCATAAACCCCCACACTACTTAACTGAACCCAATGCTTTATATTTCCAGAAGCAGCTTTAATTAAGTTTTTTGTCCCTTTAACATTGATTAATTTCATTTTAGATTCATCACGAATTTCTGCCGCACAATGATACAACACATCAATATCTTTTAAAAAATTTTGTAATGAATTCGCATCTGACAAATCACCATAATGTAACTTTACTTTATCATAAAACTCAATATTTGATTTTTCCTTTCTAGATAAAATAATTACTTCATCACCTAAATCAAGGTGTTTTTGAACTAATAATTTACCTATAAATCCTGTGGCTCCTGTAATGGCTACTTTCATATTATACTATTTTTTAAGAAAGTGTGTTTTTATAAAAGGCTACCCATTCTTGTGAAATTATTTCTGCCGAAAAATATTTTTTTACATAACACGAGCCATTTTCTCCATAATTTTTTCGCATGTCTGCATTGTCTGATAAAATTTTCATTTGAGTATAGATAGAATCTCTGTCTGCCACCTTGTGTCGCAAACCTGTTTCATTCTCAACAATGGTTTCAATTAATCCGTAGGTATCACTACAAATTATTGGTAGTTTCATTAACGAAGCTTCAATAACACTTGTTCCAAATCCTTCACGATAACTTGGCAAACAAAATACATCTGCTGCTTGAAGATAGTCTTGTGGTTTGGCCGTAGGGCCTGTAAAAATAATAGCTTCATCATCATTTATAATTTCTTTTATTTGAGATTCTAAATTTTCTTCATCAAAACCAACTAAAAGTAATTTAACATTGTTATTTTCTTTTCTTAATTTTTTAAAAGCATGAGCTAAATCAAGTAGTCCTTTATCTACATTAAACCTCCCCAAGAACATAAAAGCTATCTCATCTTTATGCAAATTCTGGATATTTCTCATTTGAGTTCTAGAATCATCATCAGGAATAAATCTGGATGTATCTACTCCGCTAATAGAACCTTTTCCTAATACATAAGAGTTATTTTCTTCAACAATTTTGTTATCAATTAAATACTTTCTTTGTGATTGACCATCTACTAAGATAATTGTTGCACATTTTACAATTATTTTATCTAGGATCATTAAGATCTTTTTAAACAATCCCGTTTTAGTATGCCAAACCTGCCCTGTAAATATGTGTATTCTATTTTTAACCCCAACCAATTTCCCTGCTAATATACCTAACAGAGCTGCTTTTGGAGTAACTGTATGTATGGCATCAAAATTCATTTTTTTTAAATAATTCATTAGGTCAAAAAGAGCTTTTACATCTTGAATTATATTTATAGATCTATGAATATTTATTGATTTAATATTTGTTAGTGGTAAATCTTTATAGGCAGCTAAATCTTCGTTTTCAAAATTAGCAACAAGGGAAATTTCATAATCTTTAGAGAGCATTTCAAAATGCTTTAAAAGGAATGCTTTCGCTGTTAATGGCGATGATACAATAAAACAAATTTTCTTTTTCATAATGCAAATTTATGATTTATACTCCTTAAACTGTTCTAATTGTATTATAGAAAAAAACAAATATAAAAAAACACAATACAACTGAAACTATTGCCCCATACTTATAGCGTTGCTTATCTAATAATGGCTCTAGTAAGAATGGTATAAAAATCCAAGATAAAGCACCTACTCTATCAGAAAAAGCGACATAAAAACTCATAAAAAAGAAAGAACTACTGAGCAAATAACTATTTAAAAATCTTAAATATTTTTTTTGCTCGATTAAATCCGAAAAATTATTATGTATTTTATAACCGAGTATTGCAAAAAACAAATTAAACAACACGAAAGACAATTTAAAACCAATGGTATAATCTAACCAATCTGGCATATCAAAATAGCTATCAAAACGGTCTTTGAAAAACATATTAAGTACAGGAATTACATCAGTTATTGAATTAATACCAAACCCTAAATAAGATAATACAATAGTTCCGAAAAAAATTGCAAAAACAAATCTTATTGATGTTATTTTTTTAGTAACAAGCCAAAACAGGAAGGGAGTAACAATAGAGGCGTGAAATGAAACCGCCAATAATATGGCAATACTTGCTTTTATATTTTTTTTATTTAAAAACAAAACTATAGACAGCAACAATAATACTGATGCTAGGCCGTGACGAACAACATTGATACCAAATGACTCGAAGAAAAACATACTGGTAAAAGTAAAAAACAAAAGATACATTTTAGTTTTTTCAAAATAATAAAATGCTAGTCCTAAAATTGAAGTGTATAAAAACGCTATAATGATAAAGTAGCCCCTTTCGTTTGTAAAAAAAGACACTGCTTTTGCTAAAACTGCAAAACCAACATCTTTTGCGTCTTGAATAGTATTATACTTGAAAGCGTCAAGATACATAGTTGTATCTGAACCTATTGAATATTCTCTAAAACCAAAAACCAATGTGTAACTAAATACAAAAAACAATACCAATATTATATTAGAATTTACGCCTTTATTGTTTTTGAGACTATAATCTATTGCAAAAAACAATGCTATAAAAGCAGAAAAAAGGTAAGTAATTAAATAATAATTTTGATAATCCATTTGCTTCAATTTGAAGAATTGTAATCTTTATTTAGTAATGCATTGGTCATGAAGAATTGTATTGTATTTTTCATACTCTTTAGTTTCCATGACTTTAAAACGATGTTTTATGGCAATGTTTTCTAAATTTAGAATTTCTAGAATTTTATAAAACATAAATTTTAAATAGTTTATGTAAATAAAGTTTAATGAGTAAGAAAATGGTAATTTATAGTCTTTCATAAACAATCGCTTACTAGGAAGTGATGCTAAAAATTTTTTACTATTATTTTGACTTATTTCTCTATAAAACAACAACGGTTCTTTAATATTATAAAAAATAGTTTCTTTAGATGACCTATTCCACAATTCAAAATCTTCTATCCAATGGTATTGTTTTGAATAATGGTATTTTTTAAACCAACTTGTTTTTGCAAAAACAGTGGGATGAATAGGGACTTTTCTGTCTAAAATATCTTGTGGCGTATTTATCGAGGCTGAGTTTCTATATCCTAGTATTTTGTTTTTATCGTCGATGCTTACTGCGTCAGAGTGTACAACATTTACATTAGATTGTTTTTCTAGTATTTCTAACTGTTTTTGTATCCTTTGGGGAAACATAACGTCATCTGCATCCATTCTTGCAAAATATTCTCCTTTGGCTATATCTATTAATTGGTTTAATCTAAAAATTAGTCCTTTATTTTCACCATCGGAAATTATTTTTATTCTTGGGTCATTAAATTTTTTAACTATTTCTAATGAGTTGTCTTTTGAGCCATCGTCTAAAAGTATTATTTCTAAGTTTTTATAACTCTGATTTAAAATCGATTGCACACAATTTTCTATATATGCTTCGGTGTTATAAAATGGGATTCCGACTGTAACTAGTTTCATGTATTTTTTTCTAATAAATAACCAAATATTAATTTAAATTTTTAACAAAGTAAATGAATATACTAATAATTAACAATCTCATATTGTTTATATTTTTTGGTAAAGTTCTTTAAATTCCTTTGCTATTTTTATGTGTGAATGTATTTTTTCTACATACTCTTGTGATTTTTGTGAAAGTATTTTAAATTCATTTTTACGAGCAATGAGTTTTTCTATAACTTCGACAATATGTGATACATTGGGTGTGATATTGAATACGGGCGATTTAATTTCGGGGTTTAGGTTTAGGATGTCTTCATTTCCTCCTACCACAATTTTTCCCATAACTAATGAAAACAATCCGTTCATTCCTGCTTCTAGCGAATTTACCTGATCAATTACAATATCTGCCTCGCCTAACAATTTTATATATTCATTAAACGGAACACTTACTGGCCTTATATATTCTACTGTTTCTGAATGCTTTTTTAAAATTTCATTCATTGCTTGATCAACATAATGTGTCCCTTTAAAACCTTCTCTTCCTTTTTGAACACCGTGCAAAATTTTAATTTTACTGTCGTTTTTTTCTATATTTATTTTATGAATTATAATTTTTTCAATGTTTATTGGAAATTTAATAATGCTTTTTAATTTTTCATTTCCAATATATCCTACTACATAGTCTGATGCGCCTGGAACAATAGCGTCGCAAATTTTTACCACATAGTTATTTAATATTTGTAATCTTTTGGACTCCCAAACATCTTTACTTGTTTTTTTATCTATTTTAAGAATATCTTTGTGTGGTGAATAATTAAATTTATTTTCCCTGTATGATTTCCAATAATAATAATCATCCCCTACTGCAAGAAGTACTATTTTTTTTGCTTTCTTTCTTAAGCAAAACATAAGAAAAAGTGAAGGACCAAACCTTGAAAAAACCAAAGGATTTATTATTTGAATTATATCGTATTTTGGCAAAAACAAAACGGTAACTATTTCTTTAAAAACGCGAGTTATTGTGTACATAATTTTGTTTGTAGTATAGCCTTTAATATCTATATTTCTGCCAAAACCCTTAAACCCGTCGCCATCGCTCATCAAATCTACAGTCAAGTATTTATACTGAGACAAGCCTTCGTAAAGGTTAAAATGCAAACCACTATACTCTCCAACTAACAATACTTTCATAAAACTATATATAAAACTTATGTGATTTCATTATTTTTAAATAATAATTTTCTAAATAGAACAATCATAAATATAAAATACAAAAAGTAATTTATTGCATAGGCCATTACAATTCCTTGCAATTGAAAAATACTTGTTAAATAAAACCCTAAAGTAATATATATTAGGGTAAATAAAATTTCTGTTATAATATACATTTTTGTCATTGCTTTGGCTAGCATAATGTAGGCTAGAATCCAGGAAGCCATTTTAAAAAAGTCCCCTATTAATTGCCAAAAAAAATAGTTCTCCATTGTTTTAAATTCAGGTGTAAACAATATACTAATTATAAATGCTCTAAAAAAGTATATGAATGAACACCCCATAAATACAAATGGAATTATTAATTTATATCCTTTTAATATTTCTTTTCTTAATTCTACATTTGTTTTTAATGATGATAATTTAGGTAAAAAATAGGTGGCTAAAGATGTTGTAATTAGCATTAGGTAGGCATCTGATATACGAACTACTCCTTGCCAGCAACCTGTAAGGTCGATTCCGAAATTTGCAATAAGGTGGTTTCTTATAACTATTTGGGATAATGGTACTGTCATTGCTGATACGACTGCCATTAAGCTGTAATGGCTGAGTTTTTTTGCCGTTTCTATGTCAAATTTTTGATTAAAATAGGAAAAACCAATCCATTTTTCTTTTAACAAGATGGCTAATGTTACAAAAAAAACAATTGCTTGCGACAAAACTAATGCGTATAAAGCACCTTGAATTTGATAAAAATAAACTAATAAAACCGTCATTATCAGTGCTACAATACTTCCAATAGCATTTACGATTGTATATGTTTTAATTTGCCCTAATCCGTTTAAAATTGAAACTAACAAAACATTAATTGCATAAAAAACGATAGCCAGTCCTAGTGCTCTAATTGGTCCAGGGTATAGGTTTTTTGTAAAAATTAGCCTAGACCAAAAAGGGGCAAATAGCAACAATAAAATGCCTATAAATATTGAGCAGTAAACTGTTATTTTTAAAGCTGTGCTAAATAGTTTTTTTTGCTGTACTTCTTCATCAATTTCAGCGGCATATTTTATGACTCCCGTATTGATAGCGCCATTTGCAAAGACCAATGAAATAGATAAAAAATTGGTAAATGCTCCAACAACGGCTATCCCTGCGGTTCCTGCAAAAATCGCAACTGCTTTGTTGGCTATAAAGCCTGACGCAATTTTAATAATTGTTATTATGGCAGAAAAAAAAGATGTTTTTATTAGCCTCAAAATAGTTAAAATTGATTTATAATCTCCACCACTTTTTGCACTTCATAATCATCCATTACTGGGCTAATTGGCAAACTTATAACTTGATTGTGTATTTTTTCTGTTATTGGTAATGATAACGAATTAAAATCGGGGTAGCATTTTTGTTTATGTGGCGGAATAGGATAATGTATTAAGGTTTGAATTTCATTTTCTAATAAATATGCTTGCAATTTGTCGCGGTTTTCTGTTAAAATTACAAAAAGATGCCACACATGTTCGTTTGATTTTCCTGTTGTTGGAAGAGTTATTTTTTTGTTTTTTATGTTGTTTAAATAATATGCTGCAATTTCTTGTCTTCGTCTTGTTTCTATATCAACATAAGGAAGTTTTACGTTTAATATTGCGGCCTGAATTTCATCCATTCGACTATTTAACCCTTGATAATCGTTAACATATTTTTTTGATGAGCCATAGTTTGCCAAAGTTCTAATAACTTGTGACAGTTGAGGGTTTTTTGTTGTAACTGCACCCGAATCGCCTAAAGCGCCTAAGTTTTTTCCTGGGTAAAAACTAAAGCCAGCAGCATCTCCTAAATTACCAGTTCTTATTCCGTTCCATCTTGCTCCAATTGCTTGAGCGTTATCTTCTATTATTTTTAAATTATATTTTTCAGCTAATTTTTCTAGCTGCTCACTCCAACAAACCCTTCCATATAAATGAACTACCATAATAGCTTTGGTTTTTGAAGTTATTTTGCTCTCTATTTGATTTAAGTCTAAATTATAGTTTTCCAAGTCTGGTTCGACCAATACCGGTGTTAGATTATTGTCTGTAATTGCAAGTATTGATGCTATATAGGTGTTTGCTGGCACAATAACCTCGTCTTTTTCTTGCATAACTCCTGTCTCTAGATAAGCTTTAAAAATTAAGCGCAAAGCATCTAATCCATTTGCTACTGCAATTGCATTTCCTCCTTCTTGAAACTGAACTAATCCTTTTTCAAATTGATTTATTTGCTCTCCTAACAAATACCAACCGCTGTCTATTACATCAGACGTTGCTTGCTTTATTTGTTTTGCATATTGCTCATTTATTTTTTGTAAGTCTAAAAATTTAATCATAACGTATAGGTTAATATATGTACACATTTACCGTACTTACACCCTAGTTTTTCATAGGTGTGAATTACTGCTCTGTTTGTTGTTGCTGGATGCATAAAAGCATAATTTACTCCAATCGATTTTAAATGAAACGCCATTTCACTAATTAATTTTAGATACCATCCTTTGCATGTCTCTGAAGATACGGCTGATAGCACCATTTTGGAAATTTTTTCATCTATATATTCCCAATCTTTTTTTTGATAATTTGCGGTTAAAAAAGCATCTGATGGAATGCCTTTTTCGGCTGGGACCATTACATAATCAGAATAGCCTTTTATTGATTCTTCAATATAAGTGGCTAAAAATTCATCGGCTTTTTTAACATCAAAAATTGTTTCCGCGTGAAATCGATCATAATCATTTCTCATTTCTCTGGCTACTCTTTTTAGATTTATTATGTCACTATTATTTGCAGATCGTACTGCAAATCTTTCATAATTATATTTATTTAGATCTAAATAGTAGGTTAGTCTGTTTTCTACAAGTTTAAATCCTGCTTCGTTTAAAGCTTGTATTGTAAAAATATCTTCACTTGGAATTTCAGAAAAACAATAAGTTCCTTTCTTATTAAAAAATTCCTTTACAAAATTGTTTACTGCTTTTTTTAGTATTGCATAATTTCTATGTTCATACAAAACATACAATAACTTATAGGTCGATAAGTTAAAATAATTTGTGTCCCACTCTAGAAATTTAACAAAAAAAATGTGATTAAAACCGTCTTGTTCTATTTCGATTTTTTTTATGTTTTCGTCCTCTGAGAAATGTTCTATTTCGTTTAAAATAGTGTGGCTGAATATTTTTGCTTTATTAGCATTTGGTAAAAAACTATATTGAGAATAATGATATAGTATTTCTTCTCTTGCTTTAATTAATTTTAAAATCATATAATTCCACCGTTTATATTAATTTGTGCACCGTTTATATATTCTGTATTCCGCAAATATTCAATTGTATTAAATATGTCTGAAGGTTTACAAAGTTTGTTTGAAGGAATTCGTTTTGTTATTTCTTCTAAAAATTTATCGGGCACTTCGCTAATCATTCCTAATTCTGAATAGCCTAAATTTACTGTGTTTATAGTTATTCCTTTTGTTGCATTTTCTACGGCAATAGATTTAGACATTCCAAAAAGTGCCGATTTTGAGGCTGCATATGCGCTAATTCCTGGCGAAGGCATTTCTGCAACTACCGAACCAAAATTAATGATTCTTCCAAAAGACTGTTCTCTCATTATAGGAAGTAAAGAACTTATCATATTAAAAGTGCCTATTAAGTTTACTTGTATCACTTCAGCCCATTTTTGTATATCCGCCTTGTGTGCAAATGAGTTATAATTTATTCCAGCACAATTTATTAATGTAATGTTTTTTAATTCCGGTTTTACGCTTTCAATTAAATCTAAAACATCTGCATGTTTTGTTGTGTTTAATTGGTAACTCTTAATATTTTTATTTATTATATCTATTTTAGTTGAATTATATATTGCAATAATAGTTTCATTTTTTTTTGCATATTCTTCGCACAAATATTTACCAATTCCTTTAGATGCTCCGGTTATTATAATCATAATATTTTATTTATTTTATATTTTTTAAGTAATCTTCATAACTTCTTATATAATCATCTTCTGCATATTCATGTGAAGCTAATACTAAACATATACTTCCTGCAGAAAAATTAATTTCTGAAGCCCAAATACCTGGTGGAATATGTAAACCTATATCGGGTCTATTTAGTAAAACTTGTCGCTTAGTCTTACCGTCGTCTAAAAGAACTTCGTAGCTACCACTGGTAGCAATTAAAAACTGATGACATTCTTTATGGGCATGAGCTCCTCTTGATTCTCCTCCTGGAATATCATAAAGGTAAAAAATTCTTTTAATAGGAAATGGAAAATCAATAGCACTATTTATAGATGTTATATGCCCGTTTCTATCACCTATTTTACTCAAATGAATGATATTACATTCGAAAACACTTGCTATTTTAATCATATTAAAATTCTTTTAATATTTCGAAATCTCTTATATAATCCTCCTCTGAAAAAACCTCACTAGAAACATGTAATGCTAACGCATTTGTACAAAAGTTTTCTATATGCCTCCATGTTTTTGGTGGTAAATATAAACCATAGTAGCTTCTGTTTAAAGAAAATTTTGTTGTTGTCCCGTCTGGATTTGTAACAACAACATCAAAACTTCCACTAAGAGCAATTACAATTTCATGTTGTTTTAAATATGCGTGTCCCCCTCTAATTCCTCCTCCTGGTACATCATATGTCCAGAAAACTCTTTGAATATTAAAAGGAATTTGACTAGGATACTGAAGAAAAGTTAAATTTCCTCTTTCGTCTTGAATTTTTGGCAAATCTATTATAAAAGTTTCCATACTATTTGATTTAAACAAAATCGTTTTATTTAGAAATTTTTCTTAAATAATCTGCATAACTGCTTTTACCTAAACTAGTAGCGGTATTTACAAATTGTTCCTTATTTATAAAGCCTTTTCTGTATGCGACTTCTTCTATACACGCAATTTTTAGTCCTGTTCGTTTTTCTACTGCTTTTACAAATTCAGTTGCTTCAGTAAGTGATTCGTGTGTTCCTGTGTCAAGCCATGCAAATCCACGACCCATCAGTTGCAAATTTAGTTTTTTATCTTCCAGATATTCTTGGTTTACGGTTGTAATTTCAAGCTCTCCACGATGTGATGGTCTTACATTTTTTGCAATATTTACTACCGAATTTGGGTAAAAATACAAACCTATTACCGCAAAATTAGATTTTGGGTTTTCGGGTTTTTCTTCAATGCTTAATACTTTCCCGTCTTCAGAAAACTCTGCTACTCCGTAACGCTCTGGATCATCTACATAATATCCGAAAACGGTTGCTTCTTTTTTATTGGTTACAATTTCTACGGCATTATTTAGTAAGGTTTGCAAGCCAGACCCATAAAAAATGTTATCTCCAAGTACTAAACATACATCATCGTCGCCTATAAATCCTTCGCCAAGTATAAATGCTTGTGCTAATCCGTCAGGAGATGGTTGTTCTATATACGAAAGTTTCAATCCTATTTGGCTTCCGTCGCCAAACAATCGTCGGAAATTGGGTAAATCTTGTGGTGTTGATATGATTAAAATTTCTTTTATTCCTGCTAACATTAATACCGATAACGGGTAATAAATCATCGGTTTGTCATAAATTGGTAACAATTGTTTTGACACTACTTGTGTTAGTGGATGCAATCTTGTTCCTGAACCACCTGCTAGTATTATTCCTTTCATAATTTAGATTTTTAGACTTCTTAGATTTTTAGACTTCTTAGATTTTTAGACACCATTCTACTAAATGGTCTAAAAATCTAAGAAGTCTAAGATAGTCTAGTTATATTGTTTCTTATAGTAGTTGGCGTACTCTCCCGAAGTCACATTGTTTAACCAATCGGTATTACTTAAATACCAATCGATGGTTTGTTCTAATCCTTCTTCAAAAGTTACGATTGGCTTCCAACCCAATTCGGTATTGATTTTGGAAGCATCAATTGCATAACGCAAATCGTGACCCGGACGGTCTTTTACGTAAGTGATTAATTTTGATGATTCGCCTTCTGAACGACCTAATTTTTCGTCCATTACTTTGCAAAGTAATTTAACCAAATCAATATTTTTCCATTCATTAAAACCGCCAATATTATAAGTTTCATGATTTTTTCCTTCATGAAAAACCAAATCGATAGCAAGAGCGTGATCTTTTACAAACAACCAATCGCGTGTATAATTTCCATCACCATAAACTGGTAGCGGTTTATTATTGATAATATTATTGATGAATAACGGAATTAATTTTTCTGGAAAATGAAAAGGACCGTAATTGTTCGAACAGTTAGTCAACACAAAAGGCAAACCGTAAGTTTCGCCATAAGCTCTTACAAAATGATCCGAACTTGCTTTTGAAGCAGAATATGGAGAATTTGGATCATACGAAGTGGTTTCAGCAAACAAACCTTCGGCTCCAAGTGAACCATAAACCTCATCAGTAGAAATATGGTAAAAGCGTTTGCCTTCCATATTTCCTTTCCAAAGGTTTTTAGCAGCATTTAGCAAATTCATTGTTCCAATAACATTTGTTTTTACAAAAGATAATGGATCTTCTATCGATCTATCTACATGAGATTCGGCCGCCAAATGCAAAACACCTACAAAATTATATTTTGCAAACAAATCGTTTATAAAACTTTCATCGACAATATCTCCTTTTACGAAAGTATAATTGGAGTAGTTTTCGATATCTTTTATATTCTCTAAATTTCCTGCATATGTCAAAGCATCTAAATTATAAATATGATAATTTGGATAATTTTGCACAAATCTTCTAACAACGTGTGAGCCAATAAATCCTGCCCCTCCTGTAATTAATATATTTTTCATTTTTTTATAAATTTGAACTTCCTACTGCAATATAAGTAAATCCTATTTCTGTCATCTGTTTTTTGTCTAGAAGATTTCTCCCATCGAAAACAAAGGCTGGTTTTAGCATATTATCATATATTTTTTGCCAATCGTAAGTATTAAATTCGTCCCATTCAGTCAGAACTGCAATGGCGTGAGATTGATGACATGCTTCGTATGGATCTTGATTTACTTGTACTAATTTAAGTTGATTTTCATCTAAATTAATTAAATCCTCATTTATCTGTTTTTCAGAAACTTTAGGATCATAAACAGTAATTTTTGCCTGTTCTGCAATTAGATTCTGAGCAATATTTATAGCCGCAGATTCCCTGGTATCATTAGTATCTTTCTTGAAGGCCCAACCCAAAAGCGTTATCTTTTTCCCCGAAATGGTATTGTATAATGTTTGTACAATATTTCTAGAAAAACGATTTTTCTGATGGTCATTCATAATAACCACTTGTTCCCAATAATCGGCAACTTCATGCAAACCATACGATTTTGCAATATAAACGAGATTTAGAATGTCTTTTTGAAAACAAGAACCCCCAAAACCAACGGAGGCTTTTAGAAATTTTGAACCTATTCTGGCATCCATTCCGATAGCTTTGGATACTTCCGAAACATCAGCACCTGTTTTTTCACAGAGTTCTGATATTGCATTTATTGATGATACTCTTTGTGCTAAAAAAGCATTAGCTGTTAGTTTAGACAATTCTGAAGACCAAACATTAGTGGTTAATATTTTTTCTACGGGAACCCAATTTGAATAAATATCTACCAAGGATTTAATCGCTTCTGAATCTTCACCACCTATAAGCACACGATCGGGATTGTGTAAATCTGTTACCGCAGTTCCTTCTGCTAAAAATTCTGGATTTGAAAGTATTTGAAACTGAACTCCATTCCCTGTATGATCTAATATGTTTTTGATGGCTTCTGCAGTTCGAACTGGCAAAGTCGATTTTTCGACAACAATTTTATCTTGTTTAGAAACACGAGCAATTTGACGCGCACACAATTCAATATACTTTAAATCGGCAGCCATTCCTTTTCCTGCTCCGTAATTTTTAGTGGGTGTATTTACTGAAATAAAAATCATTTGAGCTTCATCAATCGCTTTTTCGACTTCGGTCGAAAAAAACAAGTTTCGACCACGAGCTTCGCCAACTACTTTATCTAATCCTGGTTCGTAAACTGGTAAATTTTCTAGGTTAATATCATTCCAAGCGGCAATTCTCGACTCATTTAGATCGACAACAGTAACTTTTATATTTGGGCATTTTTGCGCAATCACAGCCATAGTAGGACCTCCCACATAACCTGCTCCGATACAACAAATAGAATTTATTTTCATTTAATAAGATTATTATAAAAAGTTTATAAAATTAAAGTTTTCCGTCGACATGATTGCCTAAAATCCCTTTAACATCATATAATATTGAATTTTCTTTTTGTAAAGATTTAAAATCTAAAGACAAAAACTCATTGTGCGCAACTCCTAAAACGATGGTGTCAAATTTAATTGTTGGCAAATCTCTTGTTGTTTGCAAATTATATTCATGTGAAACTTCCGCAGGATTTACCCAAGGATCATATATTGTAACGTTTATTCCGTATTCTTTTAATGACGAAATTACATCTACAATTTTTGTATTTCTGACATCAGGGCAATTCTCTTTGAATGCTATTCCTAACATTAACAACTCAGCATTATTGATAGTAATTTGTTTTTTGCTCATCAGTTTCACTACTTGAGAAGCCACATATTCGCCCATACTATCATTGAGTCGTCTTCCTGCCAAAATAATTTCTGGGTGATAACCCATTTCTTGTGCTTTTTGTGCCAAATAATAAGGGTCGACACCAATGCAATGTCCTCCTACTAATCCTGGTTTGAATGGCAAAAAATTCCACTTGGTTCCTGCAGCTTCTAAAACATCTTGGGTATCTATTCCTAGAACATTAAATATTTTAGCCAATTCATTTACAAAAGCAATATTGATATCACGTTGTGAATTTTCAATTACTTTTGCTGCTTCGGCAACTCTAATGGTTGGGGCTAAATGTGTTCCTGCTGTAATGACCGATTTATATAATTCGTTTACTTTAATCCCAATTTCTGGTGTAGACCCTGAAGTTACTTTTAGTATTTTTTCGACTGTATGTTCTTTATCACCCGGATTGATGCGCTCTGGCGAATAACCCGCAAAGAAATCGACGTTAAATTTCAATCCACTTACTTTCTCTAAAACAGGCACACATTCTTCTTCGGTAACACCCGGATAAACTGTTGATTCATAAATAACAATATCTCCTTTTTTCAAAACCTTTCCTACTGCTTCGCTCGATTTGTAAAGTGGTGTTAAATCTGGTTTATTATTTTTATCTACTGGAGTTGGAACAGTAACTACATAATAATTACAATCTTTTATATCATCAATATTTGTGGAACAAAACAACCCATTTTCATTTGTGTTTTCTGCTTTTAAAACGGATTGTAATAAGTCTTTACTAATTTCTAAAGTGGCATCTAAACCAGAATTAAGTTCGGAAACTCTTTTAGCATTAATATCAAAACCTACCACGTCGTATTTTGTAGCGAATAATCTTGCTAATGGTAAACCTACATATCCTAATCCTATAACTGCTATTTTCATTGTAATTTAACTATTTTAAATTCTCCCAGTACCATTTTACGGATTCCTTAAGCCCTTCTTTCAAAGAGAATTTTGGATTGTAACCCAATAGATTCTTTGCTTTATCTATACTTGCCAATGAATGCGGAATGTCTCCTGAGCGGTTTGGCCCATAAATTATTTTTACATCAGCAATTTTAGAATCAAATTGAGACAATTCTGTTTGCAAATTTTTTATTAAATCGTTTAATGTTGTTCTATCTCCGAAAGCGGTATTAAAAACTGTATTTACAGCCTCAGGATTTTGAGTAAACATGGCCAATTCATTCATTTGAATAACATTGTCTATGTAGGTAAAATCGCGAGAGTAATTCCCATCTCCGTTTATCACTGGGCTTTCATAATTTATGAATTGCTGAACAAATTTTGGAATTACTGCTGCGTAAGCACCTTTTGGGTCTTGTTTTCTTCCAAAAACATTAAAATATCTTAATCCAATAGTTTCTATTCCGTATGTTTTACTAAAAATATCGGCGTATAATTCGTTTATATATTTTGTAATAGCATATGGCGAAAGTGGCTTACCTATAAAGTCTTCCATTTTTGGTAAAGATTCAGAATCTCCATAAGTTGATGAACTAGCGGCGTATATGAATCTTTTTACATTTGCTTCTTTGGCTGCTGATAAAATATTAAGAAATCCAGAAACATTAACATCATTAGTTGTTATGGGATCAATTATAGATCTTGGCACTGAACCTAATGCAGCTTGATGCAATACATAATCGATACCCAATGATGCTTTCTGACAATCGGAATAATTGCGAATATCACCTTCCATTAATGTGAAATTTTTATTGCTCAATAAATGCTCTACATTATAACGATTTCCTGTTGCAAAATTATCTAAGCAGACGACGTTTTGTCCTTTATCTAAAAAATATTCACACAAATTAGATCCTATAAACCCAGCTCCTCCGGTTATGAGTATTTTAAGTTTTGATAATTGCATTGATTATTTCTTAAATATTTTTTTTACAAAATTAATAATCGGGCTAGTCGGTTTTTCTACTTCATGATAACCATCTGCATAAGTTCCGTAACCGTAACCATAACCGTAACCATAGTCATAGCCATATTTTGCTTTATTCTCGAAGCCATTAAAAACAATACTTATATTGCTTACCTCACCTCGTTTGTGTTTATTATTAACCAAAGTTAACATGTCTTTTTTGGTTACATTTTGTCTAACTATATATAGTGTAGCATCACAATATGGAGTTAATTCTAGTGCATCAGAAACCAAACCTATTGGCGGTGTATCTAAAATTATATAATCATATTTTTTCTTCAGTTCATCTAACATTTCTTTCATGGTTTCTCCCATAATTAGCTCAGACGGGTTTGGAGGAACAGGCCCTGATGGAATAAAATCTAAAAAAGGGATTGGCGTTTTTTGAGTAACCTCTTCTAGTGTTTTTTGGCCAATTAGGTAATTTACAGCTCCAATTGTATTTTCTAGATGAAAATCTTGAAAAATTTTAGGTTTTCTTAAATCGAGTCCAACAATTACAGTTTTCTTTTCACTTAAT